>CAZHKX010000099.1:0-6337 GCA_964532805.1 uncultured Clostridia bacterium
CGAGACTTTCCGAAGCCATGCCTCGGTCTTCAGGCCGCACCTGGTCGCAGCGGCCGCGTTCGCGTTCTCCTATGCCATCTTCCTTTGGTCACCTATTGTCTCATTCATAATCGCCGCTGTCGCGCTCGTATCGGAGCTGCAGGAGCTGCTTTTAAGGCCAAATGTGCTTAGAATCTTCGGCAGCAGGAAGCAGAGCAGGAACGTCTTCGCAAAGCAGATGTCGAAGAACGCACCCAAGAGGGACATAATCCTCATGGGGCATATGGACACGCAGCGCACTCCCATCATCTTCTCGTCCAGGATCTGGAGGAAGATCTACGCCGTGTGGTCCAATGTCGCAATGGGACTTCTGTTCCTGCAGACCTTCATGTTCGGCGCGGCGCTCATCTGGCCCGGCATAACCATGACCGTCTGGAAGGTGGCCTTCATCTCAGCGATAGGCGCTCTCTCCCTGATTGCGATAACGCTGGAGGCAGAGCTCTCCCCTCTCACAAAGGGGGCGAACGACAACGCGACCGGGGCAGGGCTGGTGCTTACCATGGCTAAGGAGATAAAGGCCAAGCCCCTGGAATACTCAAGGGTCTGGTTCGTGTGCTCCGGAAGCGAGGAGTCTCTGCATGAGGGCGCGGTCCACTTCCTCGAATCTCATAAAAGGGAGTTCAACAACCCCGTGATGGTGAACTTCGAGATGCTCGGCTGCGCAGGGCCGTCCTTCATCGCGAAAGAGGGCCTGCTGCTTCCGTTAAGGCCGGACAGGAAGCTCCTGGAGCTGGTCGAGGAGATCGGCCGCTACCCCGAGTTCGGAGCATATCCTTCCGTGCTTACCGGAGGATGCACCGAGGCTAGCGATGCGATCATAAGGGGCATCCCCGCCATCACGCTAATAGGCCTTGAGCAGGACGGCTTCGGGCCCCACTGGCACATGCCGTCGGACACTTACGACAAGATGGATCCGGGTGTGATGGACAGGGCTTACAGGTTCGCCGAGACCGTCATTTCGAGGCTGGACAAGTCCCTGTAACAAGTCGTGCAAGGAGAGAACCGAGGGCCGCGGGCACTTTCCATGGTGCCCGCGGCCCTTTTCGGTTATTCGCTTCGCCCTGTTACCTGAGAAGCCCGGCCAACCCCAGCTTCATCAGGTCCGAGTAGCCGGGTATGCCCTCGACCGCAAACTTCTCGCCGGTTAGCTCGACTTCGTACTTAAGCAGCGCAAGTATGGTCTCTAGGTGTATACCGACCCTTTTCTTTATGGGATATTCCTCGCTTACTATCGGGTCCGCCTTCTTGCCCGTCTCCATCCCCGGGTTCACCGTCTCAAGAAGATAAGCGGAAGTGCCAAGCCTGCTCCACTCCCAGTGGCTGTAGCCCGCAAATCCAGGGCCGCTTCTGTCGGGATTCATCCTTATCCCCCTGTCCTCAAGGTCGAATGCCGCAAGGACGGCTACGTCCAGCGTCTCGTTGGGCGATATTATCGTCCAGGCAAGGGTGCTGCCCGGATTGGCCTCATGCAGGTCTATGCCGACTTCGATGCCCTCCGCCTCAAGAAGCCTCATTATACCGAAAGCGACCTTCTGTGTTAGTGTGCCGTCAGCTTTGCCGGGGTATACGCGGTTCAGGTTCCTGGATTCAAGTCCGAGCGGGTCGGCTGCGAAGTCAGGCTGGTCGTCGAGCTTGGTGTACCTGTCACCATAGGCGAGCACCCTGCCTCCGGAGATGGACTGCACCTGGACCCTGGTAAGATTGGCGCCGCTTCTGGAGTCGGGGGCCATAGATGCGCTGTTGTTGGCGTGCGGGATCACGAAGATCCTTCCCACCTTTACCTCGGCTCTTTCCACTATCAGGGTGGCCGCGATTATGCCGGAGATCTCATTGGCGTGCGTTCCCCCGAGCACAAGCACGTCCATGCCAGGCTCCTCGCCCTCAAGGCAGTACACCATTGTATCCCCGTTCGTCCCCTTCAGATTCGGGTTATATTCGGAAAGCCAGCCTATGCGAGTGACGCCGTATCCGGGCCTTACGTCGTGGTAGGCCGGAGGCGCGGCTGAGGCGGCTAATGATGCGAAGACAAGCAAGGCGGCGAGAATCAGCAGGATCTTCTTAGTCATGTGGTCAACCCCCTTCTATCAAGGGATTATAACACGCGGGTGCCAAACGCTTCCCCGATGGTATACAATCTGTGTAAGTCTTTGCATCAGGAGGACCTGCCGATGGCTTTGAAGCGGACCGGGCTGGCAGCAGCCCTTATCATACTGCTCGCGGCAGGGATGGTCTCTGCCCTGGCGCCGGCCGGAAACCTCATCGTCCTCATCATCGACGGGGCCGGGGCATCGCACCGCCAGCTGGCGCAGCTTGCCGTGAAGCAGCCTCTCGCCATGAGCTCGATGCCGGTGCTGGGTATGATGTCCACGCTTAACGTTGACGGCGCTATTACAGACTCTGCGGCCTCGGCGACTGCCATGTTCTGCGGGAAGAAGACCTACAACGGGCTTCTGGGCTACGATGCCAACCTAGACGAGCTTGAAAGCATCATGGAGCTTGCCGAGAAGAAGGGCATGCTTACGGGGATAATAACTAATTCCGCCCTGTATGACGCAACCTCCGCCGCGATGTACGCGAAGGAGTTCGACCGGCTGGCCTACAGGAACATCTCCTCGCAGCTTCTAAGAAGCGGAATCGACCTTCTCATCGGAGGGGGCAACACTTACCTAAGGGGTGCTCTCGCAGAGGCGCTCAAGAATGGCAGCTCAGGTGCTGCCGCCAACTCCGCCCACAGCCTTGGAGAGCTTGCTCACCTTCCGCTTCCTGCCATCTGCACACTTGCCGAAGATGCGCTTCCGATAGCGCTTGACCGCCCCCAGGGATTTGTGACGCTGGATGAGATGGTGAAGGCGGGCCTTATGAAGCTGGAAGCCGCCGGTAAGCCTTTCGTACTGCTTGTAGAGTCCGGCGCAGTGGACCGCATGTCGCATGACAACGATGCCGCCGGCGCCCTTTCGGAGATGCTGGAGGCGGACAGGGCGGTCAGGGTATGCCTTGATTTCGCCGCCAGGGATGGAAGGACCCTTGTGGTAGTCACCTCCGACCACGAGACTGGCGGCCTGTCCCTTGGGGCCGGCGACGGTTACAAGGTGGATGCGAAGTACCTGGCGTCAGTCAGGGCGAGCGCAGGCTCCATGCTGGAAGATGCCGAAGGGGACTGGGGCAAGCTGGGCGCGGTGCTTCAGAGAGATGCCGCCTGGAATGCGGGCAAGGACATGGGCATAACCCATATCCAGGCTTCGGAGGATCCCGTAAGGGAGATCGGAATCATAATCTCAGCCAAGGGGAACATATCCTGGGGCTCGGGCTGGCATACGGCGGCTCCTGTCCCGGTATCGGCTGAAGGCCCCGGAAGCGGCGCATTCGGCGGATGGTACGACAATACCGGGCTGTTCATCCGGCTCAAGTCGGCGATGGGGCTGTAGCCATGGAAGGAAGAGCAAAGTTGGTAGAGGTTATAAAAGACCTGTGGTCGGGCATAAGGTTCGGGATGATATTGCAGCTTGCAGTAGGCCCCATGTGCCTTCTGGTCTTCAACACGGCAAGCTTGGCGGGCATGGGAGCCGGCATGGCGACAGTCCTTGCTATAGCTGCGGTCGACGCAGCTTACATAGCGCTTGCGGCGATCGGAGTCTCTGCGGCGATGAAAAGGGATTCCGTGAGCAATGCCGTCTCCATCGTAGGGGCGGCAGTGCTCATCGCCTTCGGGGCGGATTCTCTTCTCGGTGCGATGGGAATAGGCTTCCTGCCTTCGCTGAGCCTGTTCTCAGGAGGGGCTTCTGGCGGATACTTCGCCAAAGGCGCACTTCTTACCGCGTCCAACCCCCTCACCATCATCTTCTGGGGAGGAGTCTTCGCAACTAAGGCCAGCGATGGCGGCATGGCAGGAAGGCGCCTGGCCCTTTTCGGCGCCGGCTGCGTTGCATCCACTCTCATCTTCCTTTCATCTGTGGCAGTTGCCTCCTCTTTCGCGGGGAGCTTCCTTCCTGAAGCCGCGATGAAGATGCTTAACGGCGCCGTCGGCGCCGCACTGATCTACTTCGGCATCAGGCTCTTCCTCAGGCGAGGCCGCTGACTGTCCGCCCTACTGCCTGGCAAGCCTCCTTGAGATGGGGATTATCCTCACGGCAATGCCCGAGGCGGCAAGCGAAAGGACTACATCCTTTACAAAGAAGGGCAGCATGGCCGCCGCTGTCGCCGCCAGGGTCACATCCTTACCCGAGACCAGCGTCAATACGAGGTACATATAAGGCACACCCACTACGTAGATGGCCGCCATGCCTGCCGCAGAAGCAGCCGCGACTCTTGCATAGCCCGCATCGGGCTTCGCCGCAATGGCGCCAGAAATCGCTGCAGCAGCCATAAAGCCCACTATGAAGCCGAATGTGGGGGTAAGTACCTTCCCGATTCCACCGGTGAAACCGGCGAAAACCGGCACGCCGGCAAGGCCTATCGCGATGTATGCGCCCATGGCCATTGAGGCGAGCTTCGGCCCCAGAACCGCTCCGGCGAGGACGCTGAAGAATGGCTGGAAGGTTATCGGCACCACCGGAGTCGGAAGGGAAATATAGGCGCCGGCAATCATAAGGGCGGTGAAAAGCGCCGCCAATGTAAGTGACTTGACTTTCAGGACCTCTCACCTCGCTTCCTGGTATTCGACGCCGTAAGCCTCGATACGGCCTCATTTTCGCAGCTTAGCAGGCACTCGTCCGCGCGCCTTACGGATGCCTTCATGAAGGCGTTCCTCAGCCCATCCTCAAGCCATCTGTCCTCTGGTCTCACCTTGCGCTGCTTTGAATACCCGTCTATCGCAGCCTCGGCCATCTCCCATGAAAGCTGCGAGAATGCCGGCCTGTGAGTCAGCATGTGGACAATCAGCCCGCCAAGGTCTGCTGCCTGGTCTCCGAATGCCGCATCTGCGAGGTCTATCACGCTGAGTGCGTTTCCAGTCGATACTATAAAATTCCTGAGATTGGCATCCTCAAGAGTCACGACCCTGCCGTCAGATGCGGCGACCTCATGCACAGAAGCAAGCATTGCTCCAATTCGGCAGCAGAGCCTGGAAGCCGCCTGCGCGTCCCCCCAATCCTTCATCGCATCAAGCTCCTCGGAAGCCGGCCGTCCCTCTATGTAGGACCTGGCGATCGCCCTGCCGGATCTTGCCTCCACCCTGGGGCAGCTGACGCCCGCCTCCGAGACAAGCTTGGAGAACTCCTCCTCTCGCCTTGCCCCGGCCTCGTCCGAAAGCAGCTTGGCGAAGATACCACCTGATCCCGATATACTCACCGCAAAGCATGACCCCTGCCTGGAGCTAAGCTTGATGACGCCTTCCGCCCCATGTATCCCAAGCAGCGCCGAATCCAGCTCCCTGCCCTCATCTGCTGCCGCTGAGAGGATCTCCGCTGCTTCCCGGCATAAATCCGGCTTACCCTCAAGCTTGCCGATCATTGCGCCTCCCGGACCCGAAGCCCTCCATAACATGTGCCTTAGCCAGTGCAAGGTCTGCCAGCATGCTGGCATCCTTCATCGGGTTGAATGCGGGCACACCGCGGTATTCCGTCATCTGCTCGGCGATTCTTCCTGCCACCGCGAAAGTATGGCTGTCGAATCTTATGTCGGCCTCATCCGGGGTTGTGGCGCAGGTAATCCGCGGATAGGGCTCCTCATGGCCCCCCTCTATTATCACTACGTCTGCCTCAAGCCTATGAAGGACGTCCTCCATCTGCATGCGCCCTCCCACGAGGAAGTCAGTCTCGTCAAGAGACCTTGCCACCACAGTAGAGGCGCCGGCCATCCTGTGCTTCCAGGTGTTGGTGCCCTCCTTGTCCATGGCGAAGCCCTCATAGTGTATGTCCTTGACGGTGGAGACCTTAAGGCCTCGAAGCGTAAACTCCCCCACAAGTGCCACCACGGTCGTGGTCTTGCCAGTCGTATGAAGCCCGGAGACTGCGAATACCTTCATCGTTTCCTCCGTCATAAAGCATAGTTTGCGACAAGGAAGAGGGCCAGTGCGATAAACCCGGCCGGAAATGCCATCCAATCTGAGGTGCCCATGTCGAGGCGCCTCCAATAGGTCCTAGAGGAGCCCGGGTTGAAGCCTTTGAGCTCCAGCGCCCAGGAGACCTGCTCCGCCCTCATGAGCGCGGTCACGGTTGCCGGCATTAGCACCTGTGAATAAAGCCTGAATCTGCCTGCTATGCCCATCTTCGAAAGGTTCGCGCCCCTAAGCTGGGCTGAGATGAGCGAATCCCTCATCTCCTCGGACAGAAGCGGCAGGAACTTCGCACCCATCGCGGAC
>CAZHKX010000100.1:0-6335 GCA_964532805.1 uncultured Clostridia bacterium
CTTTGTCCTCTTTCATACCTTCCGCCGAGCCTATGACTTCCCGGCGTCCGTCCTCGTTGACTGCCATTGCCACAAGCACCGCGACGTTCCGATACTCGCCGCCCCAGCTGCGTTTAAGATAGATGCCATCAAGGTAAACGTAAGGGTACTTCCCTCTTAGTGGCCTCATCCGCCATTGGTCTATGTGCACATAAACCTTCTTGTTCAGCTCGCTTATCGTCCCTGCGGATACCCTGGAACCCCATAGGGATTCCGTTATGTCCTCGACTCTGCGTACCGACACCCCTGCCAGGTACATTTCAACCAGAGCCTCTTCTACGCTGATCTCTCGTCTTTGATATCTTTGGATGATTGCCGTCTCGAACGTCAGATTCCTCAGTTTAGGGACCTTCAGATTAACCTCTCCCGCCTTGGTCAGCAGCTTCCTGTCGTAATGCCCTGCCCTGGTATCATGACGATCCGAGGTCCTCTCGTAGCGCTTTGCGTTGGTCAAACGGTCCGCTTCCCGGTCCAAGAGTTCGTTCAACGTTTGCTCGACACTCTCCTTGACCAGCGCGCTCAGCTCCTGCTTCATAGCTTCCTGGTTAAGCTGTATAATGTTGTTGGACATGACTCTTCTCCTTCACCTGCTAATTGTTTGTTTTCCCAACTACAATTTAACCAGGCGGGAAGGGTCATGTCACCCTTACGCTCCATTTTCAAATGTGCGAAACTTATCGTACTTTATCGATACTGCATAGACCTTTCGAAAGGATGGGATTTCTATCTATTGTTAGATCCATCTGTACTAATCACTTACTATGAAGGTCCTAATGTCAGTTCTCTATGGGATCTTGGACTTGGGATAGAGTATAGAGCTACGCATTTAAGAGTTAGCCTGGATGCTGGCCCTTCACTAATAGTAAACTCTTACAATTCTGATGTCTTTACACTCTTCTTTGGCAAGCTGGGAATAGGATATATCTTTTAAAGTTAAGTAGTGATATAACCCTCTAGAAAAGCCAAGGATAGTTGTAAAAACCTAGGTAAGAGCCAGGTGCAAGGGCTGCTCTTTCGCTAGGGTTAGCACTAACAATAATTGAAGCCTTTCCAAATGTAATTCCTAATAGATATGTTATTTAGCATCTACACTTTTTCTACACTTTCTGCCGAGAACTGGCGTAAACGGGGGAGTATTAGAAGAAATGTCAACGACGGCGAGAATTGAGCCACCTGGGGGTGCGGACAAAAACCTGGACATGAATAATGAACAGGAGGTTGTCCATGTACCCAAGCAAGAAGAGAAAGAGAGCCATTGAACTACTCATCAAGTACGATTACAGCATCGCCAGTGTGATTGCTGAGCTGGGTTACCCAAGCAGGGCTACTCTTAAACTATGGCGTAAGCAATACTTGCTGGAGCAGGTGACAGGACCGATCCGAAAGCGAGCCCGCAAGAATCCCAAGTATACATCAGAGCAGCAACAGGCTGCGATAAACTATTACTTGGAACATGGGCGTAGTTTGATGCGTACAATCCGGGTTTTAGGGTATCCTAACAGAGAAACACTCAGGCTGTGGTGTACTGCATTTGGACTACGTAAGAGGAAACAGAAGAGGAGCGTAGCGCAGTTTACGGCAGAGCAGAAGCAAGAAGCGGTAATGGCGTTATGTTCCAGGCATGGCAGCGCAAAGAAGGTGGCTGAAACAACCGGAGTAAGCCGAGTCTGCCTGTACAACTGGAAAACCAAAATGCTTGGCAAGGGTGGTAACAGGGTGACGAAGGATAAGCAAAAATCAAGCCTTTCAGAGGAAAAGGAGAGTAAGCTGGCGGAATTAAAGACCCTTGAAGTGCAGATACGCCGAGCACGGCTTGAGCTAGACCTTCTGGAGGCGGCGGCTGAAATCATAAAAAAAGGCCAGGGCGTCGATCTGGTACAGCTGGCAAACAAGGAAAAAGCGATGCTGATCGACGCCCTAAGGAGTAAGCACACCCTCGATGACCTTTTTGGCGCACTGAAGCTTTCACGTAGCAGCTACTACTATCAATGCGCCATCAATCGTCTGGAAGATAAATACGAGCGGCTGAAAGTGCGGATCACAGAGCTCTTCAGGGAGAACAACAACTGCTACGGGTATCGCCGCATACACCAGCTTCTCAAGAGAGAAGGCAAGCGAGTATCGGAGAAAGTAGTACGGGCCTTGATGGCTGCGGCCAAGCTCATTGTAGTCGCGACACGCAGGCGGAAGTACAGCTCCTACGAAGGAGAAAGTACTCCGGCGCCGAGTAACCTGCTGGAGCGCGATTTCCACGCGACTAACCCGAACCTGAAGTGGGTCACGGACATAACAGAATTCCACATACCTGCCGGGAAGGTGTACTTGTCCCCCATTGTGGATTGCTTTGATGGGATCCTGGTCAGTTGGACGATATCTACCAGTCCGAACGCCGATATGGTTAATAGCATGCTTGATATGGCGATAGGTACCCTTCACGAAGGTGAGAGCCCAATTCTGCACTCTGACAGGGGAGGTCATTATCGGTGGCCAGGATTTCTTGAACGAATTGAGCGTTCAGGGCTGATAAGATCAATGTCCAAGAAGGGTTGCTCGCCGGACAATGCAGCATGTGAAGGGCTATTCGGCAGGATCAAGAATGAGTTCTTCTACAATCGGTCGTGGGCCGGGGTTAGCATCACCAAATTCATGAACTGTCTGGATGATTACCTTCACTGGTACAACAACGGCAGGATTAAGTTGTCTCTTGGGGGAATGAGTCCTATGGAATACCGGAGAATCTTAGGACTTGCTATCTAGGTTGTCCAAGAAAACGTCCGCACCCCCTTGTGGCTCAGTTTACACCGCCGTTAACAGAAACGATGGGCTCTAGTTACTGACATAACTGCACTATAAAGAGAAATACAGAGAATTATCGAAAACGGAAATGCATGTGGAATAGAACTTTTAATCAGTGGGTCCCGCGTTCGATCCGCGGGTGGCGCACCAATTACAATTAAAGCTAGAGGGCTGATTGCAATTATGCAACAGCCCTCTTTTGATACATTCTAAGCACACAGCCAGCACGAGTCAGACAGAAATGAAGGTTAGAATGCTTGCAATGCTTAACTGTACTTACTGTGCCCTACCATAGGTTTTACGGTATGCTTACTCGCCTGCTTTGCTTCCATCAATACCGCCGGGAACGTATTTACCGCTCTTCTTTCTCTGGCGTACACATTCAGTCAGCAGGTACTCTATCTGCCCGTTAACGGAGCGGAAGTCAGATTCAGCCCAGGCTACGATCTGCTCGTATAAGCGGGCGGAAAGGCGCAACGGGATTTGTTTCTTCCCGCCGTCCATGCTAATACAGGCTGCCGCTGTTCACAACGGGCTGGGCATCCCTGTTGCCACACAGCACGACAAGCAGATTTGATACCATGGCCGCCTTGCGCTCATCGTCCAGCTCTACTATGCGGTTTGCGCTAAGCTTTTGGAGAGCCAGTTCAACCATGCCCACAGCACCATCGACAATCATCTTCCTTGCGTCGATGATCGCGCTTGCCTGCTGGCGCTGCAGCATCACCGCTGCGATTTCGGGGGCATACGCAAGATAGGTTATCCGAGCCTCAAGTATCTCCAATCCTGCTTCCTGGACTTTGGAATGTATCTCTGCGCGTATGCGCTCAGCAACTACGGCGCTTGAGCCACGCAGGCTTCCTTCGTCAGGTTCACCGTCGCCTGTAGTGTCTACATTCGGGGCCACATCATAAGGGTAGATGCGCACGATATTCCTCAAGGCGCTGTCGCACTGCAGCGAAAGGTATTCCTTATAGTTGTCCACTGTGAATACCGCCTTCGCTGTGTCTACCACGCGCCACATGACCGCAATGCCTATCTCCACCGGATTACCCAGAGTGTCGTTCACTTTCTGTCTGCTGTTGTTAAGGGTCATCACTTTAAGCGATATGCTCTTGTTGCCGATGGTCTCAAGCGCCTCAGCGCCTTCAGCTCCGGGCCTGCCAGGCTTGCGCGAGTGCCCGCTGTCTACATCTCCACTTTGCCCGAGCCTGGTCTTTGCAGCGGGGTTGATGGCCGAGCTGAAGGGATGTACGAAGAAGAAACCAGCATCCTTCAGAGTCCCAGTGTACTTGCCGAAAAGCGTCAGGACGAGCGCTTCATTGGGTCTTACAATTTTGAGCCCCAGGAATGGTATGAAGCCTATCATCAGCCAAAGGATACCTACGCCGAGCGCCAGGGCCCCGATGCCTGCACCTTCATCTAGAAGCACGCCACCGTATATGGACAGAGGAATGGCCGCTAGGTAGAGGACTATAGATATGATCAATACGGGCATGCCCTTCTGCGCCTTAAGAACCTTCTCCTGCATTCTAATCGCCTCCTAATACCATGATGATATCACAATGATATCATGAGGCAAGTGGAATCTTTTATTCATGTTGCTTGACAGAAACTGCATGCCCAAAAAGGAGAGCGCACTAGATGAGCATGGAAGCAAGACAGAACGCCGGTCTGGAGGGCAACGCTAACTGAATAACCTACTGAACATCGCATATATGGCAGGACCGCCTTATAACATCAAGGCCCAGCAGCTCCACCTCGGGGGCTATAAAGCCATCCTTTACCGGCTCCTCCCGCATAAGGTCCGTGCTAAGGTACTTTTTGCTGTCGTCGGGGAACACTGTGACGACTTTCGCATCATGACCGAGCTTCTCCTGCGCGATTATTGCCCCGAGGAAGTTGGCTCCTGAGGATATCCCTAGCCCCAACCCCAATTCCCTTGCCAGCTTCTGGGCCATGATTATCGAATCGCCGTCGTCGACGGCAATAATCTCATCAAGCCTCTTCAAATCCAGTATCGGTGGGATGAACTCGTCGGATATCCCCTGTATGCGATGCTTGCCCACCTTACGGCCGACTGACATAGTGGGGGAGTTGGATGGCTCGAGAGGAAAGAGCTTGACCTTGGGGTTTCTTTCCCTAAGGTAGTCTCCTACGCCCATTATCGTGCCGCCAGTTCCGACGCCGGCAACGAAGGCATCCGGCGTCATGTCCTTGGAAAGCATCTGATGCCATATCTCAGGGCCTGTTGTCTCATAGTGCGCCTCAACGTTGTCAGTATTCGAGAATTGGTGGGGAAGGAATGCATTCTCCAGTTCGGATGCCATCTTATCCGCCGCAGCGATGCTGCCAAGGAAACCGCCCTGTTCTCTGCTGATAAGCACGATCCTCGCCCCCAGGCTCGAGATCAGGTCCTTGCGCTCCCTGCTCATCCACTCGGGCATGAAGATGGTTACAGGATGCCCCATCGCCCTTCCTATGGCGGAAATGGAGATTCCGGTGTTCCCGCTCGTTGCCTCGATTATTATATCCCCCGGGTGAAGCTTACCGGTCCTATAAGCCTTGCTTAAGACATGCACGGCCATGCGGTCCTTGATGCTGCCTGTCATGTTGAGGTTCTCAGACTTCGCGTATACTTTCCTCCTTACACCTCTGAAGGTGAAATCTATCGCAAGAAGAGGTGTATTGCCTATATATGCTCTGAGGCTGTCTAAAACTGTGTAATTGCCTGATGTGTGAGCCATGGCTAATCTCCTTAAATCGAAAGATATAAATGTATCATTCTATGGCCAATATGAGATTCCCTTCGTGAGGTGATACTTTCCTTGCATGGCAGGGGTCCTTCGAATCCACTAAGGTAGTTGGGGCCTGATGCGTGAAGACATGGTGTAATTTGCAGGACATAAAGGAATTAGGCAAGGAAAGTCGAAAATAATAATTTTATGAGTCTGAGCATTTTCGAGCCGGACGAGGGTTAAGCACATCTGGAGGAAACGCCGGAATGGAAAGCAAGGCTTCGGGCATCATCAAGGCGGTATTGGAATCAACGGGGCGGGATATCACCCCGTTTGATCCGTCGTTTCTTGAGGTGACTGCAAGCAAGAGGATGAGCAAGCTATCGCTGTGCGACTTGGAGAAGTATATCGTGTTGCTTCGGGACGATGCCGAGGAAGCGACAGCGTTCTCGGGATCTCTTGGAGTAACATACAGCGAGTTCTTCAGGAACAGCCTTACATTCTCCGTGCTAGACAAATATGTGCTGGGAGCGCTGCTTTCGAAGAAGGGCGGTTCCAAGGCGGGGGAGATTAGAATCTGGTCGGCAGGCTGCGCCGCCGGACAGGAGCCATACTCCCTGGCCATATTGCTGGCCGACATGGGGCTCGGATGCAGCTCTGAGCCGCGCGTTAGGATATTCGCAACAGATGTCGCAGAAGATCAGATTGAAATGGCGAAATCGGCCCTCTATGACGCAAGAAGCCTCAGAAACGTGAAGTTCG
>CAZHKX010000101.1:0-6270 GCA_964532805.1 uncultured Clostridia bacterium
TGATCTCGGGAAACCAGAAGGCGCTGTTGCTGCAGGATCCGTGCAGGAGGATGATCGCTGGATTTGCTTCATCGCCCGCTACCAGCAGAAAAGTACGTCCGAACGTTGTCTCGATGTAACGTCTCTCGAAGGGCAGCTGGCTGAGTACCATATTGTAGTAAGAGCGGACTCTATCCCGGCCCGCCTCGGTCTTGAAAACGCTGGTTCTCAACTTGATCACTCCTCCTGTCCACTCTCGGTTAATACAGATACAGTGTCCATCATTATCGCCAGGAAGCGTATGCCACCCCAGAGGGTGATGCGCACCATGCTCTCACGCTCGACGAACTGGGTCTGCATCGAAGACTGGCCATACTCCTGCGGCTTCGAGTTCAGTGCTGCCGTGAGCGTGTTCATTATCCTTATCGCGTCCTCTTTCCCGCAGACCATGACATCGATCACCGCCGAAGCTGTGACCTGCCGTTTGGATGGGTCATTACCTTGCGGCTTCTGGCAAGTTTCGCTCTCCACGAAAGTACTAAGGTCATGGCCCGTGATGCGCCAGCTCTTCCCTATCTTCGTGGCGCGAAGCCTCCCCTCACGTATATAGCGCTGGATGGTCTTCGGGTGGATGCTCAGCAAGTCGGATACCTGTTCTACCGTGTAGTAATCCCTGTTCATGTTATTGCTCCTTATTATTACCTTTTAGGATATTATAAGTAATAATTAGTAATATAGCAATGGCTTTCTATGTTCTAGAAGCTGCCCTTGGAATCTGGTGCACATCAGTAGTTTTTGGGTTCTCTCGTCCATCATCCTTAGAAATGTGGGTTATGGATCTTCTTCGGGAAGGGTTTATCACTGTCTAGTTCGTGCTTATCGAGCATAATTCGCGGCAAGTCGAAGGAATCCGCAACTCAAAGGTGAAACTAACATCAGTTTAAGAAGTTTAGAAATCAGGGGAACCGGATAGGAAATGGAAAATGAGCTATGATGACAAAGCACTCATACTGACTTGCTCTAAAGCTTTGACTAAGGAGAAGATGATGAAACATAACATATACAAGATGCCCTTCTCCAGCGTATACCCCTTGTACGTCCAGAAAGCCGAGAGGAAGGGACGGACAAAAGACGAGGTCGATACCGTAATCCGTTGGTTGACCGGTTACGACGAGAGTGGCTTGCTAGCTCAGATCGACAAGAATGCCGATTTCGAAACATTCTTCGCTGAAGCACCTGAGATGAACTCCAGCTCGGAGAAGATCACGGGAGTAGTCTGCGGTGTGCGTGTTGAGGATATCGAAGACCCCTTGATGCAGAAGATACGCTGGCTTGATAAGCTGGTCGACGAGCTAGCGAAGGGTAAAACGCTGGAAAAGGTGCTGAGGAGCTAGGAAGTTATAGGTCTCCGGAGCTTTCTACTAAGCAGTCACACAAGCGGGGTTGATGAGCGACAAGATGCAGCAATGCCGTACATTGGCTGGAAGCTGCCTCTGAAGCTTGTCTGCAGGCTTTTTAAGTTGATCCCATGATTAGGCAATGTCCGCCAAACCGCAAGGAGGAGATGGAATGGGTGTTGATGTTCCCATCTTGGGCAAGTTAACCCGAGGGCAGTGTGAAGAACTGATTATCAGGATTCATACACGGTTTATTAGCAATATGGGGCGACATGCTGGAGCAGATTGGGCTGAAGTAAAAGCCAGGCTTGACGCGGCACAAGGCAAGCTTCTCTCCTTATACCAGATGGAAGCCACTAGAGGAGAGCCGGACATAATAGGCCTCGATAAAGTAAGCGGAGAGTACATCTTTTTTGACTGCTCAAAGGAGACCCCTGAGGGCCGTAGGAACATATGCTATGACCATGCAGCATGGGAAGCCCGGAAACAGAACAGGCCTGTTACAAGCGCAATAGACATGGCAACTTCCATGGGAATTGAGATGCTCACCGTTGAGGAGTATCACAAGCTTCAGGAGCTCGGCGAGTTTGATACCAAGACCTCCAGCTGGGTCAAGACGCCGGAAGACGTAAGGAGGCTGGGTGGTGCGCTATTCTGCGACCGCCGTTATGGAATGGTGTTCACCTACCACAACGGCGCTGAGTCATATTACGGCGTACGCGGCTTCAGGGGCTCGCTTAGGATATAAGCCCTCTGCTTATAGAGAAGGAGGTACATTGCTATGGGAAAGGCTACTGAAGACCTCAGAAAAGAGCATGAATCGATAATCTTCGTGCTCAAGGTCCTCGATAAGATGCTTCAGCCTAAGAAGGAGGAGACCGAGAGCAAGCTTCTCTACTATGGCGAGCTTCTGTACTTCCTTAGGATCTTCGCTGATAAGTGCCACCATGGCAAGGAGGAGGAACACCTATTCAAGGCGCTTGTAGCCCTGGGCATCCGAAATGAGGGCGGCCCTGTCGGCGTCATGCTTGCCGAGCATGCCAAAGGCAGGGAATACATCGCTCAGATGGGGCAATGCCTTGAGAAGAAGGACATCCGAGGGTTCGAAGGGGCAGCAGTGAACTACCGCGACCTTCTCCGGCAGCACATCGATAAGGAGAACGGCGTCCTGTTCGCGATGGCAGACAGGCTTATCGACGAGCACAGCCAGGAGCTCATGTTCGAGAAATTCGAGGAGCATGAGGAGAGGGTAATCGGGCATGGCGTCCACGAGAGGCTCCACAGCATGATCGATGCATGGGCAGAGGCTTTCGGCGTCGAGTAACACAAGGGAGCAATCCCGATGCACGCTTACTGCCCTGCCAGGGCGATGGGAAAATCTCATTACCCCCGTAAGGCAGGTTGCTATGCTATGTGCGCAGGCACTCTCTCGACCCAAACGAAGCTGTATCACGAAATCATCATGCTCAGACGCTACATGGAACAATGGAGGTTTGCATGCGAAGCGAACAGGAGGTCCTCGATCTGATCCTGAAAACGGCTAGAGAAGATGAGCGCATAAGAGCGGTTCTTCTCGTTGGATCACGCGCCAACCCTGCAATAGCGAAGGATGAGTACCAGGACTTCGACGTCATCTACCTGGTCAGGGACGTTCAATCCCTGTTGGATGACGAGGGATGGATAGACAGGATCTTCGGCAAGCCTGCAATGATGCAGACACCAGACTCCATGGAGCTTTGCCCATGCGTGCAGAAAGGCCACTTCTCCTTCCTGATGATCTTCGAAGACGGCATTAGGATTGACCTCAGCCTGGACGAGAGCCTGCGAAGCATTGGGCAGGAGCCTACAGTGAAGCTGCTGGACAAGGACGGGACCCTTCCAGAGATCCCCATGCCAGACGGCACAATCTGGAATGTGAAGCCTCCTTCAGCGAAGTTTTTTAGTGACTGCTGTAACGAGTTCTGGTGGTGCTTGAACAATGTAGGCAAGGGCCTGGCCAGAGACGAGATCCCATATGCGATGGACATGCTGAACACATACGTAAGAGCAATGCTGGACGTGATGCTGAGCTGGCATGTCGGGGTGAATACAGGCTTCTCTGTCTCAACCGGGAAAGCCGGCAAGTACTTCAAGAAGCACCTGCCAGAGGAGATGTACTGCACCTACCTGCGAACCTACCCTGAAGCTTCGAGGGGGCAGATCTGGGCCTCTGTTGAAGTGACGTGCGACCTGTTCCGCACTGCAGCCCTCCATGTGGCGTCTAGATGCGGCTTTCTATACAATCAGGGCGAGGAGGACGCCATGAGGGCCTTCCTCAGCCGAACAAGGAGCTCAGATGCAGGATGCAGTGGTAAGCAGAAGAGTATCCCAGAAGGACGCTGAGGGCTTCTTCGCAAGGATGCCAAAGGCACTTCCGATTTTCCGTGCTTTGGAAGACAGAATACTTGCACTGCGCCCAGACACTGAGATAAGGATGCTCAAGACCCAGGTGACATTCGGAAACGGGCGTGCTTTCGCTTATGCCTGGCTTCCGATTCATGATGTCAGAGGAAGGCCCGACACATATCTGGTGCTTTCACTAGGTCTTCCCCGCCACATCGATTCTCCACGCATAGAGGAGGTGTCCGAACCCTACCCCGGAAGATGGATGCATCATCTGATAATCGACAGCCCTGAGGCAATCGACGCTCAGCTTATCGGGTGGATAGATCTTGCCTACATGTTCGCCCTTGCCAGAATAGCGAGGAAACCACCCGTAGTCTCACATTAGGGGAGTTCTTAACGGAGGCGCTATGCCATTTGACAGAAGTCGAGCGTGTACAATGCTTTTCGGCAGATACCCACAGGACAGGGATGGACAGGTACTGCCCATTAGCTGGCTTATCCTGAAGGAGACCGAGGATAGCCTGCTTCTTCTCAGCGAGCGCATACTCGACTGCAGGCGCTATCACGGCATGACAGCCGACATAAAATGGAGGGACTGCGTCGACACCTCATGGCAGGACTGCGACCTCAGAAGATGGCTTGCCGGAGGGTTCTGCGAGACCGCCTTCAACGCTGACGAAAAAGCGATCATGCTGCCGGCGCTGGCTAGTCACGGTATTGATGAGCGCACGCTTGCTAATGATAAGATTACCCTTATGAGCGCTGATGAGGCGAGGCAGTACTCCGCATCATTTGGGAAAGACATGCTGAAGGCCTTCGGCACAGAGTATGCAAGGCTTCTGAAACCTGACGGATGCAGCCTTTACGTGTACGATAAGGGTGTAGCCGAGAACTACGTCGATGTCGACGGCCTGAGAAAGGGTTGCTCATGGTGGTGGCTGAGAACTGAGGGCAACAAGCCCTCACGGGCTTATTTTGTGGGCACGGGTGGCAGCATCCGAAGCTATGCGAATGTGAGCGTGGCGCGCCTGGGAGTAAGACCTATGATAAGAGTCAAGCTTCGATTGGAGGCTCGTTGAAGTGAACGGGAAGGCGTTATCGTGTGCCGAGTGCGGGGCGGCGCTGCCAGGTAGCCTAAGCTGCCGGGACATGCTAGCTGAGGTCATAGGATGGGAATCAGAGGACGGAGAGCTGCTGACGGAGCATTTCAAGACGGCAGCCAGTTTCAATCTGCAGCATCCTTCCTGCTTCAGAGACGATGCGATGGCCAAACTGCGCACCGCCTTCATAGATCACCTTGACCGGGGCTTGGCGCCCAGCGCCATAAGAAAGAGCATGGCGTTCTTCTTCAAAGGCAGTGCGAAGGTCCTGAAAGATGACCCGGAAGGACCGATAGCCTTAAGAAGGTGGAAGCTGACCATAAGCGACGTATATGCCGGGGGCGACTCCTGCGGTGCGGCAGGCAGGGTGCGCAGGTGGGCGGCATCGGTACGCTCGGAGCTCTGATCGGGCCTTCAATGCTAGAAGGCGCCTTTACGTGCACTTCAACTGATGCAGCAATTAGCTTCACTCAGTCAGTCTATCCAAGCTCATACCCCTTAAGGAGGTCCATGCCTTGCCAGACTTGAAGAAGATCGGAGAATCGTTGAAGCACCACGGCATTGCGCAGGAGGTCATAGCCAGCCTGCTTGGGAGCCAGGAGGGATTGCCCCTTCTCGGGCGCAAGGCAGCCGCTGCCTCACGCCTTGCAGAGGCGGTTGCCAGGATGGAAGGAGCCCTTCCGGAAGAAGACCTCATAGAGATAATGGGGTGGTGTGCCTGCTGCACGGGGGGCAAGAGGGCGGACGACTGCAAGGCATACAGGAATAAGACAACAGACCTTGATCTGAAAGCCAGGGTCGAAGGGCTGTCTGAGGTCAGGTTCATGGGCAACCCGAGGCTCAATGAGGACGGAACCATCTCAGCGTTCATAAGCTGGAAGTCCGGCGAAAGCTACCTGTGCCCCTGTCCCTGCTTCTCTGGCCTGAAGATGAAAGACGCAGTCTCGAAGACATACTGCCTCTGCTGTGCCGGCCACTTCCGCCATCATTACATAAACGCCCTTGGGGTTGAGCTTCGCACTATCGGTGTTGTGTCCTCTGCGCTAAACAGCGGCGGCCGCATGCCTTGCGAGTTCTCATATCAGCTGATCGGGTAAAATGTGCAACTATGGCAGCCTTCAGCCTCGGCTGTTAGTCAGGCATGGGCGATACTGCCCGGAACATGCCGCAACCCGTAGGCGGACCTGAACAATGAAGCCGTTTGCTTCTTTGGAAGGAGGGATTCCTCTGGAGATCGTAGACAGGATGCTCATCGAAAGCACTGAGCCTTGGACTGCCTACAATGCGCTGAAGTACCTCGCAGGCCTCAAAGAGGATGCACCTGATCTAATCAGGGCTAGAGCTGCCATGCTCTCTCATCCGAATGTTGCGGCGCTCACTGAAAGCCTCGAAGACTGGCCCGGCAGGGT
>CAZHKX010000102.1:0-5991 GCA_964532805.1 uncultured Clostridia bacterium
TCTCCTCCATGATCAAGCGCGTCGACAACGGCGTGTTCATGGGCAGCAAGATGCTTGTTGACGGCAAGTACAAGGCCGGCGTCATAACCCTCGGCCTCAAGGAAGACGGCGTGGGCATGGCCCTCACCACCTCCAAGAACACCGCGGTAGGCGCGATCACCAAGGCGAACGCATGGGCGAGCATGATCAAGACGGGCCAGACCGTAGTGCCCGACGGATCGAAGCCCACCGACCTCATTTCCAAGTAATAACCTGGTGCATTAGGCAGCGCATGTACTACTGAGCTCTGCTGTATCAGGGACCGGGCCCCGGGCTTATTAGCCTGGCGCCCGGTTTTCCATACGGAGGAAGAACATGGCAGTAAGCAAGATGAAGGATACAGGCAGCGAGATCATCCTCCAGATGAGGGGGATAACGAAGGCCTTCCCAGGGATAGTGGCCAACTCCGAGGTCGACTTCGACCTCAGGAAGGGCGAGATACACTGCCTGCTCGGGGAGAACGGGGCCGGCAAGTCGACCCTCATGAAGATCCTTTACGGCCTATATAAGCAGGACGGCGGCACTATACAGTACAAGGGCAAGCCCCTTGTGGTGAATGGGCCGGCTGACACGCTCAGGCAGGGGATTGGCATGGTGCACCAGCACTTTATGCTGATCAAGCCGCTGACTGTGGCCGAGAACCTGGTTCTGGGCAACGAGCCGGTCAAGGCGGGCTTTCTAATCGACAAGAGGAAGGCAAGGGAGGAACTGAAGGCCATATCTGCGACGTTCGGGCTGGACATCGACCCTGACGCGAAGATAATGGACATATCGGTGGGCATGCAGCAGAGGGTAGAGATACTCAAAGCGCTGCACAGGGGCGCTGAAGTGCTCATCCTTGACGAGCCTACCGCGGTTTTGACCCCACAGGAGACGAAAGAGCTCTTCGTGATCATGCACAAGCTCGTGCATGACGGGAAGTCTATCATATTCATATCGCACAAGCTCAAGGAGGTCATGGAGATCTCCGACAGGATCACTGTCATAAACCATGGCAAGATCATAGGGTCAGTAAGCAAGGCAGACACATCACCCAGCCAGCTGGCTAACATGATGGTCGGACGTGAAGTCGAGCTGGTGGTACATAAGCCTGAGGCGAAGTTCGGCAAGGATGCCTTCATAGCCGAGGGGCTCACTGCGGCAAACGACCGCGGGCTGCCGGCATTAAGGGGCATAAGCCTCAGTGTGAGGGCCGGGGAGATACTGGGCATCGCCGGAGTCGACGGCAATGGCCAGACAGAGCTCGTGCAGTGCATCACGGGCATGAGGAAGCTCAGCGCCGGAAAAATCACTCTAAACGGCAAGGATATAACCAACCTGCCTCCTAAGAAGTGCTTCGAGGCGGGCATCGTGCATGTGCCGGAGGACAGGCAGAAGCACGGCCTTGTGCTGGACTTCTCGGTCGCAGAGAACATGATCCTGCAGACATTCAACAAGAAGCCGTTCAGCAAGGGGATAAACCTTGACTGGGACGTAATAAGGGCGCATGCCAGGAAGCTCATCGCCGAGTTCGACGTGAGGACCCCGGACGAGGATACGCCGGCCGGCTCGCTCTCAGGCGGAAACCAGCAGAAAGCCATATTGGCAAGGGAGCTTTCAAGGACTCCGGAGCTTGTCGTGGTGGCCCAGCCTACAAGGGGCCTGGACGTCGGCGCGATAGAATATATACACAGGAGGCTCGTGGAGGAGAGGTCAGCAGGCAAGGCGGTGCTTCTCGTATCCCTTGAGCTTGACGAGATTATGGCCCTTTCTGACAGGGTTGCTGTGCTGTATGAGGGAAGGATAATGGGCATCCTGGACATTAAGGATGCGACTGAGGAGAAGCTCGGCCTGATGATGGCGGGCTCGATGCCGGAAGCATCAGAGGGGGTGAGGTAATGCCAGCGGTTAGGAAAAGCTCGACCGTAAAGGAGCTCGTAGTGCCCTTGACTGCCGTACTGCTGGGCATAATCCTTGGCGGCATCCTGATGGCGCTTACCGGGGTCAATCCGTTCGAAGGCTACAAAGCCCTCATAATGGGCTGCTTCGGAAGGCCGGAGTACATAAGCGAGACGATAGTCTACACTACGCCCCTCATCTTCACCGGGCTGGCCATCGCCGTCGGCTTCAGGTGCGGGCTCTTCAACATCGGCGTGGAGGGCCAGTACATCGCCGGCCTGGTAGGCGCTGCGGTGATAGGCGCGCTTGACCTAGGATTGCCGAAGATCATACACCTGCCGCTTACCATCCTCTCGGGCATGGCATGCGGGGCGATATGGGCCTCGGTGCCCGGCTTCCTGAAAGCAAGGTTCGGCATACACGAGGTCGTCAACAGCATAATGATGAACTACATAGCGCTGTACCTGTCGCATTACCTCGTGAACGGGCCTATCAAGGACCCCACCATCACAAGCCCGTACAGCAGGGAGATACTGTCGACAGCCAAGCTGTGGCGGTTCTTCGGCGAGGGAAGCCCCATCAGGGTGAACACGGGCATACTAATAGCGATCGCCGCAGCTTTCCTGGTCTATTACCTGCTCTTCAAAACCACGATAGGCTACCAGATAAGGGCAGTCGGCTACAACCCGGAGGCTTCAAGGTACGGTGGCATCAGTGTACAGACCAATGTAGTGGCAGCCATGTTCATCTCTGGTGCGCTGGCGGGCCTTGCCGGCGCAGTGCAGGTCATGGGCATTCAGTTTAAGTTCCTTGACCTGTTCGCATTCCAGGGCTATGGCTTCGACGGCATCGCGATAGCGCTTGTCGGAAAGAGCCACCCGCTGGGGGTCCTGCCGGCAGCTCTTCTGTTCGGCATCCTGCAGAGGGGCTCGCAGACGATGCAGATGCTGGCAGGAGTGCCCAAAGAGACCGTTGGCATTATGCAGGGCGCGATAATACTGATAGTCGCCGCGGAGGGCGTGGTAAAGGGATGGCTGCCGGTCAGGGCGCTTCTGGGCGAGACCAGAAGGAAGGCACAAGGCAAGGGGGCTGATAAGGCATGAAGGCGAACGGAAGGAAAGGCAACTGGAATCAACTCATGAAGTCCAGGCCGTTCTGGCTGGGCGTGGTGCTGGTCATACTGCTTGCGGCCTTCTCTGTCGACAGGTTCAGGAGCATGGGAGGGGAGATGTTCGGCTATCTTGTCATCGACTTCTTCTCCACCGGCATATTCATGGCGACACCCCTGATACTGGCAAGCATCGGCGCTGTGTTCTCAGAGAGGGCCGGTGTAGTCAACATAGGACTTGAGGGCATGATGCTAATCGGCGCCTTCTTCGGGGTCATGGTGTCACACTTCACAGGAAACGCCTGGCTGGGCGTACTCGGCGGAATGGCGGCGGGCGCTCTCACAGCAGCGATTCATGCTTATGTCTGCATCAGCCATCATGCCAACCAGACGGTCAGCGGAGTCGCGATTAACGTATTCGCGCTGGCCTTGACGGGCTTCCTGCTTAAAGCCGTCTTCCAGAGGGCCGGGCAGACCGACAGGGTTGCGAAGCTGGCCAACTGGATGCTTCCCGACTTCCTGAGGGAGATACCGATAATAGGCCAGATATTCGGGAGCAACACGCCGCCGGTCTACATCGCGCTTCTGCTGGTTATAGCGGCGCAGGTGGTGCTCTTCCACACACCGCTCGGACTAAGGATAAGAGCATGCGGGGAGCACCCGGAGGCCGCAGACACCGTCGGCATAAACGTGACCGGCATCAGGTACTTCTGCGTGATCCTGTCCGGAGCCCTGGCAGGCCTCGGCGGAGTGACACTTTCGCTCGGACAGCTGTCGCTCTTCAAGGAGGCGATGACCGACGGCAGGGGGTTCATCGCAATCGCCGCGATGATCTTCGGGAAATGGTCGCCGGTGGGCGCTTTCCTGGCTTCCCTGTTCTTCGGGCTGGCGACAGGCTTCAAGTTCATCGCGCAGTCATGGGGCATGACGGCGATTCCCACCGACTTCCTGCTGATGCTGCCTTACGTGCTCACCATGCTGGCGCTGGCCGGCTTCGTGGGAAGGCAGACTCCTCCTGCCGCAAGCGGGATACCATACAGAAGAAGGGGCTCGGTATAGTAACAGGGACAATACAGCAAGCCCGGGATGGCTATCCCGGGCTTTTGCGCAGGGAAAGAGGTATCGGATGGCGAAGGAAGGCAATACGAAAGCAAGCTTAAGGGGGATGCTCCCTCAGGACCTGGAGCCCATCGTGCTCAGCATGGGGCAGCCCAAATACAGGGCTAAGCAGGTCTTGGAGTGGGTGTACGCGAAAGCGGCGGATTCATACGGGCAGATGTCCAACATACCGGCGGAGCTCAGGGAGAAGCTGGAGCAGGTTGCGCCCTTGAGCCAGGCAGAGGTGCTGAGTGTCAAGAGGGCGTCAGACAACAGCGTGAAGATGCTGGTCGGCTACCCCGACGGGCAGAGCGCCGAGGCGGTCCTCATGGAGCATGATTACGGGCTATCGCTCTGCGTATCCACTCAGGCGGGGTGCAAGATGGGGTGCGCATTCTGCGCATCGGCGATAGCCGGCTTCGGAAGGGACCTGACCGCGGCCGAGATGTGCGACCAGTACTTCGCCGCGGCGAAGAGCGCATCCGGCAGGAGGATATCCTCGGTCGTCATAATGGGCATGGGCGAACCGCTCATGAACTACGACGAGACGATGAAGTTCATTAGGATACTCAACTGGGCGAACGGGATCAACCTTGGAGCGCGGCATATCACCCTGTCTACATGCGGGATAATCCCCGGCATAGAAAGGCTTGCCGGAGAGGACCTGCAGGTAACCCTCTCGATATCGCTTCATGCCGGAGACGACGCGGTAAGAGACAGGATAATGCCCGTAAACAGGATGTACGGCCTCGGAAAGGTCGTTGCCGCGGCAAAGAGGTATGCTGAAACGACGGGGCGCCGGATTACGTACGAATATGTGATGATAAAAGACGTCAACGATTCGGCAAGGCAGGCCGAGAAGCTCGTGAAGCTTCTGAAGGGAAGCCTCGCGCACGTGAACCTGATACCGCTGAACGCCGTGCCTGAAAGCGGGCTCGAAAGATCATCCGATTCCCAGATCGAGGCCTTCCGGAAGCTACTGGATGATGCGGGCATATCAGTCACGGTCCGCAGGGAGATGGGCTCGGAGATAGAGGCGGCCTGCGGCCAGCTGCGCCTGAGGCGGATAAGGGATGGGAAGCCGAACGGGAACTGATATTGGAATCCGACGGAGGTGCCTATGCTGATAGGCTTCGCAACGGATAAGGGCAAGAGCCGGGCAAGCAACCAGGATGCAGGGTATGCCTCGGCCGAGAACCGGCTTCTGGCTGTGGCAGACGGGCTCGGAGGGCACAGCGGAGGCGCAGAGGCGTCCAACATCGCCATCTCCAGCCTCATGATGAGGGCTGCTGACGCGGCTATGGACCTTGCCGGCCTCGGGGGGATCCTAGAGGAGGCAAACAGGAAGATACTTGCTGTCGCGGGGGAAGTCCCGGAGCTTTCCGGAATGGGGACGACCATGACGGTGGCATTCATCAGGAGCGGGAAGGCTCTCATAGGACACGTCGGGGACTCAAGGGCCTATCTGATAAGGGCCGGGCAGGCAAGGCGGCTCACCTCCGACCATTCCCTGGCGGGGCAGCTACTCAGCAGCGGCGTACTCAAGCCGGAGGATGTGCAGGGGCACCCGGGAAGGCATGCCGTCATCAAATGCCTGGGAGCCTGCGAAAGGCTGGAACCCGAGCTCCTTGAGGTTGGATTGGAGCCTGATGACGTGCTGGTGCTGTGCACGGACGGCTTCTGGGACCAGATGAACGACCTTGAGATAGCCGAGCGCTTCTCGCAGACCTCGGACATGATGACCGTCTGCGAGGACATGACGAGGCTTGCCAACATACGAGGAGGCAGCGACAATATTACAGTAGTCTCCGCACTTCTGGAAGAAAGCGATGTGAGGTAGTCGATTGATGGAGATAGGAAGTGTCCTT
>CAZHKX010000103.1:0-5804 GCA_964532805.1 uncultured Clostridia bacterium
CTGGGCGATTCCCTGAAGTATCTGAAGGAGAACATGGAAATCGGCGTCCAGATGTACCAGGGCAAGGTCGTTGGCATAGAGATACCCAACTTCGTGGAGCTGGTGATCATCGAATCCGACCCCGGGCTCAAGGGTAACACGGCCTCCGGCGGCACCAAGCCCGCCACCCTCGAGACCGGCGCTGTCATCCAGGTGCCGCTCTTCGTGCAGAAGGGCGAGAAGGTCAGAGTCGATACGAGGGAGAACAAGTACCTCGAAAGGGTCTGACGACAACTTGTGGCTGGAGGGATTGACGTGGCTGAGAAGAAAGCTCAAAAGCCGGTTAAGGAGACAGATTTCACCAATGAGGGCGTGAAGATCAACAACGACGTGATCTGCGTCGTAGGGGCTCTGGCTGCCGTAGAGGTGGAAGGCGTCGCAAACGTTGGAAGCGGGCCGAAGAACAAGAAGAACATATCCAAGGGAGTAAAGGTCAAAATCCAGGACGGCAGCGCGATCTGCGACGTCAGCTTATCGGTGAACTTCGGTGAGAACATAAAGGAAGTGGCGACCAAGGTGCAGCAGAACGTGAAGCGCTCGATAGAGAGCATGCTGGGCCTGACAGTTAGCGTGGTCAACGTTCACGTAATAGGCGTGGATTTCGGCAACGCGCCTGCGGGAGTTAAGACGGCGGTCGCGGTCAAGTGACCAAAGGCTGCCAAAGGGGGTGACAGGATGAAGCTCTTGGACAGACTGATGGCGATAATCGCCGCAATCCTGCTGGTGATCCTGTCTCTTATGGCCTTCTCGGCGTACGTGGGAGGCTATGTGTGCATCGTAGGCGACTGGCTAAACGACCTTCTGATGACTTCCTGGTTTGCGGCATTCATGCTTGAGGTGCTCGTCGTGCTGGTCGCGGCCTATCTAATAGAGATGGCCTTAAGGACCGGAAAGGGCATGGGAAGGCTTCTTAAGAGGACCACTGAAAGCGGCGACATCTTCGTTTCGGTAGGCACCATCGAGGCGTTCGCAAGGAATTTGGCACTTGAGGTGGATGGCGTCCAGTCTGTGGATATAAACGCCAGGTCGGTCAAAGAGGGATTGGACCTGATCCTCAAGGTGACTGCATCAAAGGGCGCTGTGATCCCGGAGATGTCTGCAAAGCTGGAGACGAGAATTAAGGAAGCTTTGCCAGCGCAGAGCGGCTTTCCGGTGAGTTCAGTCAAGACGTATATTAGAAGCGCGTCGTAGAAGAAGGAGGAATCGGGGCATGTTTTCAGGCGGCAGTTTGGGAAGATGGTGGCGCAACCGGAACTCTGCTAAGGCTTTCGGTCTGCTCTCTGGCATGCTGTTCGGTCTCTTCATATCGATCTTCGGCTTCTGGAAGGCCCTTGTGATAGCGGCGTTCTCAGCCCTCGGCTTCGTACTCGGGGTGCTTATCGACGGGAATGCTGAGATCAAGGGGGCCCTGGGGAGGCTTTTCGGCATCAGGGAAGACGACGACGGAGAGGATGAGTGAAAGGACCTTGCTAAGAAGCGATCGATCCCGCAACGCCTCGCTCGGTCCTAAAGAGGCCAGGCAGGCTAGGGAGTGCGCATTAAGGGCCCTGTTCCAGCTCGACATAGCGGGAGGGGACCCGGATTCAGCGCTTGCATACGCATGCTCGGAGGAGGTAGCCGGGCAGATATCCGAGGAGGCCAGGGACTACGCCACCCTGCTCATCGAGGGCGTGAAGGGGGCCACATCGGAGATAGATTCCACGATCTCGCGCATATCGAAGGACTGGTCGCTCGAGCGGATGGCCTATACCGACAGGAATATCATGAGGATCGCGGTGTTCGAGATGACGGGCATCGAGGGCATGTCCCTTGCTGTCGCAATCAACGAGGCTGTTGAGCTGGGCAAAGCTTTCGGCTCGGAGGACAGCCCGCGCTTTATAAACGGCATCGTCGGCAAGCTCGCCGAAGAGATCAAGTCGCATTAGGGGCCAAAGCCATGGCCGTACTTGGCATAGATACAAGCTGTTATACGACTTCGGTGGCGGTAACCGGGGAAGGCTCGGTGATCGCGGACCTAAGGCAGTTGCTGGAAGTCGAAAAGGGAGGGCTCGGGCTAAGGCAGTCCGAGGCCCTTTTCCGTCATGTAAGGAACCTTCCCCGCTTAATTGGGGCTGCCTTCGAGAGGGCCAGGGAGGAGGGCGCCGAAATCACAGCAGTAAGCGCCAGCCACTGGCCAAGAAGGACCGAGGGGTCCTATATGCCAGCGTTCACGGCGGGTAGCGGGTATGCGTCCGCCATCGCATCAGCGCTTGCGGTGCCCCTTGTCAAAGTCAGCCACCAGGAGGGGCATATAGCAGCCTGCGGCCCTGATGCAGGCCTATCGCCGGGCGACAGCTTCCTTGCAGTACACCTCTCCGGAGGGACTACGGAGGTGCTCGCGGTGGGCTGGGAGGAGGCCGGCATGCGCATAAGGCTAATGGCGGCAAGCTCCGACCTTTCGGCAGGGCAGATGATAGACCGCATAGGTGTCGGCCTGGGCCTGGGCTTTCCGGCCGGACCCGCCCTTGAGAGGCTTGCAGCCGACGGTGACAGCCGCTCGTTCAGGATACCCTCCCACTTCCAGGCGGGGAGCCTCAGCTTCTCGGGGCCCTGCGAGGCGGCGCTGAGGGGGATAAGAGACGGTGTCGCGCCCGGTGAGGTGGCAAGGGCGGCCTTCGACTGCGTCAGCAAGGGCATCTCAAAGGCGGTGGAGTACGCATCGTCCGAAAGCGGCCTGAAGACGGTACTTGTGGCCGGGGGCGTGGCTGCAAACGGCAGGATTAGGGATAACATGCGCGAGCATCTGGGAAGGCTGGGCCTGGAGGTCCTGTTCGGAAGCCCGGCGCTGTCTTCAGACAATGCGGTAGGGGTCTCCTACCTGGGGGAGCTGTGGGCATGAGCGGATACGGGTATCCTCAGGCCGGGCGGGCGGAGAATGCAGCGACGATAAGCGTCAGCGAGCTTAACGCTGCAATAGCAGGCATAATCGCATCGGTGCCGGAACTTTCCGGGATAACCGTGGCAGGTGAGGTGGCAGACCTGAGGCAATATGGCTCAGGCCATTGGTACTTCAGCCTCAAGGACGAGAAAAGCCAGCTGAAGGCCGTCATGTGGAAGATGAGCGCATCAAGGCAGGTGGCTTCCGGATTCATACCTGAAAACGGCATGCTGGTTCTAGCAACAGGGGACGTCAGCGTCTATGAGGCAGGCGGCGTATACCAGCTTACCGTCAGGAGCATGAGGCCGGCAGGGGAGGGCGCTAAGTACGCGGCTTTCCTCAAGTTGAAGAAGAAGCTCATGGACGAGGGCCTCATAGACCCCGGAAGAAGGAGGAAGCTCCCTTATTTCGCTAGCACTGTGGCCCTCATAACATCGCCGTCCTCGGCTGCGGCGAAGGACTTCCAGAAGGTGGCACGCGAGAGATGGAAGGGCATCAGAATCGTGCTTATCCCTGCTGTGATGCAGGGTGCGACTGCACCAGCAAGTGTCATATCAGCGCTTAGGCGGGCAAACCGCATCGAGGACCTCGACGCCATTGCCATAGTCAGGGGGGGCGGGTCGGCAGAGGACCTCTGGTGCTTCAACGACGAAGCTCTGGCAAGGGCGATAGCTGCAGCTGCAAAGCCGGTGGTCACAGGCATCGGCCACGAGATAGACGACACGATAGCCGACATGGTGGCAGACCTAAGGGCATCCACGCCCAGCAATGCCGCCGAACTGCTGGTCCCGGACGCGTCCTCGGCATCATCCAAGCTCTCGGAGCTGGACAGGAGGATCCGCCTTAGGATGGAGGCAAGGGTCTCTTCGTCGCGATCAAGGCTTGAGGCGCTTGTCGCGGCAAGCCCCATCGCAAGGCCGATGGACATGGTGGACTTAAGGCGGCAGGCCATAGACGAGTTGGGTCACACCCTGCTAAGGGGAATGGAAAGGCGGATTGGAGACTCGAAGCTTGCCTTCAGGATGAAGGCAGCGGCGCTTTCGGCATTAAACCCGGAGGCGGTCCTTGAGAGGGGTTTTTCCATATGTACGCTGCCCGACGGGGAAGTGGTGAGGGACAGCTCTCAGACGAAGGCGGGCGACGAGCTGAGGATAAGGCTTCACGCGGGCGGCATTGGCTGCAAGGTAACCTCGACTACACGCAAGAGCTAGGAGGCGCCACATGGCGAAGAAGAAGGAAGCTGCCCAGTCTTTCGAGGAAATGATGAGAAGGCTCACCGATATCGTGGCCAAGATGGAAAGCAGGGACGTGCCCATCGAGGAGGCGATCAGCCTCTATGAGGAGGGGCATGGCCTGGTTGCTGCACTCAGGGCTATACTAGACAGGGCCGAGGAGAAGGTAAGGCTTCTGGACCCGGATGCCGATGGCACCGGCAGCGAAGGGCAGAGGCTCTGACATGGATAACAGGCTTCATGCCTACGAGCTATGGCTGGGAGCGGGAAGCGGCTTCCGGGAAGCGCTTCAGGCGGCGGTAAGGGGAGTCTCCGGGGATGATCCCGGGCTCAGACAAGCCATGGCCTACAGCGTCGACGCCGGGGGCAAGAGGTTCAGGCCATACCTTCTGCACGCAACCGTGGCAGCCCTGGGGGGACGGATGGAGCTTGCAGCCGTGCCGTCAGTGGCCGTGGAGCTTGTGCATACCTACTCGCTGATTCACGACGACCTTCCTGCGATGGACGACGACGAGCTCAGGCGCGGGATGCCCACATGCCACAAGGCTTTCGGCGAGGCCCTTGCGATACTGGCAGGCGATGCACTTCAGAGCAGGGCATTCGAGGTCCTGTCCTCTAAGGATTACGGCGGGCTTGCTGGGCCTGCGGTTGCGCTAAGCCTCGTTTCGGAGCTCTCCTTAGCCATCGGCCCTGCCGGCATGGCAGGAGGCCAGGCCATGGATATGAGGGCCGCGGGAGGCGTCGATGAGCTTCGTGTGATGCATGCGATGAAGACGGGCGCATTGATCCGCTTCTGCACGAGGGCAGGGGCGATCATCTCGGGGAAGCATCTGGCCGAGGCCGACAGGCTGGGCTCTCTAATCGGCATCGCCTTCCAGGTAAGAGACGACATCCTAGATGCAACGTCCACCCCTGAGCAACTGGGCAAGACGCCCGGCAAGGACGAAAGGCAGGGAAAGCTCACATACGTAAGCGCATACGGGCTGGACCGCGCGAAGAGCATACTGGAAGGGCTTACCGATGAGGCAAGGGTCGAAATCGGAAAGCTGCCGAACGATAATAGGGCATTAATCTCGGCACTGGGATCGTTGACGCTATAGGGGAGGGCAAATATGGCAAGCAACAGGGCTTTCATGGCGGTATTGCTATCCTGGCTGATGGCACAGCTTATCAAGTTCCTTCTTGCGAAGATCAAGCACGGCGACTTCTTCATGGGGCGCGCCTTCAAGACGGGCGGGATGCCCTCAGCCCATACAGCATTGGTGTCGGCTCTCACGTTCTCCGCCGGGGTCCAGTACGGGACGGGCAGCATCGAGTTTCTGATAGCGCTGGTGCTGACGCTTGTGGTAAGCTACGACGCCATGGGCATGAGAGCTGAGATAAATAGGCACGGAAGGGCGATAAAGGAGCTTGCGGCCAAATCAGGCGCGCCGGAGGACTTCGACGCCAGATATCCGGGCATAGGAGACTTCCAGGGGCATGAGCTGGTGGAAGTAGTGGCAGGCCTCGCCCTCGGAATAGTGGTCTCTGCACTCGTGCTCAAATTATGATATAAATAAACTGCAGGTGGCGCATTATCCTAGTCGGCCACGGCTGTCCTGAAAACGGGGTTAAAA
>CAZHKX010000104.1:0-5765 GCA_964532805.1 uncultured Clostridia bacterium
ACGCTCTTCCGATCTGCCGAGATATCCAGTATCTTATCCTGGTGAACTACCAATCTGCCCATCTTGCACCGCCGTTATATCAGTTTTTCTTCCTCAAGGAACGAAATTATCTCAGAGGCGACCTCTTCGGCCTTTCCAGAGCATATCCTGCGGGCCCCCCTTGCCTCCGGAAAGAACACCTTCTCCACCTGTGTCGGGGATCCGTCTAGGCCGTAATGCGCCTGCTGCTTATCTGCGCAGTCGGTAAGGGTTCTTATCGTCATGCTCTGAGCTTCAAGCATCCGCTTACGCTTGTATGAAGGAAGCCTCGGGGTGAAGATCCCCTTATCAACGCATATCAAGCATGGCAGGGCTATCTTCTGAACTTCTACTGAGTTGGCGAGGTCTACTTCCACAGTCAGGAACCCGGGATTGACATCCAGTATCGCCGAAACGTTCGAAACATGGGGAATGCCTAGGAACTCTGCAAGTTCAGGACCCACTTGGGCGGTATCCCCGTCAGTGGTCTGTTTACCGCAGACGATTATGTCGAAACCGCCTTCTCCCAGTATGCCCTGCGACAGCGTATAGGAAGTTGCCAGGACATCAGATCCGGCGAAGCCCTTGTCGGTAAGAAGCACCATTTTATCAGCTCCCATCATAAAGGCCTCCTCAAGCACCTCTTTTGCTTGCGGAGGCCCCATAGTGAGGGCCGTCACGCTTCCTCCTGCCATGTTCCTGATAACCAGGGCTGTTTCTATCGAATACAGGTCATAAGGGTTGAGTTTGGCCTCTATGCCGCTTCTTATCAAGGTGCCTGTCACCGGGTCGATGTTCACCTTGGTGGTTCCCGGAACCTGCTTTACCGTAACGCAAATCCTCATTCTTCTTCTCCCTTGTTGTCTGGTAGCACACTGACTCCGTCAGGGATCACGACCACACGAGCGCATGCTCCCTGTCTCTTAAGGGCAAGCTCCAACGCTTCATGAAGATCCCTTGCAGAGGCAAGCATCAGTTCCTCCACAATCCTCTTATCGATCATGTCGGATACCAGAATCACCTCGTTACGTGATAGTATCCTGGCCAGGACCTGGGCCTCCCACTGATCCGCTAGGGTCTCCTCCTGAGGTATGGCCTCTATCTTCCTCATCAGCTCATCAGGCGTCGATGCTTCTCTCATGAACCTGTAGAAACCTTCACCGCCATGCCCATCTACGCATGCCGACACCTGAATTATGGTGCCTCCGGGCTTTGCATATTTTGCAGCCAGAGCCATTCCCTTCACGCTCTGATAAACGTTCTGGTCTAAGGGATACCCTCCATTGGAGGTTATTACGATATCCGCTTGGATACTCGGGATAGTGGCTTTACGCCTGACATAATCGCAGCCCGCAGCATGCGCCTTTAGGAAATCCCCGCTAACGGCATGCCCAATCCTCTTCTTATCATCTAAGACCACGTTTAATATGAATGCCAGGCTTGCGTGTTTTGCTGCCACCACCATGTCTTCATGCAGAGGGTTACCCTCTATGCTTCCCATGGTGGCGGCAGGATCAGCAACGAAGCGTGCGCAATGGTTGCCCAGCACAGTCCTCTTGCTGGCGATGCCAGGCAACACGCTCTTCCTGCCTCCCGAGAAACCGGCGAAGAAGTGAGGTTCGATGAAACCCTCAGATATGAGAAGGTCCGCATCCGCAGCAAGGCTGTTGATGAACAGCGGGCTGCCCGAGGGAAGCTGCCCAAGATACCTCATCTGCGAATCATCCCCTGATATATGGTTTACTATCCTCTCCCTGCAGCATGTGTCAGGTCCGAACCTGTCGGACATCTCACTTTCGGTCATGGGCCTGTGCAGCCCTGTCGCAATAAGGATTGTCACATCCGCATACGGGTTTGCCTGCCTGATCTTTTCGAGCAGCAGCGGCATCGTTATCCTGCTAGGCATAGGCCTTGTATGGTCGCTGGTTATGATGACTATGCGGTTCTTGCCCTTTGCTAGCTTCTCAAGCGGTTGAGAGCCGATGGGATTATCCAGGGCTTCCCGAATGATTGCCTCCTCATCATGGCATAGGGGCAATCCGCTTCTCCTGGGCTCAAGGATCGTCAGTTCGCATCCTTCCGGCACTACCGCGTCTATGCTGCTAGTATTATAAGGAAGCGAAATCCTCCTGCTCTCAGGCATGGGGGCGCCTCCTCTCCTCTATCGCTTTACCCGCCATCATGACGATAATGCCTGCGCCTACTAGCAAAATCCCCCAGTAGAGGCGGGGCTTGGGCGGCTCCTTCAGGATGACTGTGGAAAGGGCTGCCGCCACTATCGGCTTAAGGAAGAATGTAAAGCTGCCCGTATTAGTGGTTGTCAGTTCCATCCCTTTGAAGTAAGCCAGATAAGCCATCCCGGAGCAGAACACGCCTATGTAGGCTAGCAGAGGAAGATTGCCACTATTCAAGCCGGGAGCGACTGGCCTGCCCGTAGCGACTATATAAACAAGAAGGGGGATGCAACCAAGTATCATGGCAAGGCCAGTTACGGTAAGCAATCCCAGCCTTCGGCTTATCCTCTTTGCTGAAACTATATAGATTGCGAAGATCACAAGGGAGATCAGCACGTATATGATGTTGACGTTAAAAGCGGCGTCGAATGGAGTCAGAAGCACCACGATTCCGGATAGGCCCAAAAGTATCGATGCGATCGTGACGAGGTTGGTGCGCTCCTTCAGCATGAATGCTGCAAGGATAGTGATGAAGACGGGGTTCGTAGAATAAATCAGCGCTGCATGGGTAGCAGGGACCTTGGTAAGCCCGAACTGCAGCATTGTCATCGATACGCATATCAGCAGCGTCCCAAGCGCAAAGAGGACGCATAGGTCTTTCATGCCTAGCTTTAGCGCTTTGCGTCTACTCTCAAGAAGCAGGAAAGGCATAAGCGAAAGCCCCCCAATCAGGAACCTGAGAAGGTTCAGCTGTAGAGGGGGGATCCCCGAAAGCCTCTTCGAGACGACCTCGAATGAGCCGAATATAAGTCCTGAGAGAGCAATCAGGATGTACCCGTACAATGTTTTAGATCCAACCTTCATCTTCTTACCTTTCGGGGAGAATGGGGAGAAGGACGCGGCCTTCCCCCCTTAACAGCGCCAGAGACGACTTACTTCTTGGGTTCGAATGCCATCGGGGCTGCCAGTGTGCCTCCGAAGACCGCATCCTTCGCGGTGCCCATTGTGGCCTTGGTTATCGGCATCGGTTCCAGGAAGTACATCTTCTCGACCTTCTCCTTGTTGGCAACCTTCAATGCCAGTTCCACCGCCTTATCGGCTATCTTCGACTGGCTCTTCAGCTGCGTGAAGTGAATCGCTCCGTCATACATCGCCTGCATAGCTATCGGAAGCGCCGAACCTCCGTATACAAGGATCTTTCCGGTCTTGCCGGCTGCCTCGACGGCTCTTACCGCACCCATCGCCAGGTCGTCGTTAGTAGCGCAGATGGCATCAATATTCTTGTAGCGCACAAGGGCGTCTTCCGCATTCTTCATTCCGTCCGCGGACGTATCAGTGGCCGACTTGTAGGCATTCAGAATCTTGATGCTGGGGGCCTTCTCGATCTCCTTCAGGAAGCCCTGCTCATACTGGGCTATAGGGTAGCTTGCGCCGACTGGTCCGAACAGGTATACGACATTAGCACCGTTGGGGAAGTCCTTAATCAGCTGCTTCGCCTGATTTGCGCCAAGAAGCGGCTCATCAAAGACTACTCCTGTTGAGACATATGGCGAAGTCGAGGTCCTAGCTATGGTGACCACGGGGATTCCGGCCGCCTTGCAGGCTTCGACTGCTGTTGCGCTGCCTTCGGCCTGTACAGGACCCAGCAAAAGTACGTCGATCTTCTTCTGAACCAGGTCTTCGACGTCCTTGATCTGCTTTTCCTGATTGTTGTTCGCAAACAGAAGGATGATTTCCGCTCCCCTGTTCTCAGCTGCCTCAATGGCGAATTTTCCTGTGGTTGCCCACCACTGGTTGTCCTTTGATACGAAGCTGGCACCGATGACTAACTTGGTTGCCGATGATACGGAACCCAATAGGAGCATTGGCAATAGACAGGCCGCCACCGCGAGAACCAATGTGTTTTTAAACGTTCTCCTCATGATACTCCTCCTTTATTAGTCCCTTGATCTTCGTGAAATCATGTCAAGGGAAACCGCGCAGACTATGATGAAGCCGATTATCACTTGCTGCCACTCGTAACCTATGCCGATTATGTTCAACCCATTGAAAAGCGATGCCATCAACACGGAACCCAGTATGGTGTTGCTTATCGAGCCCACTCCGCCTTTCATGGAGGTACCGCCTATGACCACCGCGGCGATGACATCCAGGTTCGTGCTCGTCATCAGGGAAGGTTGCGCCGAGACTACCCTTGCCGTCAGTATGATGCCCGATAATGAAGCGAGAATCCCGCAAAGCATGTATATCTTGATGATGATGCTATCGTTCTTTATCCCAGCAAGCCTTGCAGCCTTGGCGTTGCCGCCTATTGCATAGGTGTTGAGGCCGAACTCCGTCTTTGACAGGAGAAACCAGCCAATCACGACTACAATCAGCATTATCAGCACAGGTACCGGCACCCCTGCGAAGAAGCCGACTCCTATGTAGTTGAAGGAAGAGGGAAAGCCGCTGATTATGTATCCTCCTGTGATAAGAAGGGCTATGCCCCTTGCAATCGTCATGGTGCCAAGCGTACCTATGAAAGGAAGGACCCTCAGTTTCGAGACGATAATCCCGTTAATCAGTCCGAACAACGCTCCGCATGAGAGCCCGACTAGTATCGCCAAAGGCACATTCTCCGTCTTCGCCAGAATGATGCCGGTGACACATCCGGACATGACACCCACGGAACCTACCGAAAGGTCGACTCCGCCGCTGATCACGCAGAATGTCATGCCCACCGCGATGATCATGTTTATCGACATCTGCCTGCTGATGTTGATTATGTTCTGCAGTGTCAGGAAGTTCTCCGACAGTATCGTCATGATCACGATAACGAACACCAGGGATGCAATAAGGAAGACCTTCTGCATGTTGCCCGCCATGAACTTCAAGAGATTCCCCTCATTTGTCTTCTGGATGCCTTTCATATTGAAACCCCCATCATGCTGCGGATGATTTTCTCCTTGCTGAATCCATCCCGCGAGAACATGCCTGTGCACCTGCCCTCGTTGAGGACAAGTATCCTGTCGCTGATGCCTATCACTTCTTCGATCTCCGAGGAGACCATTAGGACCGTTCCCCCAGCTTTCACAAATTCGTTTATGTACTTATGGATTTCGGCCTTGTTCCCTACATCAACACCCCTAGTAGGCTCATCCAGCAACAGTATCTTGGGTTTCGATCCGATAAGCCTAGCAAATACGGTCTTCTGCTGGTTGCCTCCAGAAAGCTGCGATATCACCTGTCTTTGTGGATTGAAGGTCACGATGTTGAACCTCTTAATCAGATCGCCGGATTTCGCCTTTATCTTGACCTTGTCCAGCATCAGCCTGCTGATTATCTCTTTCAACTTGAGTATTATCAGGTTGTTGGCGACATTCATCTCGGGGAACACGCCTTCTTCGCCGCGGCTTTCGCTGAGAAGAGCCATGCCTTTGTCTGTGCCCTCGATTGCACTTCTAATGCTGACCGGTTGACCGAAAAGCTCGACCGAACCCTCATCGACCTTATTGATGCCGAAAATCGCCCTGATCAGTTCGCTTCTTCCGGAGCCCATCAACCCGGCGATGCCAAACACTTCGCCTTTTC
>CAZHKX010000105.1:0-5763 GCA_964532805.1 uncultured Clostridia bacterium
ACCTTCGCTGCAGTGCGGCGCATGGCTCTCGCCTCTGTGATTTCCCTTTTGGATGCCTTGACCTCATTCATTTTCTTTCCCTTCTTTCTGGTAACTGAATACTTCCCCTATTGCTACGCTGAACGCATCTGCGATACGAAATGCCAACTCAAGAGAAGGTGAATACTTGCCAGCCTCAATTGAGATTATGGTCTGCCTGGATACCCCTGTCTTCTCCGCAAGCTCCTGCTGCGTCATCTCGTTGGCGAAGAAACGCAGCCTCCTTATGTTGTTTTTGACCTCAATACCTTTGTTCATATGCAGCACTCCTTGCTAGACGCTTGTGATTCTCCTCGCTTCTTGCCTATATGCCCTTCCCGTAATAGTAGATCTGGGCGATTGCCTCTATCATCGAACCTACTGCAAACGAACCGAACATGATATTTAGCATCACCCCCGTCTGCCACCCAAGCGCCATGGTCCCCAGCGCTGCGACAAAACCTATCCCGACAATGGTGAAGCCTATCTTGGTGGCCTTGAGCTCTATCATCTTGTCCATCTCATCTTCCACCATCTCCAGCTCGATGTTCTTCTCCACCTTCTTGTCGTCGCATTGGCCCGTCTTTATCTGCTCATCTACTGCCGCGGCAATCGAAAGCACGATATGGAATACGATCTGGATGACAATCAAGGCTAATATGGCGATACCGATGGCTGCCAGTATGGTTGTCGCCCAGAACTTCGTGTCATCCAGGCTAGCAGCGCCTGAGTTCACCTTGCCGACTGCATAGGCCGAGTATGCTATCAGTATCAAGACTCCGGAGATCAACGCGACTATTATCCTTTTAATTTTGTATGACATCTCCATACACCTCATTCGCAAAATGTAGCTTCCGCAATTCAATTTGTACTATTTACTTATCTTGATGTCATGTAATTTTTACATTGATTCTTACATTTCTTTCTCTGCCGCTTCTCAATCTTCATTCTGATAAACAAGCCAGTAGATAACGAGTCTCCTTCTTCATGAAAGTGAGAGCTCTCAGTATGTCTGCAAGGACTCCTCTATTCGTTAAGGTGAAGATGATATTTAGCAGGACAATCTCCAGAAGGTATGAGCCCAGCAGTGGGCTTGCTTAAGTAAGGAAGCAGCTATCCCCGCAGGTGCGGGGATGACTAAGATGATTACTGATGTGTATGCTTTGCAACTTTGAACGCTTATGGTTGGTTAATCATTACCTCCTCCTCTTCTGATCCTAAAGGGGATAATCCTATCAACGCTGTTCAAATACTCTTTATACTGCGCGCCGAAAGCAAGTAAAAGAGAGTCTTCCTCCTTGCGGATGAAGATTGAGACTCCGCAGAACAAGAAGGCCGAGACAACGAAGTAGACCCATGTACCCGTTACCAAAGCGATACCGGGCAGAATGAAACAGGCCACGCTCGAATATATTGGATTGCGTACTACACCGTACGCTCCGGTTGTGACCAGCACGCCTTTAGGAAATCCTTCCAGAAGCTGGACTATAGCGGTGCTCCATAAGACAAAACCGAATAAAAGCAGCACATAGCCTGCCGGCTTAAGTATCCAACTTCTTACTGGCAGCTCTGCGACATGTGGAAGATAGATGTGAACTACTACGGCCAACAGAAGGGAAGGAAGCATGAACAGGATTATCTTCCCTCCCTGGCCGACAATGTTCATCCCTTTAAGATTACGGATATAGCTGTTCATGGCTTCCTCCCTAGCGCTTCAACTTCACTTGGCCTCTGCCTGAATAAGTGCATTCTCGACGGCTTTCAGATGCACCTTGGAAGAGATGGTCGCTCCGCTGATGACGTCTACTTGTAGTGTCTCTGACTTTATCACTCTGTTGAGCAAATCGTTTATACTTTGACCGTTCCTGACTTCCGTATTCTGTTTCTCGTTCGCCAGCGCACCCTCAACAACGCGGATCTCAGCAAGCTCGCCCGAGGACACTGTCACTTCAACCTTTGTATCGCGGAAGTGATCCTTTGTCCCCTTATAAGCTCCTGTATAAACCCCATCTTTCAGGTGGTCGAAGTCGATTGCCCCGATGCTCAGGTTCAATGCCTCTTTACGCCCCGGTTCGAATATGAGCACCGCTATTCCCATGCCTACTATCAACACTCCAAGAATCACTAAGACTGCTATCCACACTCTAGGTCTCCTCCTTTTTGCTCCTGCTTTCTGCACTTTTGTTCATCCTTTCTTACACATATGCCATTACAGCATCGCTGATAACGTTGATGCGGTTGCGCAGGCCTTCCGTACAATACACCTTGAGATTGCCGTCTATCAGTATCGCTTGCGCATTCCCGAAACCGCTTAAAATTTCCAAGCCTTTCTCCAACCCGGAAACGAAGATCGCCGTCGATAATGCGTCTGCAATCAGGGCGCTCTTCCCGACGACTGTCACGCTGATCAGCCCTGATTCGGCAGGATATCCTGTGCGAGGGTCCAGGATATGATGCCGCCTTCTGCCACTGCCATCAACGAAATACCTTTCATAATCACCCGAAGTTACTACGGCATCCCCATTCACCTGCACTGCGCCTATTAGACAGTCTCTTCTCGGATGCCTTATGCCGACGCTCCATGGCGACCCGTCCGGTTTAAGCCCCAACGTTGACACATTCCCCCCGATATTCGAATATGCCGAAGTTATTCCATGTTTTCTGAGAACATCCATGAACGAATCGCTCACAAAGCCCTTACCGATTCCGCCAAGGTCCACAGATTGACCCTTTCTCTCCAGGCTTGCCGTCTTTTGCGACTCATCTAGATGCAGGGACCGATAATCCACCGATGGCAACACCTGCCGGATTCTATCCCCCTCTGGCGGCTCAGTCGAATGCTTGTAGTCCCACAGGTCCACCAAAGGGCCTATTGTTGCATCAAATGCCCCGTCAGTCGCTTCGGATACTGCCTTCGACCTCTCCAGAACCGCAAACGCTTCGTTGCTTACTCTCTCGCTACTTATCCCCGCCGAGCCGTTCAACCTTCCTATGCAGCTGTCGGGCAAGAAGCGGCTTAACAGCGACTCCAACCGAAGCGCCTCGGCTTTGACAGCAAGCAGCGCTTCTGAAGCATTTCTGCCGAATATCCTGTGACACATTCGGGTGCCCATACCGTCGTGTGCTGCCTCCAAGTCGTAAATCTGCTCCAAAAGCGCTACCTCCCTAGACCTTACCGGTCTTTAACGCTAAGGCCTTCTAGGACAAATTCGGTGAGCCGATCCTGCAGCTCCGGAAAGTACTTAAGCCCGATCTCCTCTTTGTGGTATCCGATGCGTATGATCGCCCCGAATATCGCCATGATCATCTCGCTGCTGATGTCGGAGCGCATCCTCCCATCCGCCTGCCACATCTGGACTAGCCGGTGAAAGTCCCTGTACAAAAACTCCATCGAGCCCAAGACGTTATCCTCATTGCAGATCTTCTCTATCTTGGCGAATATCTCTGGCTGATACCATTGCCTGAGTATCGGGTTTGCCAGCATCCCCTTCATGTTCTCTTCCAGAAGCCTTCTTATAAGCTTCATCGGTTCTTCGCCTACGTCAAGGGAGCTCATTATCTGTTTCATGAGTTTCTCGGTCTCCTGCTTGAATATCTCCACGAACAGACGGTCCTTTGATTCGAAGTAGATATAGAAGGTGCCGACGGCCAATCCCGCTTTTTGAGCTATATCTGAGATGCTCGCCCCTTTATAGCCTTTAACTGCGAATATCTCCCTTGCGCTTTCGAAGATCAGTTCCCTCTTTTCCATTTCAAACCCCTCTCTGCCGAATTGCATAGCCTCTCTTGTGTACTAAGCTTGGTCATCCTGAATGAATATTTTATCATTCATTCATATCTTAGGTGCCCTCAGTTATTCTGTCAAGCAGCAATAAGTGATTATATGAAATATTCTTAAGAACGCCTCTTTTCTCGCAGATCCTGCTTCCCACGCAGGAGATCACCACAAAGATAAAGAAATCGAGGAGCAGGCAGGAAAATGATAGTCTCAGTATCCTGCCAGGAGGGATCCCATGAACCACAAAATGCTCCCGTATCTAATGCACTCAGAGATCGACTATGTCGCCCGGGGGATTGCTGGATTGCTTCGATCCGAGGAAGGACTGACAAGCAGGATTGATGTGAAAGGGTTCTCTTTCAGCAGGGACTTGGGAGTTGATGCGGGGAGAATGCATAAAGTATCCGATTGTGGGTTCAATTCCGACGATTATCGAAGGTTTGAGCTGGATTATTACGGGAACGCACTTGGCCTTGTGGTGTTTCGGATGTATCGGTTCCCCGATATGGAGTTAAGGGACCGGGATAACCTTTTCCCATCAGGTTGGCACAACAACTTCCTGATAATCGGGACTGGTGATGTCGAGAAGCAGGACTTATCTATGATAATCGAGTTTGAAAGGTGCTTAAGGAAAGATGAGCAAAACAGGACGGAGTTCTTCCTTGACCATATCCCGCAAGGTGCAATCAAACCGAGGCATGGGAACAGGTTTCGAGCCTTCCTGCATGAGAAGGCGCCCTACCTCTTTGATAAAGAGGGGGTAATAATGCTAGGGAGGATTCTAATGGGCATGGCTCTATCAATCAACGACGATGTCGTTGTGGAGTTCTTTCTTCGTTGCGCCATTGTCGCATATTATGAGAAGCAATACCTCTCTCAGAAAAAACGTAAGCCGCAGTCAGCTAGGATAATCAGGCGCATCGTGAATACGGTAAAGCGGCAGCCGCAATAACCATTATGACCTGCGTCACTTCCCGCCTATAATGTTTCCTCAAGGCCCTTCCTGTTTAGAAGCCGTATCTTCCTCTGCCCTATGAGCTCGATCAATCCCTGTTCCTGGAGACCGGACAGCTTCCTCGAGAGCGTCTCCTGGCTCATGCCGATCTGCGAGGCAAGGTCTGACTTCTTCATGCCAAGCGTTATCTCGTCGCCATTTCCGGCGAGCTTCAGGAGGGCTTGCGCCAGCCTCTGCTCCACAGACAAAAGGTTGATGTCCTCGATAAGCTCCTCCGCGCTTCCAAGACGCCTGCTGAGCTCCTCGATGATCTTAAGGGCGATTGACGGGCTTTCGAGCATCAGCCCCTTAAGCTTCCCGCCCTCGATTATACAGACGGTGGTCGCCTCCAAAGCCTCCGCGTTATCCGTCATTGGAGCTGGACTCAGAAGCGATAGCTCACCCATAAACTCACCTGGTCCGAGAACCCTAATAACCTGTTCTTTACCGGATGTGCTTATCCGGGCGACCTTCACCCGCCCCTTATGAAGGACATACAGCTTTCCGCCTTCATCGCCCTGCAGGTATACCATCTCGCCCTTCTGATAGGTCCTGTCTGTGGTGATTGCAGCGATCTTGAGCATCTCTTCCTCAGTCACGCTGCTGAAGATGGGGACTGACTCTATGCAGTTGGGGGCCTTGTGCAGCGAGCATCTGCTTCCCATGCTATGCACCCCTTTTCGTCAGTGCCGACTTTCTGCCATAACTCAACAGCCTCACTGCGTTTATTATAACAAGCAGGACCGACATCTCGTGAACCAGCATCCCGAAAGAGAGGTTCACGGTCTTGACCAGCACGCCCGCCAGAAGCAGCGCCGCGACCAGCAGCGCGAAATAGATGTTCTGCTTCATGTTACCTACCGTCGCCCTCGCAAGACCGATGGCATAGGACAGCTTGTCAAGCTCTGATGATATGAGCACAACGTCAGCAGTCTCAATGGCGACATCGGTGCCCCCTCCGCCCATGGCTATC
>CAZHKX010000106.1:0-5760 GCA_964532805.1 uncultured Clostridia bacterium
ATGACATTGCCTCTCATTACGAACTTCTTGAACTCAGCGAACACTGAATACACCTCCCATGATTTGTATGCTCATTTATTATCGTTCGACGTTGCGCGGGATTATCCTTCACGCAGTACAGGGCGGCTTGGAACTGTTTTATGGTGAAGCGCGTTACACAATGCGAAGCATATAACATAACGAGTAACGACAAGAGGTATTGACATAACATTAGAAGAAACTTATAATGAAGTCGAAAATAAAACTTCTCAATAGAGGGAGGTAATGATAATGAATATCGTTAGATGGAGCCCATACAGGGAAGTGACCGACATGATCAGGACGATGAACAGACTTATGGAAGACGACATGCCGAGGCCCTATACAAAGGAGAAGGGCTGCTGGGCACCGGCGGTTGACATCGAAGAGGACGACAAGCAGGTGATGATCAAGGCTGAGATGCCAGGCTTCGCCCCTGAGGAGATCGACATAGACCTCAAGGAGGACAGGCTCGAGATCAAGGCGGAGACCAAGGTCGAAGAGGAGAAGGCCGAGAGGAACTACATCAGGCGCGAGCGCAGGTGCGGCTCATTCTATAGGGCATTCGAGCTGGCAGAGGGCCTGGATACCGCAAACGCGAAAGCTAACTACAAGAACGGGGTGCTGGAGCTTACCATACCCAAGAAAGCGAAGGAAGAGGCGCCGTCGTTCAAGCTCAAGGTCAACGCCGAATAAGACATTAACAGCGATATTTAACGGACCCGCATTCATAGATGGATGCGGGTCCTTTTGATTCTTTATATCAGAACTGCTGAAGGGTGCAAGCTGCTGCTATGAGACTCCGAAGAAGATGCGCTTGATGATCCAGCCGGCGGGACACTCGAGCTCATCTATCCTGGAGATTACAGCCCCCACGTCGTAGGCAGCCTCGATGCGCCTGTATGACGCCTTGCCCCCGGAGACTTCCAGGATGCCTGCCCTTGCGGGGGCGCCTTCAGTATGAGGGCAGCCCAAGGACCCGGGGTTAATATACAGCCTTCCGTCCTTTCGCCTTAATGCGGGGCGGTGGTCATGGCCGTGGATGAGTATGTCAGCCTCAATGCCGTCGAAAAGGTAATCAAGGTCGTGGGCGCCGGCTCTCCAGATGATCGGGGAGTAGCGGCCGTCCGGCTCCATCCTGTAGTGCATGGCGGCGATCCTTACGCCATCGCGCATTATAGCGGCTTTATCCGGCAACGACTCGATGAAGCGCCTGCTTTTGATGCTTAACCTCGCATGCTCCCACTTATGAAAACGCACCTCCTCCTCGCCCATGAAGGAGGTGGACGCAGCGGCCATCCCGCTTAGAAGGTAGCCCTCATGGTTGCCAGCGATGCAGGTCATGTTATCAATGGATATGACCTTAAGCACCGTCTCGTCTGGGTAAGGGCCGATTCCGATGATGTCGCCGCAGCAGATGATCTCGTCGCATCCCTCTTGGGCGAGTTGGTCAAGCACGGCCTCTAGGGCCGGAAGGTTGCTGTGGATGTCGGCGATTATGCCTATCTTCACTAGCGGAGGCCTCCAGGGAGATCGGATTGAGGCTCTTTCCTTTACATCAGGATACGCTCAATCAGAGTTGACCGCCATCGCCGCTTAGTAGTCAAGCAGAGTTGCCGGCCTCCACGGCTCCCTTCTCTAAGGCGGCGGACGGCCTCTTTGACTAAGCGGCCTTTTCTTAGGATAATGATAAGGCATCAGATGTAAGGCGCGCTGCCTTCGGAGGGCATGGAATGAAAGTTGGGATCATCGGCAAGGGTGCATCGGGCAAGACGACGCTGTTCAGGCTGCTTACCGGCAAGTCGGACTCAGGCAGGCAGGAGGCGGCTGTCGGCATGGCAAGGGTGCCCGACAAGAGGATAGACGAGCTGTCGGCGATGTTCAAGCCTAAGAAGACTACATATGCGCAGGTGGAGGTCCTGGACCTTGCGGGCTCAGGCTCAGAGGCGATGGACAAGAAGGCGCTCATCAGATTCGTTAACCATATGAGGACCATGGATGCGCTTATTAACGTAGTGAAGGCATTCGACGCCGGAGATGGCGCCAAATCGGCGTATGCAGATACGATACATGCGACAGACGAGCTGATACTTGCCGACATGGCGACCGCCGAGGTGCGCGTGGAAAGGCTCACATCCCAGAAGAAGAGGACGCCCGAGGAGGATGCGGAGCTTGAGCTAATGTCGAGGCTGAGCAGCGAGCTCGGTGAGGGAAAGAGCCTCAGGCAGGTTGAGCTGAGCGCAGAGGACAGGCAGAGGCTCATAGGCTACGGCCTTCTTTCGGTTAAACCTATCATAATGTGCGTGAACCTGGGCGAAGGGGAACTTCTTGCGGGCAAGTACGAGGGCATGGAGAAGGTAAGGGAGCATTGCGCCTCATACGGCATCCCGCTTGTCGAGCTGTGCGCAGGGGTCGAAGCCGAGATGGCGGAGCTTGACGAGGCGGACCGGGCTCAGCTCATGGCCGATTACGGCATAGGGGAGAGCGGAGTGGGGAAAATCGCCAGGGCGGTGTATGAGGGCCTGGGGCTGATCTCATTCTTCACAGTGGGAGAGGATGAGGTAAGGGCGTGGCCGATACCTGCCGGAATCAACGCCAAAGGGGCGGCGGGCAAGATCCACACCGACATCGAGAAGGGCTTCATAAGGGCAGAGACCGTCGCATACGGCGACTTCATGCGCTTAGGCGGCATCGCAGGGGCAAGGAACGCAGGGTTATTCAGGCTGGAAGGGAAGGAATACACAGTCGCAGACGGCGACATAATGAACTTCAGATTCAGCCAGAGCAAATAGGAAAAGACGCCGGATGGTGATAAAATAAAAAGTGGCAAGCGCTATATGGCAAGCGGCGCAACGGAAACGGAGGAAAAGAGATGCTTGAAAAGGTACAGGCGATCCTCGAGCAGATCAGGCCCAGCCTAAAGGCTGACGGCGGGGATGTTGAGCTCGTAGAGGTGACGCCCGAGAACATAGTCAAGGTCAGGCTTCAGGGTTCGTGCAAGGGATGCCCGATGTCCCAGATGACTTTGAAGATGGGAATCGAAAGGCTCCTCAAGAAGCATATTCCCGAGATCGTCTCGGTAGAGGCGGTAAACTAAGCAAGGAAGGGCCGGCGCATGAAAAGCGCCGGCCCTGTTCTGTTGCGGTAAGTTTGTGAAGCGGTAGTGAATGGGATGAACGGAAGCTGTGCGGGGATTGGGACATGCTGGAAAAGAGCTCCGGCGAAAGCATGCTAGGCACAAGGGGCAAGTAAGCGATTCATAGAGGCCAAATAACCTGTATAGGGTGATTGGGGGGAATCTCCTGTGGAGGGGACTATGAGGGCCGTGGCTAAGCTTAAGCCCGGCCAAGGTTGTTCACTTATCGAGGCGCCCATTCCGGGCATCAGAAGAGGCGAGGTCCTCATCAAGGTGAAGGCGGCCGCAATCTGCGGCACAGACGTACACATATACGAATGGGATGAATGGTCTCAGAAGAGGATAAAGACTCCCCTTATCTTCGGGCATGAGTTCTGCGGGAACGTGGTCGAAGTGGGAGAGGGGGTCACATCGCTTAAGATGGGCCAGTTCGTCTCGGTGGAGACGCACATAACCTGCGGGCACTGCTTCTACTGCAGGCAGGGTATGGGGCACATCTGCGAGACCATGAAGATAATCGGGGTGGATAGGGACGGCTGCTTCGCGGAGTATGTGGCGGTGCCGGAGACTGCATGCTGGCCGTGGGAGATAGAGGTATCGCCTGAGATAGCGGCTATACAAGATCCATACGGAAACGCCGTACACACTGCGTTGGCGCAGGATCTGGTCGGCGCAGACGTGTTGATCACCGGCATGGGTCCGATAGGCCTTGCGGCGATTCCAGTGGCGAAGCTGTCCGGGGCGAAGAGAGTGTTCGCGACCGACGTCTCGGAGTACAGGCTGGGCCTTGCGAAGAAGCTGGGCGCCGATGTGGCGATTAATCCTAAGGAGAAGGACCCGGTGGCGATTGTAAGGGAGATGACGCAGGGCAGGGGTGCCGATGTGCTGCTCGAGATGAGCGGCAACGCTGGCGCGATAAAGCAGGGCTTCGCGGCATTAAGGAAGGCCGGAAAGGCCGCCCTTCTGGGCATTCCTTCGAAGCCGGTCGAGTTCGACATCGCAAACGACATCGTCTTTAGAAGCATTGAGGTCAAGGGCATCAACGGACGGCACATATGGGATACGTGGTATAAGGGGCAGGCGCTACTGGCGAAGGGGATTGACCTAAGCCAGCTGATTACGCACAGGATGCCGCTTGCGGAGATCGAGAAGGGTCTTGAGCTGATGAAGGCAGGAGAGTGTGGTAAAGTCATTCTTTACCCATAATGCGCTGGCACTTAGCTTGGATGAGGTTGTTAAGCTTAGAGCATAGGAGGATGGCTGCTGTGGGCTATTCACTGGGTTACCTGGAAAACGAGATTGCGAAGATGAAGGAGCAGAAGCTCTTCAGATACCCGAGGGTGCTTTCAGGAAGGCAGATGGCGAAGTGCATCTTCGACGGCAAGGAGATCGTTAATCTTTCTTCAAACAACTACCTTGGATTCGCCACTCACCCTAAGCTTATCGAGGCTGCCGACAAGGCCGTCAGGGAGCTGGGAGTGGGTTCGGGTGCGGTGAGGACCATCGCCGGGACGATGGAGGGGCATACCGAGCTTGAAAGGAAGATCGCCGAATTCAAGCATACTGAGGCTGCGCTTGTTTATCAGTCGGGGTTCACTGCCAATGCCGGCACCGTCTCAGCGGTGCTCGGGAAGAACGACATCATAATAAGCGACGAGCTGAACCACGCGAGCATTATTGACGGCTGCAGGCTGTCCAGGGCGGAGATAAAGGTGTTCAGGCACGGGGACATGGGGCATCTGAGGGAGAAGCTCGAGGAATGCAAGGATGCGATGGCGGCAGGCTCTCATGTGCTCGTCATCACGGATGGCGTGTTCTCTATGGACGGCGATATCGGCAAACTGGACGAGATGTGCAGGATAGCGAAGGAATATGGCGCGATTACCATGGTGGATGATGCGCATGCGAGCGGCGTTCTGGGGAAGAACGGGCGCGGCACTGTGGATCACTTCGGAATCCACGGCCAGGTTGATATACAGGTGGGCACGCTATCCAAGGCGATTGGCGTCGTGGGTGGTTATGTTGCAGGTTCCAGGACCCTAATCGACTATCTTATAATGCGCGCAAGGCCGATTCTATTTTCCACGTCTGCTCCGCCTGCAGTCACTGCGGCATGTATGGAGGCTTTCAGGCTGCTGGAGGAAGAGCCCTGGCACATCGAGAAGCTGTGGGAGAATGCCAAGTTCTTCAAGGCGGGGCTTAAGCAGCTCGGATTCGATACAGGTATCAGCCAGACCCCGATAACACCGGTCATGGTGGGAGACGGGGCTAAGACGATGAAGCTCTCCGACAGGCTGTTCGAGGAGGGAGTGTTCGTTGTCGGCATCGCATTCCCGACTGTGCCGGTGGGCAAGGAAAGGGTAAGGACAATAGTCACCGCCGAGCACACCAAGGCCGATCTGGAGTTTGCACTCGCGAAGTTCGGAAAAGTAGGTAAGGAGCTAGGGCTTATATAGGCGAATAACCAGCGTATTTATGAGAAATGACGTAATCCCAGCTCTGCATTGATTGACTTATCTTCGGTGATTCGGTAACATAGTTTTTGCGCTGTGGCGGCGTAGCTCAGTTGGTAGAGCATGCGGCTCATACCTGCAGTGTCACTGGTT
>CAZHKX010000107.1:0-5547 GCA_964532805.1 uncultured Clostridia bacterium
TGACCGTAAGCTTCCAAAGCGTACAGGCGCAAGAGGACAACGAGGTCAAGAAGCTGCTAAGGGAAGTAGTGCTTGCGCTTGTCGAGAAGGGATATAACCCCGTGAACCAGCTGGTGGGCTACCTTGTCTCCGGGGACCCGGCCTACATCACCGGGCACAAGAACGCAAGGAACCTCATCCAGAGGCTTGAGCGCGACGAGATAATCGAGGAGCTCGCGAACAGCTATCTTAAGGGGATAATCTAGTCCGCGGGGAAGGCATAGGAAAGCCCTCCATGCCGATTCGGCCGGAGGGCTCGATTTTTGTGGGAGGCCAGAGGTTGGAAAGAAGGCTCTTGGGAAGCACCGGCATAGAGGTATCCAGGATGTGCCTGGGCACGCTGACGGTAGGGTCGCTCCAGATGGGCCTTCCGCCCGAACAGGGGGCTGACATCTTCCAGGCAGCGTACGATGCAGGGGTCAACTTCTTCGACTCAGCCCAGATCTACGGGTCCTACCCGCACCTCGGGGCATTCCTAAGTAGGGTGCCCAGGGAGGATGTCGTGATAGCGGCCAAGAGCTACGACTACACATACGAGGGGATGCGCAAGAGCGTAATACAGGCACTGAATGAGCTTGGAACCGACTACATCGACATCTACCTTATGCATGAGCAGGAGACCAGGCGCACTCTGAAGGGGCATTCCGAAGGCTTCAGGTTCCTCTTGGACGCCAAGGCGAAGGGCGTGATCAGGGCGATAGGGGCCTCGACTCACGCTTGCGAGGTGGCGGAGGCAGTGTCCGAGATGGACCTCATAGATGTGCTGCATCCGATGTACAACTACCGCGGCCTGGGCCTAATCGACGGAACTTTCGACAGGATGAGGGCGGCAGTGGGCAGAGCGCACGATACCGGAAAGGGCATCTATGCCATGAAGGTCCTGGGAGGTGGGCTCATGATTGAGGAGATTGCAAAGGCGCTCACATGGGCGATAGCCGACCCAAGCCTCGATTCGATAGCATTAGGGATCGCCAACGCCAGGGAGCTTGAGGTTGACCTTAAGTTCTTCAACGGTGAGAGGCCTTCTGAAGAGGAGTTAGCAACGAGCTTCAAGAACAAGTCCATAATCGTGGAGCAATGGTGCACAGGCTGCGGAAGCTGCGAGGCCGCCTGCAGGCAGGGAGCCATAGCCGTCATCGGAGGAAAGGCGAAGGTGGACAAGTCCAAGTGCGTGCTGTGCGGCTACTGCGGCAGAGCGTGCCCGGACTTCCATATAAGGATAGTGTGAGCATGAGGGCATTGGGCATCGACCTGGGCAAGGTCAGGATAGGGACGGCGGTCAGCGACTACGACGGCAGGATGGCATTGCCCTCGATCACCATCGACGCCCGGGGGCTCATGAAGAACGTGGCTGCCGTGCTGACCCTTGCCGAGAAGTCGGAGGCAACCCTCATCGTGGTGGGTATGCCGGTTAAGATGGACGGCACCTTGGGACCGGCAGCGGAGTTCACCCAAAGGTTCGTCCAGGCGCTGAGAGAGGGCACGGACATAGAGGTCGCAACATGGGATGAAAGGCTTACGAGCAGCCAGGCTAACAAGCTTATGGTTTCGGCCGATGTATCGCGAAAGGACAGGAAAGGGGCCGTAGACAGCATGGCGGCCGCGATAATGCTCCAGTCTTACCTGGATGCGGCAAGAAGCGGTAACGCTTGACGGGGAAGGCCCCAGGCTGTAAATTACGAATGGTTCAAAATGAAAGGTGGTAAAAACTGATGTTTAATCCGGAACAGATTGAAGGCAGCGTATGGGTACTTGGCTATGCGGATGAGGGCGAGAAGTACTTCGTATGCCGCAAGCTTTTCGAAAACGAAGGCAAGCAGTACGCGATAATGTTCTCCCTGTTCGACTCCGAGATCAAGGAACTCGAGAAGGAGGAAGCCGGTGATTCCTGCAGCGAATGCAGCTGCGGGCACGATCACGATGCGGATCCTGCCGAGTGCGAGTCCTGCGGCGCCGAGGACGAGGACATGGAGAGGGATCTCGCAGTCCTCAGGATAGTGGCCGGTGTGGACGGAGAACCCGACGTTACCGAGCTTACCGAGGACGAGGACAAGCAGCTGGAGGACAAGATCGAGGAGATACTCCAGTTGATCGACGAAGAGGACGAGGAAGAGTTCGACGAGGAAGAGGAAGAAGACGAGGAGTAAAGCCACAATGCCTAAGTGCGGGACCTTCACGGGTCCCGCACGCTTAGCTGTGGTCAAGGGGTAGCTTATAGAATGAGATCAGGATCGAACAGGGCTGCGCTTGCCTTGATATTGGCGATGGCGCTGCTCGTGATGGGCATAGCCGCGATAAAGCATGTGATGGCGCCGGTCGCAGCCGGCACGGTTGAGCCCATAGAGGTGTTCATACCGGAGGGCAGCTCCACTGCCTCCATAGCATCGCTTCTGGAGGGGAAGGGGCTCATCAGCTCCGGCTTCGCCTTCAAGGCGTACGTCAGGCTCTCGGGCATGGAAGGCCAGCTGAAGTACGGGAGGTACGACCTTAGCATGGGCGAAAGCATGGCATCCATGGCAAGGAAGCTCTCGCTTGGCCTGCAGAAGGGCGTGGTCCTCCGAGTGCCTGAGGGCTACACTGCAAGACAGATTGCGGCGAGGGCCGAATCGCTGGGGCTTGCCGATTACGACGAGTTCATGGGGCTGGTCGAGGAGCCCGGCGATGAGCTAATGGGCATAATACCGTTTAAGACCGGCGGAAGCCTGGAAGGGTTCCTATTCCCAGACACATACGAGTTCAGCGAAGGCGCCGGGGCAAGGGCGGTAATAGAGGCGATGCTCCAGAATTTCGCCGGCAAGGTTGCTTCGAGGATAACATCCAAGCTCAAGTTGGACCTGAGCCCGGAGCAGGTAGTGGTGCTCGCTTCTATAGTGGAGAAGGAGGCCCTGTTATCATCCGAGCTTCCGATAGTGGCGGGGGTATTCATGAACAGGCTTAACATCAACATGGCGCTTCAGAGCTGCGCGACGGTGCAGTACCTGCTGCCGGAGCCGAAAGCCGTTCTCTCGAAGGAGGACACCCTGATAAAGTCGCCATACAACACTTATCTTACGACGGGGCTCCCCCCGGGGCCGATATCAAATCCAGGATCGGCCGCCATAGAGGCGGTGCTGGAGCCGGAAAAGCATGATTACCTGTTCTTCGTGGCCAACGGAGACGGCTCGCACAGCTTCTCAAGGACTTACGGCGAACACCTGCAGGCGAAGTTCTCGAACTAGGCCAGTTTATGGAGGTGCGGTACGATGGCTAACCCCTTTACCATAGGGATAGCAGGCGGCAGCGGGTCGGGCAAGAGCACCGTGGTCCGCCGCGTGGCAGAGGCGGTGGGAGACTATGTGGCTGTGCTTGAAATGGATGCCTACTACAAGGACCAGACCAACATGCCATTCGAGGAGAGGGTGAAGGTCAACTACGACCATCCTTTCGCCTTCGACGTCGAGCTCTTCATAAGCCACATCAAGGAACTCAAGCAGGGCAGGCCGATCGAGAAGCCCACCTACTCATTCAGCGAGCATACGAGGATATCCAGGGTGACAAGGGTCAACCCCGCCGGAGTTGTCATAATCGACGGCATCCTTGTGCTCGAGGACGAGCGCGTAAGGGCCCTCATGGACATGAAAGTATATGTCGACACCGATGCCGACGTCCGCTTCATCAGGCGGCTTGTTAGGGACACCAGGGACCGCGGCAGGACCACCGAGTCGGTGATAAGGCAGTATCTTGACACCGTCAGGCCGATGCACAACCAGTTCGTGGAACCTACCAAGAGGTATGCCGACATAATCGTGCCCGAGGGCGGCTTCAACAATGTTGCGATAGACATGCTAATCGCCGGCATAAGAAACAGGCTGGGAAGGTAATATATGGGAATGCTTAAGCCGACAAGTGCATGCCTGCGGGTCACGGACGCCGACCTCGATGCGATCTGGGCATCGGGCAAGAGGGGGCTTCTCATTGACGCCGACAATACCCTCATCCCCTTCGGGACGCTTATGCTGCCCGAAGGATACAGGGACTGGCTGGACTGCGCGCTCGCGAAAGGCTTCAAAATCGTAATCTTCACAAACAACTTCAGAAAGCGTGCCGACCTTATCGGAGGCCTCCTCGGCTTTCCCGTCGTCTATGGCTGGGTGAAGCCCTGGCCGTGGGGGATGGCGCGTGCAATGAGGGCGATGAGCCTTCCGAAGGGGCAGGTGCTTCTCTTCGGCGACCAGCTCTTCACTGACATTCTTGGCGCCAACCTGGAAGGAATCGATTCGATACTTGTCGAGCCGCTGGCCGAGAAGGACAGCTTGTGGACCAAGCTCATGAGAAGGCTGGAGAAGCTGACCGGAAGGGGCAGGTGATCCGAGGTGTATGCGAAAGTAGCGGTGGACATCGTCCACAGGCACCTGGACCAGCTCTTCGACTATGAGGTCCCTCAGGGGATGTCAGTGAGGCCAGGCTCGAAGGTATCCGTGCCGTTTAGGAACAGGGTCATAGACGGCTTCGTCTTCGAACTCTCCGACCAAACCGAACAAAGAAGCGTCAAGCAGCTTATATCGCCTAAGGCGGGTGTGTTGGAGGGCTCATTTGAGATGCCTCAGCTGGCATGCTGGATGGCATCAAGGTACCTCTGCCTTAAGGCCGAGGCGGCGAAGCTCATGTTCCCCTCCGGAAACATACCGCTGGCGCCCGGCATCAGGGCATCGGCAAGGCTTATTGAAGATCCCGCCGGTGCAAGGCTTGAGCTAAGAAGGAGCCCTGCCAGGCTTAGGCTCCTGGACTGGCTGCTGTCGCATGAGGAGGGCGCTACGCTGCCTCTCAGGGCGGTCCTCGAAAGCGGGGCGGGCAACGAATCCTCAGTAGCGTCGCTCGTCAAGGCGGGCTTCATCGAGAGGGCGTATGTGCTCAGAAGGCCGTCCATGGAGGAGAGCAGGAGCCCGGTAAGGCAGCATGAGCTGACGGGCCATCAGCAAAAAGCCCTGGAGGCTATCATAGAGGCCCGCCGAACAGGCCGCGAGGTGCTGCTGCACGGCATCACAGGCTCCGGCAAGACCGAGGTATACATCAGGGCGCTGAAGGAAGCCGTGTCGGCAGGCAGGCAGGGCATACTGCTAGTGCCCGACATCGCGCTTACTCCGCAGATGTCTGACATAGTCAGGGCGCACTTCGGCTCAAGGGTGGCTGTGCTCCACAGCGGGCTTACCGACTCCGAAAGGGCATACCACTGGTACATGGCAAGCAGAGGCCAGGTGGATGTCGTAGTAGGCGCAAGGTCCGCAGTCTTCGCGCCCCTTAAGAAGCTCGGGATCATAATCATAGACGAGGAGCACGACGGTTCCTACAAGCAGGAGGACAGTCCCAGATACCACGCAAGGGAAGTCGCAAGGAAGAGGGCAGAGCTCTGCAAGGCGGCGCTTGTGCTGGGCACTGCCACCCCTTCGCTTGAAACGTACGAGAAGGCTGCAAGGGGGCTGATAAGCCTCTGCGAGCTGCCTGAGAGGGTGGACGGGAGGAAGCTTCCGG
>CAZHKX010000108.1:0-5507 GCA_964532805.1 uncultured Clostridia bacterium
TAGCCCTTGAGGCGAACTACCCCTTCCGCCAGCAGCACACCGAGGATGACACCGTGGAAATCGTCCGCCCATCCAGCGTTCAGCAGATGGGGGAGCATACGCTGTCGATAGCACGCGAGCTGGGGAGGCTCGACCTTGCGGATATAAGGGATGAGCAGGAGACGTTCTTCCCTGTGCCTCCTTATGTGCTGGTACATTACCCGCAGTCATGGGCCCTACCCCTTGCGATAGTTGCTTCAGTCCTGCTGGTGGTTGCATTCATACTGGCATTGCGGCGCCGCCTGTCCACCTGGAAAGGCATGGCGATCGCATTTGTGGGGATATTGGCCCTGGCTGCCCTAATAACAATCAAGATGATATTCCTAAAGCCGCTGCTTCCGAAGATGTTCGGCTGGCAGACCCTCTATTGGCCGGAATGGCCAGAAGTCGTGCCCCCGGGCGGCGGGTGGGTGACTGGCGGCATTTACTTCATAGTATTCGCCCTTACGATTGCCCTATATGTCCTCCTGCGCAGGAAAGCCGCCAGAGCTGACATCTCTCTGGCCGGGCTCATTCCGTTCTGCCTGGTGGCGATCCTGCTTGGCGTAGCTCAACCGAAGACGTCTTACGCATTCATGTGGCCCGTCATGCTTGGCGCAGCAGGCTGGATCACAGCTTCCCTGCTGAGAAAGAAGCCTGGCTCATGGCTGGAGGATGCAGCCGCCGTGCTGCCTGCCGCCGCCCTCAGCGTCCTGCTGCTTCCATTCCTGCCGGGCATGGTGATGTCTGACGGGATGAAGAGCCTGGAGATACTAGTCGCGATAGAAGTCATGCTGCTAGGCGTGATACTTCCCTCCCTGGACGGGCTTCTGGCGCGGAAGTCCAGTAAGCTGTGAGGCCGGGTTGGCGGCGCAAGCCACGCCTCACGCTTAGGCTCAGCGGTATTTATTGACTGATACGGTACGTAAATGTAAGAATGCCTGAACGCTTCAAGAGTTCAGGCATTCTTCATCAATTTTAGCTCCAGCATCATGATGGAATACCGCACGGGTGGCCTGCAACCGCAACCGGCCTTGGAGCATCCTTCCTAAAGCCTGAGCATCCTTCTTATCATATCGAATGTCCTGTTAGCCGCAAGCGTATTCACATACTCCTGATCCCTTCCGGGCGGGTAGTTGTAGCTTTCTGTATCCGCCTTATCCCCGAATGAGACGGAGTAGTAGATTGTTCCGCTGTTCTTGATTATCCCCACCCCAAGGTCCGCCCCCGAGAACGATGCCACGACCTTAGCCAGCGATGCGGCCTTCTGCCCCAATGTATCCGAGGCGTGATTCGCCGCGTCCTCGCCCTCCAGCAGCTTCTCCATCCCGTCGATGCTGCAGGAAGACATGCTGAGCTTAAGAGTCTCCGGCTTAGTAGTAGCCTCGAACAGCCTCTCTGCGGCGATACCACCGGTGCAGACCTCCGCGAACGCTATCGTCCGTTTCCTCGCCTCAAGAAGCTGAGCTATATGCTGTTCGAGGGAATCTATGTCCACCCCGTATACGTGCTCTCCCAGCCTTTGCCTTATCTCCTCTATAACGGGTGCCATCAGCTCCTTCGCCTCGCGCTCGTCGCGAGCTTTGGCGGTGACCCTTAAGATGCACTCTCCGGACTTTGCATAGGGGGCGACCGTAGGATTTGTCATGGACTCCATGATGTCCAGCACCTTGGTCTCCATGGCAGACTCCCCGATGCCTATCACCCTCAGCACACTGGAGAAAAGAATATACTCCGAGTACTTCCTTAGATAGGGGGCTACGAGATTGTCGAACATCGGCTTCATCTCGCGCGGTGGCCCCGGCATCATGATTGCCACCTTGCCGTCATCGCCCTCGATGAGGCAGCCGGGGGCAGTGCCTTGGGGGTTCTCCAGGATGATGGAGCCTTCCGGCATCATCGCCTGCTTCTTGTTGTTCTCGGTCATTTCGCGGCCGAGCCGGGTGAAGAAGGAGGTAAGCTCCTCCAGGCACTTCTCATCCATGACGAGCTTCCTGCCGAAGCTTCTTGCCACAGTTTCCTTGGTAAGATCGTCATAAGTGGGCCCCAGCCCACCCGTCGTGATGATGATGTCCGCGCGGCCCTTGGCAATCTGAAGCGCGCTTTCCAGCCTTGCGGGATTATCTCCCACCACCGTCTGAAAATAGACGTCGATTCCGAGCCTTGCCAACCCCATGGCAATGTACTGCGCATTGGTATTCACAATATCTCCCAGCAGTATCTCGGTGCCCACGCACAGTATCTCGCACGATGCCTTCCTCAATGTAACAACTCCCCACAGCGAAACCTAAGCTGCATCAGAATTCCGGCACTGCTTACTGCCGCTTAATCTTCAACAATACCCTTGACCGCTCCTATCGCCCGCCTCAGAGCCGGCATCAGGAAGAACTTGTCTCCTCCGAGCATGATCATCCTCGCCCCCAAACCTATCCACCTTGATGCCTCGTACCTTATGTCAGAGGGTTCGAAATCGAAGACGTTGCAGGCGAGAGTTACCCCGTACTTTCCCGCCGTGCGCGCCATCTCCTCAATCTTAGATATGACAAGCGGATGCTTGGTCTGTCCTCCCACGCCAAGCGAGACGGAGAGGTCGAAAGGCCCGATCATTACCGCATCCACTCCCTCGACCTTCACGATATCCTCGAAGTTTTCGGCCCCCTGCCTTCCTTCCACAAGAAGGCACAGAAGGACACCCTCGTTGGCCTTCCTCACATATGATTCCCAATCCAGAGGCATATGCCCCGCTGCCCTTATAGTCGGGCAGGCGCCCCTTGTTCCTATGGGCGCATATCTTGCGGCTATGGCCGCCTTTCGCGCCTCATCAGGCGTCGAGACTCCTGGGATGACTACTCCCTCGGCGCCCATGTCCAGGACCTTGAGGATCAGGGCCTCCGAATTTTCTGTCACGCGCACGACAGGCGATATGCCGAAGGCGTCCGCCGCCCTTATCATGACCGGCACCGAATCAAGGCCGAAGTGACCGTGCTCCATGTCGATTACCGCAAAGTCGAAGCCCGCCGAGCCGATCATCTCCACCGCCTCCGGGCTGTCCATCTGAGCCCAGCTTCCGAAGACGACGCCTCCTGAGCTTATCTTCCTTTTCAGGGCGAGCCTGTTTTCCGCCATCTTCAGCACCTCCGAGGCCGGGGATTTGGCGCGCTGCTTCAATACTACACCGTAACGCGATGCACCTGCAGTAGGGAGATTGCTGTGTCCGGTTTGTGTATGAAGGCCGGGTGGAATATACTTTTACTAAGTGAAGCGTTACCGAAGGAGGGTACCCAAATGGCCCTTAAGGACAACGTTGACAGGGAGAAGACCGACAGGCTCTTCAAAGCGATGATGAGCCTTGAGAAGATGGATGAATACTACGCCTTCTTCGAGGACCTTTGCACGATATCAGAGGTCAATGAGCTCAGCGACAGATTTGAGATAGCGCTTAGCCTTGAGCGCGGGAGCACCTACGCCGAGGTGGGCAAGGACACGGGAGCGAGCTCGGCCACTGTGAGCAGGGTAAAGAGGTTCCTTTCTTTCGGCGCTGGCGGATACAAGCTTGCGATAAGGAGACTGAAAGATAAAGGCGAGATATAGAGAAACCTAAGCTTGATCCTATCAGTGCATGTTCAGCGTCAATCCATAATGAGCAGATCCCGCTGTTAAATGACATGAGCGCGATTTCATATCTATCCGTTTCTGCCTTCATTACTTAGAGAGAACCTTCTGCACCAATTAAAGTACATCTTCTCAGTTGACTCATCCGCCTTAAAGAAGTAAATTATTAACCGTGTTGCTTTATCGCTTTAGTTAGATAAAGCAATGAAGCAATGATGAAGCAACAGAGAGTGGTGTGTTGATTGCAGGAAATTCTAGAGGGCATGTCGCTTCTTCTCCCTCCCGAGGCGGGCGCAATAAGGAGGATGGAGGCGGGACTTGCGGCGATGCTCGAAAACCTTGGCTTCGAAGAGGTGCGCCTGCCGGTGATAACCTCCCCAGGTCCCAATGATAACGGGGAATCGTCAGCAGGCCCCATCAAGCTGGCCCTTCCAGGGGGCATGATAGGCCGCCTCTGCTCTGACATGACCGAACCGTGCGCAAGGCTTGCCGTGCGCGAGCTCGCCATGAAGAAGAGGCCTCTTCGCCTCTTCTATACCGGCCCCGTATTCAGGGAGCCCTCCAGCCGCGGAAGCATAGCTGTCTCAAGGCAGGAGATGCAGCTGGGTGCAGAGATTTACGGGCATGATGGCCTGAAGGCCGGCCTTGAGGCCATCGGCGCCGCAATAGGCATCTGCCGCTTCGCGGAGGAGCCGGTGCAGTTTCGCATAGGCGACATAGCACTGTTAAATGAGCTGATCGATGCCTCAGCGATTGGCCCAGATGCAGGGATCTCTCTGAAAGCGGCCCTGATATCCCACGACATATCCACCGCGATGGCAGTCCTTAAGTCGTCGGGCAAAAGAAACACCGCCCTTCGGGCCTTACGCCAGCTGATCCCTGCAAACCCTGCAGAGGTTGCGATGGAGGCCCTGACAGGGCTTGCTGCCGAATATCCGGAGATCAAGCTCGCGGAGGAGGCAGGAAGGGCATCCATGCTCCTTGACGGAGCCAGGATGGTGGCGAAGGGCGTGGACATCGCCTTCGAGCTGGGACTTCTAAGGCCCCTCAACTATTACACCGGCCCCGTGTTCGAGGCATATGTGAACGGCTACGGAAAGCCGCTTCTTGGGGGCGGCCAGTATGACGGGCTGATGAAGGCGCTTGGTTCCGACGAGGGCGGCATAGGCTTCGCGCTCGACCTGGGCATGCTCATGGAGATCAGCTCCTCGAAGGCGGGGTGCGCCAGATGACAGTCGAAGGACTCATGACGATAGCCCTTCCCGCAGGTAGGATGCTTGAAGAGGCGGCAGACGCATTAAACGGCGCAGGTTACGACTGCCCCTATGACAAGGCGGGCCGCAAGCTGATATTCGAAGGTAGGCGCTCTCGTTACATAATCTCCCGCCCCTCCGACGTCCCGGTATATGTCGCGAGGGGAGCCGCCGACCTCGGGATAGTTGGAAAGGACGGCCTCTCAGAATCCGGCGAGGAAGTATATGAGCTGATGGACCTGGGCTTCGGAAAGTGCAGGTTCGTGCTGGCGGCTCCCGTCGAGAAGGCGGCCGAGTACAGGCGGACGCTTGAGGAAGAGGGAAGGATAGGCAGGCTTCGCATCGCCACCAAATTCCCCTCCATAACAAGGGAGTTCGCCAAGGATAGGATCTTAAGGCCCGAGATCATCGAGCTTAAGGGCGCGGTTGAGCTTGCAGCCTCGGTCGGGCTTGCCGACGCCATAGTCGACATCGTCGCAAGCGGCCTCACCCTAAAGGAGAACGGCCTTGAGATAGTCGCCGAGATATCCAAGTCAAGCGCAAGGCTCATCGCCAGCAGGTCGAGCTACGGCCTGAGGGCGCAGGAGATAGCCGAGTTCTGCGGCATGATGGCAAGGCCCTCAT
>CAZHKX010000109.1:0-5466 GCA_964532805.1 uncultured Clostridia bacterium
TCACGCTCCAAGGCACGGTATATGAGATAGACGAGGAGCTTTGCATACAATGCGGCGCATGCATCGCCGCATGCCCATACGATGTGATGCTGCTTCTGGACGGCGAGAAGGCGAAGAAGTGCAACAACTGCGGCGCCTGCGTCAAGGCCTGTCCCAGAGGCGCAGTCTATGACGCCGACACCTCGAAGGGAGGGCGCTACTGATGAACGGATACGCCGGATATATACTGCGCGTGGACCTGACTACCAGGTCTGTGAAGAAGCAGAAGCTGGACGAGCGCCTTGCCAAGGATTACATCGGAGGGCGCGGGTTCGTGGACAAGGTGGTCTTCGACGAGGTGCCTGTAGGGGCAGACCCGCTTGGCCCCCTCAACAAGGTCGCCATCGCCCCCGGCCCCATGAGCGGAATATTCATGCCCGCATCTGGCAAGGTCCAGTTCGGAGCCCTTTCGCCTGCCACTGGCATCATCGGCGATTCCAACATGGGAGGCCATTTCGGCCCTGAGATAAAGTATGCGGGGTACGACATGATAATTCTCGAGGGAGTATCGGACGCCCCTGTCACCCTGGTTATAAACGACGACAGGGTGACATTTAGGGATGCCTCCGAGCTTTGGGGCAAGGGCTCCTTCGAGACGGAGGAGATACTCAAGAAGCAGCTTGGGGAGGCCTACCAGATCGCAAGCATCGGCCCCGCCGGAGAGAACAAGGTGGCGTTCGCCTGCGTAAACCACGACTTCGGGCGCCAGGCCGGAAGGACCGGCATCGGCGCGGTATTAGGATCCAAGAAGGTCAAGGCGATTGCAGTCAAGGGCAGTCAGTGCATTCCTGTCGCAAATCCCGACGCTGTATGCGAAGTCGGCATGGACATGTTCCAGAAGTGCTTCGAGAAGCCGGGGCTTGCCGAATGGACACCGCTCGGGACCGCAGGCGTGACCCCATGGGTTAACGAAGTGGGCGCGTTCCCGACGAAGAACTTCAAGACCACCTTCTTCGAGGGGCACGAGGGCATAGGCGGCCAGGCGATGAAGGATAAGATAATTGTGACGGACAAGGGATGCTTCGCCTGCCCGACCCCCTGCGGCAAGTACTCAAGGCTCGTCAAGGACGGCAAGGAAGTATACGTGGAGGGCCCGGAGTATGAGACCATCGCTCTGATCGGAGGTAATTTCGCTTTCGAAAGGATCGAAGACGTCGCCTACGCCAACCGCATCTGCGACGACCTCGGCCTCGACACCATCTCCGGCGGCGCCGTGATCTCCTTCGCAATGGAATGCTTTGAGAAGGGCATAATAACCAAGGAGCAGCTTGGAAGGGCCATAAGCTGGGGAGACATAGACTCGTTCGAGTTTTTGGCCGGTATAATCGCAAAGAGGCAGGGTATGGGAGACCTCCTTGCCAAAGGAGTGAGGGATGCAGCCCTGGGCCTCGGGAAGGGCAGCATAGACTTCGCGCCTCAGGTCAAGGGCCTAGAGTGGAGCGGCTATGACGCAAGGTGGGCCCCTGCGATGATGATCTCCTACATGACGGCGGACATAGGAGCGCACCACAACAGGTCGTGGGCAATAACCTACGACGTGGCGACCGGAAGGGACAGCCTCGACGGGAAGGCCAAAAGGGCTGTAGAGCTGCAGAGGATAAGGCCTGCGTTCGACCTCATCGGCTGCTGCAGGCTCCAGTGGGTGGAAATCGGCTTCGAGCTGGATAACTACAACAGGATATTCGAGGCCGTCTTCGGCGAGAAAACCACATGGAAGGATATCTATGTCGCGGCCGACCGCGTCTGGAACATGAACCGCGTAAGGGCTATGCTGGAGCGCCCGGGCTTCGGAAGGAACGACGACTACCCGCCGAAGCGCTTCATGGACGAGCCGGTACCCACGGGCCCCGCCAAGGGCAAGCGCATTGACAGGGCGTCCTGCGACAGGCTATTAGACGATTACTACGCGGAGCGCGGCTGGGACAATGAGGGGCATCCGACTAGGCAGACGCTCCTTTCGCTCGGCCTTGAGGGATGCGTGGAGCTTCTGGAGGCCAAGGGGCTGATCTGATGAGGATTAAGGTTAGGGTCATGGGACATGCCGCCGAGTATTATCCTGAGGATAAGAGGGTAGCATGGGAATATGAGGCGGCGGAGGGCGAGAGCATCAGGGATATGCTGGCAAGCTCCGGGATCAGAAGCGAGCTTGTGATGAACGTGGCCTCAAAGGGCAGGGTGATACCGAAGGACAGCTTGCTGGAAGACGGCATGGAGCTGATCATCTTCACACCGGTATCCGGAGGATGATGTTGGCAGGTTCTGAAGAGACACAGTACGAGACACGGGAGAACGGGGTCCGCGAGGCGAAACCGGCCGGGCATGGACCCCTTCTGACCCATACAGAGGACGGCATAAGATACAGGGGCCTTACGCTGGATCCCTTCCAGGCGCAGGCGATCTCCTACGTGGACGAGGGGCATTCTGTCATCGTGGCGGCGCCCACGGGAGTGGGAAAGACCCTCATCGCCGATTACCTCATAGAGAAGATGTTCAGGATGGGCCACAGGGTCGTCTACACGGCCCCCATCAAAGCCCTGTCCAACCAGAAGTTCAAGGAGTTCAAGCGTCTGCTCGGCCCCGACAACGTGGGCATAGTGACAGGCGACGTGGTCATAAACTCCCTGGCGCCGGTGCTCATCATGACCACCGAGGTCTTCAGGAACATACTGCACCTTTCACCCCAGGATCTCACCGGGGTCACACACGCCATATTCGACGAGATACACTACCTCGGCGACGAGGAGAGGGGCACCGTTTGGGAGGAGTCAATCATCTTCATGCCGGAGGACATGAGGCTGCTGGGCCTTTCCGCCACAGTGCCGAACGCGACCGAGCTTGCCGACTGGATAGCCTCGGTAAAAAAGCACGAGGTCAAGGTAGTAAGGCACATGAAGAGGGCGGTGCCCCTTAAGCACATGGTCTTCGAAAGGGACTTCGGCGAGGGCACTCTCCCCGAGTACTTCGACTTCAGGGCGAGGCAGGAGGCCGAGCTTATCGCGACCGGCGCGGAAGAGCCCCAATACGACGACGACGGGGTAAGGATGAGGCGAAAGCCCACGACCCACCGAGACCTAGTGAAGCATCTCATCAAGGAGGGGAGGCTCCCCTGCCTGTACTTCGTCTTCAGCCGCAAGGGCTGCGAGGAGAGGGCGCAGGAGCTGATGCGGAACATCGACCTTCTCGACAAGGATGAGAGGGCCAGGGTCGACGAGGTCTTCGAAAGAAGGCTTGCTGGCATGGGCCTGGATGCGATGCCGTCGGTCGCCGCGATGAGAAGGTGCGCAAGGCGAGGCGTGGCCTGGCATCATGCGGGGCTGCTGCCGGTCTTGAAGGAGATAGTCGAGGAGCTCTTCGAGACCAGGCTCGTCAAGATACTCTATGCCACTGAGACTTTCGCCGTGGGCATCAACTTCCCGGTACGCACGGTCTGCTTCGATTCCATGAGGAAGTTCACCGGCGTCGATTTCAGGCCCATGAGCATGCAGGAGTACTTCCAGATGGCCGGGCGCGCAGGCCGCCGCGGCATAGACAAGGTAGGCTTCGTGTATGTTCTCATCGACGCGGCAAGCTTCAGGATGGACGACTACCCGCATATCGACGAGGCCAGGATAGAGCCTCTGAGAAGCCGGTTCGCCCTGTCCTACAATACCGTCTTGAACCTCTTGGAGGGAAGGACCCCGGAGGAGATAGACAACGTTCTAAGGCACAACTTCGCAAGCTACCAGAACGACAACCAGAAGGGCAGGATAAGAGCCGAGCTGGACAAGCTGAGAAGCTCGGACGAGGAGCTGATGCAGACCGCGTGCAAGGACTTCGGCACAGCCGCATGCCCGGTCTACCAATCCATGCTCAAAGAGGAGCTGGCAGGGGAGCTTAAGCGCATAAGGCGCGTGAAGAAGCACCAGAAGGAGAAGAAGGCCCAGATGTTGGCACATGTGCAGGAGCTGAGGGCGAAGCTTGCGGAAAAGCCCGCCATAGACTGCCCGAAGGGGAAGCGCAGGGAATGCAGGGCGCTTCTAGCAAGGCGCGGCTCACTGTCATCCAAGGTCGACGAGCTGCAGGCAAGGCTTATGGGCATGGCCCCAGACGAGAAGTTCGTGAAGGCTTTCGACCGGAGGATCAAGGTGCTCGAGGCGCTGGGCTTCGTCGAGAAGAGGAAGCTGACCGCCAGGGGCAACATGGCGAAGGAGATCCATACCCAGGAGCTTCTGAGCACGGAGCTGGTGTTCTCGGGTCTCATCCACGAATCGACCGTACCGGAGGCTGTGTCGCTTCTTACCTGCGTGGATTATGAGCCAAGAAGAGGCGAGATGCCTGTTCGGAGAGTGAACTTCGACATAGAGTCGGTCTTCGAGATCATAGGTAGGATCTCCGTGGCCGAGGAGCAGCACCTCGGGGCAAGCAGCATCAGCTTCTTCACAGGGATGGCGGACCTCGCCTACAAGTGGAGCATGGGGGCTGAGTTCCCTGAGCTTGTCAGGTCTGCCGGATACGCCGAGGGCGACATCGTGCACTCATTCAGAAGGACTATTGACCTCATAAGGCAAATCAGGTCAGCCAACAGGGCGGACGAGATGTTATCAAGTAAGTTAAAAGATTGCATGGACAGCCTGGACAGGGGCGTAGTCGAAGTGGTCTTGTAGCAAAATGCCAGCATAATGAGCATAACCCCGCCTGGAACCGGCTTCCAGGCGGGGGTTTGCTTATTGGTGAAAAATGGTACAATAGCAGGAGAAAGTGATTCAACATAGAAATATATCAGGAAATATCCTTGGAGGTGCGACATGGAGAACAAGATTGTTCCCCGCTGGGAATGGAGGACTTTCGGAGAGGACTTCCCCGCCGACGAGAAGAAGATCAGGACTTATGGGGAGCCTGCCCCAAGAAAGAGCGAAGAGGCGTACATACTCTCCAGAAGAAGCGACGAGAACACGAAGATAAGAGACGGCCTGATGGACATAAAGTCCCTGCAGGAAGTGAACTCAGACAAGCTCGAGCAGTGGAAGCCGATAATGAAGGAGGCATTCCCGCTTGACGCCGAGAAGCTGGCTAAGCTCTTCTCGATATTCAAGGTGGAGCTTCCCAAGCTTTCCAGGGCCGAGTACACCTACGAGCAGTTCCTGGATGAGCTCATTCGCCCCAATAAGGACCTTAAGGTAGTGGAAGTGAAGAAGGAGAGGTACGGCTACACCATCAACGAGGCGACGGTGGAGTTCGCGCTCACCTGGTTTAACGGCGTGCCGCTTAAGACCTTCTGCGTGGAGCACGCGGACCCGGCGCTTGTTATGAAGACAGTGAAGGAGCTAGGGCTGTCGGGCTATCCCAACATCAACTACATCAAGGCGATGAAGAGGACCGTAGGCTTCTAGGCCGGCGGCCCGGGAGGAAACAAATGGGAAGGAAAGCCGTCATTGATATCGGTACCAA
>CAZHKX010000110.1:0-5464 GCA_964532805.1 uncultured Clostridia bacterium
TGTTGGCGATAGTGCTTGTGCTGGCCAGCGCCGTATTCGTAATAGCGGCGGCGCCAGGCGACCAGGAGGCGTCCGAGCCCAAATACCAGGACGTGGTGGAGGCATTCGAGGCTCTGCTTCTTATCAGGCAGGACTACTACAAGGAGGTCTCGACCTCCGAGCTTATAAAGGTCTACCTGAAGGAAGGCAACGTGCAGGCGATGCTCGACGCCCTGCCGGACGCCTACAACAACTACCTTCCCCCCGTAAGGTACACGGAGTTTCGGAAGGGCACCGAGGGCACCTTCGAGGGCATAGGCATACTCTTCGGGCTCAGAGACGGCAAGATGACAGTGATAAACCCCATCGAGGGCACGCCTGCGTACAGGGCAGGGCTGCTCCCCGGCGACATCATCGTGATGGTCGACGGGACTAGCGTGGACGGGCTGACCACCGACGAGGTGTCGAGCAGGATAAAGGGCAAGAAGGGCACCACCGTGGTCATCTCCATCGAGAGGGGAAGCGACGCCAAGAAGATTGACTTCAGCATTGTGCGCGACACGATCACCGACCAGCCTGTCAGATACTACATGCTGGACGACAAGTCGCAGATAGGCTACATAGAGCTTAGAAGCTTCACCTCGAAGAACGCGGCGAGCCAGATGGAGGCCGCGATCAGAAACCTGCAGTCCAGGGGCATGAAAGCCTTGGTGCTGGACATCAGGTACAACGGCGGCGGCCTTGTGAACATGGCTGTGGACATCGGCGGCCTGTTCGTGGGCAGGGAAGTCATACTCTATACAAGGGGCAGGGACGGAGAGAAGGAGCCGGTGGTAAGCACCGTATCCAAGCTCGTGAACGTGCCCGTGGTTGTCCTTGTCAATGAGTACTCTGCCAGCGCATCTGAGATACTGGCAGGCGCGCTGCAGGACCTGAAGGGCGCGACCATAGTCGGGTCCAAGACGTTCGGCAAGGGTCTCGTGCAGACATACTTCCCCATCAGCAACGGTTCGGCCATAGGCCTGACGACGCAGGTATACCTCACCCCCGCCGGCAAGGAGATAACGCACGAGACGCCCATCATCCCCGACATAATCGTGGATGTGACTGAAGAGCAGCTGGCGGAGCTGAGGACGCAGTCGACTAACAAGAAACCGGAGGAAATGACGGCAGAGGACCTTATGAGGCTCGACCCCGCCACCGACCCGCAGCTTAAGGCGGCGATCGATGAGCTTCTGAGGCTCACCGGGCAGAGATAAGGCATGTTCGAAGGCAGATACCTTAGGGCAATCCGCATCCTTATGGCCGCGGCGCTGATTATGGCGCTTGCGGCCTTCTCAGGCTGCATCACAAGGAAGACCTCCGAAGATGGCACCTCAGGGCAGGCCGAGAGGGGATCATCTGCTCCGGCATCCGGCAGGACGCCGGCTATTAAGGACCCCTCCAAACCGGCCGTATCGCCCATCACTGACCCGGTGGATCAGGCAGTGGATGCCGGGCAGGATGAAGCCGCTTCGACGGACGAGCCCGCCCCCATAGTATATGAGGAGACCGAGGACGCCCAGGAGGCAGCCGTGCCCACGGTGAACGATCCGCCATCTGCATCGAGGAAGCCCTCTCAATCAGGGGCGAAGGCGAAACTGGCCATAGTGATAGACGACTTCGGGTACAGAAGCGAGGCCACCTCGAGGATACTTGCCATAGACGAGCCTCTTACATGCGCGGTGCTGCCTGACGCAAGGACGACCGCCCAGGACGGGCTGGACGCCTACAACGCAGGCAAGCTGGTGATCCTGCATATGCCCATGGAGGCGATTGACGGCAGCAAGTCCGAAGGCGAGGGCTTCATAAGGGCCGGGATGGACGAGCTGACCGTGAAGTCCATGCTGGCGGATGCTCTTGAGAAGGTCCCCATGGCTGAGGGCGTGAGCAACCATATGGGCTCCAGGGTGTCGCTCGACCGGGGGGTACTTGGGGCGGTTATCGAGGAGGCGCGCGAACGCGGGCTCTTCTACCTCGACTCGAGGACCACATCCGGCACAGTTGGCCCGGAGGTGGCAAGGGAGGCGGGGGCCGAGGCCTACATCAACGATATCTTCATCGACGGTGTGGATGATGCCGAGTACGTCAAGGCAAAGCTTTGGGAGGCAGCTGACAGGGCCCTAAGAGAGGGTCAGGCAGTCGCTATAGGGCATGTGAAGCTTTCGACCGCGAAGGCGCTTGAGGAAGTGCTCCCCAAGTTGATGGAATATGGGGTGGAGCTGGTATTCGTGAATGAGCTTAGCCCGATAGTGTAGAATATTGCAGGGTTCGACTGAAGCCGGCCCCCCTTTTTGCGGGAGCCGGCTTGATTATCGTTGAAAGGCGCCCACGGAGGATATATAATCAGAACAGATGTTCTATAAGAGGTGCACATGGATTTCAAACTGAAGTCTGAATACACCATGCAAGGGGACCAGGAGAGGGCGGTCCAGGAGCTTTGCTCCGGCCTTGCCGCAGGAGACAGGGCGCAGGTCCTTCTAGGTGTTACCGGAAGCGGAAAGACCTTCACGATGGCTAACATCATCGAGAAGATGAACAGGCCGGCTCTCATCATCGCCCACAACAAGACGCTGGCAGCCCAGCTTTGCGGCGAGTTCAGGGAGTTCTTCCCCGAAAACGCCGTGCGCTACTTCGTAAGCTATTACGACTACTACCAGCCTGAGGCCTACGTCCCCAGCAAGGACGTCTACATCGAGAAGGAATCGGATATAAACGAGGAGATCGACAGGATGCGCCACGAGGCTACCGCGTCTCTCGTCGAAAGGCGCGACGTGATCATCGTCGCCTCCGTATCCTGCATATACGGCCTGGGCATGCCAGAGGAGTACATGCGCCAGACCATAGTCATCAAGAAGGGAATGGAGCTGGACAGGGACTGGTTTTTGAGGAAGCTCTCGAGCATTCAGTACACGAGAAACGACCTTGTGCTCTCGCGCGGCACCTTCAGGGCGCGCGGCGACGTCGTCGACGTCGTGGACGCAGGCGGCGAGAGGGCGATAAGGATTGAGTTCTTCGGCGACACCGTGGACAGGATAATGGAGGTGGACATGCTAACCGGCGAGGTGATGAGCCTCAAGGACCAGGCGGCCGTCTACCCGAACTCCCACTATGTCACGAATGAGGAGAACCTTAGAAGGGCCATCGGAGACATCAGCCAGGAGCTCTCCGTCCGCCTCGCCGAGCTTCACGCGGAGGGCAAGGTGCTCGAAGCGCAGAGGCTCCAGCAGAGGACCAGGTTCGACCTGGAGATGATGTCAGAGGTTGGCTACTGCAGCGGCATCGAGAACTACAGCAGGCATCTGTCCAACAGGGAGCCGGGCGAGCCGCCTGAGACTCTTCTGGACTACTTCCCGAGGGACTTCATGACCTTCATCGATGAATCGCACGTCACCGTCCCGCAGATAAGGGGGATGGAGCACGGCGACAAGTCAAGGAAGAGGAACCTCGTGGACTACGGCTTCAGGCTCCCTTCCGCATACGACAACAGGCCCTTGAAGTTCGAGGAGTTCCAGAGGGCGATCGGCCAGGTGGTGTTCGTCTCGGCGACTCCTGCGGACTATGAGAAATCCGTCTCATCAAGGGTGGTAGAGCAGATAATCAGGCCCACCGGCCTCATCGACCCTGAAGTGACCGTGCGCCCCATCAAGGGCCAGGTCGACGACCTGCTGTCCGAGATAAGGGCATCGGTCGCGAAGAAGCAGAGGGTGCTTGTCACCACGCTGACGAAGAAGATGGCTGAGGATCTAACGGAGTATCTCACCGAGCTCGACGTAAAGGTGCGCTACATGCACTACGACGTGGACACGTTGGACAGGATAGAGCTCCTTAGGGGCCTAAGGCTCGGAGACTTCGACGTCTTAGTCGGCATCAACCTCCTGAGGGAGGGGCTGGACCTTCCTGAAGTCGGCCTCGTGGCCATACTCGATGCCGACAAGGAGGGATTCCTCAGGTCGTCCACCAGCCTCATACAGACGATAGGCAGGGCTGCCAGGAACCTCGGAGGAAGGGTAGTCATGTACGCCGACAGGGTAACCGACTCAATGGCGTTCGCCATAGAGGAGACCAACAGGCGCCGGGCGATACAGCAGGCCCACAACGAGAAGTACGGCATCACCCCCGTGTCGATCACAAAGGGAGTAAGGGACATGGTCGGCATGCAGGAGAGGCGCGAGCAGGAGCAGGCGTCGCTGGAGACCTCCGAAGTGAGGCTGAGGGCAGCCGAGGATCCCGAGGAGATAGCGGCGGAGATAAAGAAGCTGACGGAGCATATGAGAAAGGCCGCCCAGCTACTGGAGTTCGAGCAGGCCGCCCAGATGAGAGACAGGATCAAGGAGCTCAGAAGGAGGCTCGAGGAGCTTGGGAGCTGATTCGATAGTAATCAGGGGTGCCAGGCAGCACAACCTGAAGAACATAGATGTGGTCATACCTAGGGGCAAGATGGTGGTGATAACCGGCCTCTCGGGCTCAGGCAAGAGCTCACTTGCCTTCGACACGATATATGCCGAGGGGCAGAGGCGCTACGTCGAGTCCCTCTCCGCGTACGCAAGGCAGTTTCTGGGCCAGATGGAGAAGCCCGACGTCGACAGCATAGACGGGCTGTCCCCCGCCATATCCATAGACCAGAAGACGACCAGTAGGAACCCCAGGTCCACGGTCGGCACCGTAACCGAGGTGTACGACTACCTGAGGCTCCTTTATGCCCGCATAGGCATACCCCACTGCCCGCAGTGCGGCCGCGTCATAAGCCAGATGACTGTGCAGAACATGGTGGACCAGACGCTGGCCCTTCCCGAAGGGTCCAGAATCCTCGTCCTCGCCCCCGTTATCAGGGGCAAGAAGGGCGAGCACAGGAAGGTGCTCGAGGACGCAAGGCGCGCCGGATTTCAGAGAGTCAGGGTGAACGGCGAGGTCAAGGAGCTCAACGAGGACATCCTGCTCGAAAGGTACAAGATACACTCCATCGAGATCGTAGTCGACAGGCTCGTCATTAGGGATGGCATCCAGAGGAGGCTCACCGATTCCGCGGAGACTGCGGTCAAGGAGAGCGACGGCCTGCTGACAATAGCCGTCGAGGGCGGGGAGGACATGGTTTTCTCCGAGAAGATGGCCTGCCCCGACTGCGGCATCTCCTTCGGCAAGATCGCCCCGAGGATGTTCTCGTTCAACAGCCCGTTCGGGGCATGCACCGAGTGCACGGGCCTCGGCGTAAGGCACGAGTTCGACCCCGACCTGGTCTTCGACTGGGAGAAGAGCATAAGGGCGGGCGCGGTCCGCACCTTCCAGCGCCAGGGCACAATCGCATCTTACTATCAGGAGAGGCTCATGCTGGTCTCCGAGACCAAGGGCATAGACCCGGACAAGCCATTGGGGGAGCTGCCGAAGGAGCACCTCGACATGCTGATGTACGGCACCGGCGAGGAGCTCTTCCGCTTCTCCTACATAG
>CAZHKX010000111.1:0-5390 GCA_964532805.1 uncultured Clostridia bacterium
AAGAGACTTAGATTATTCATCGTAGCAGCAGCCATGATCGTAGCGCTGTCCGCCTCGGCCTCGGCGACCGACGTCATATTCGGACTGTCTTACAGGGCGTTCATGCCTGCCGAAGAGGCCTTTGACATAAGCAGCAACTTCAAGGCCAACCTGGGGCTGAAGCTGGACGTGTCCAAGATATTCGAAACCCACCTGAGCCTTAAAGTAGGCTCTGTAAGGGAGGACCTGCTTGACCCGGAATCCGCCTCCAAGTTCGGCATCGCCGGCGAGCTTGATGCGGTCTTCTCGCTTCTTAACTGGCAGATCAGCGAGGACTACCTGATAAAACTTGGCCCCATAGCAGGCGTCAGCTTCGCCAACGGGCCTGCATATGCACCGGATGGCAGCATTGACCTCTTCCTAGGGGCATTCATGAGGTTCGACTTCATGGAGAGCTTCAGGATAGACGGCAAGGCCTCGTACGGCTTCATGAGCAAGGGCCTTCTTGCCGGCATGGGTATAGAGTATGCCTTCACGCCCAACTGGTTCATCAGGGCCGACTTCGAGTACATGAGGAAGAACGGCTTCTTCAGCATATCCGGAGGCTACAGGTTCTAACCGAGGCTAAAGACTAAATCGGGGTGTTGCAGATGGCATTAATAAGGATGCGCCCTTCGAAGGTTGCGGTTGTGACTGCGGTTATGATGTTGCTGGCATCGTGGGCTCCCGGAGCCATCGCTTTCGATAAAATTGAGTTCGCCTGGCCCTTCGTGGGCAACCTCAAGCTGGACATAACGGGCACATCCGATGTGACCTTCGCCGAGACCGTGCAGTTTGCCACCAAGGTGAACATGACGCTCACTTTAAACGCGGGAGCCTGGCGGCACAACCTCGCGATGTCATATGTCCTTAAAAACGGCAACCTCCCCGAGGAGGACATCATAAAAGTCGGCGAGCTTGGGCTCTTCCTTGAGCGCTGGAGGCTGGTCAGCACATATGGCAAGCTTACCGTCACTGCAGGGGATACCGCCGCGCCGAACATGCTGACAGGCCATATGTCATCGTCCTCCCTTTACGGGGCGACGGTGCAGGTGGGAGGGGAGCTTCCCGGCACGCTCAAGGATGTCTCCTACTCGCTTTCGGGCATGGGAGGCAAGAACAGCGCAAGCAGGGGGATCAGCTCCACGACTATGGATGTCGCGGGCCTGGGCCTTGAGCTGCAGTATCTGCGCAGCCTTAAGCTGGGGCTGGCCTTCGTGGAGGGCATACGCACCGGAACCGACGCAAATGTAGGCTCAGGCACCTTGGCTTACATGTTCGATACGGGAAGCGTCGTGCTGGACGGGGCATTATCCCTTGAGGAAGTGTCGGGCAATAGGGGATGGTTCGCATCACTGTCCTACTCCGACTATTATGCGAAGAAGGCATCCTTCAACTCCAGCATCTCCTATATCAGCAGTAGGTTCAACAAGGTAAGCCCGGTGGGCCCCCCCAACGGCGGCACGATCGATGCCTCAGCGGGGCTCAACCTTCAGCTGAGCCCAAAATGGAAGGGTAGCGAATCCCTTTCCATGAAGGCCAGGTACTCGAAGGACAACCTTGAGGACGACAAGCCCACTTCGGTGCAGTCCTTCGAAGGCGGCCTGACCTATTCGGCAAGCGGCTTCGCCCCGTCGACTTCGGCATCCGTCGCTTATACGTTCACTGCCGCGTCTAACGACCTGGAACCGAAGACTGTGGATAGCGTGAAGCACCAGCTTGACCTCAAGTACACGAACCAGCAGATGATCAACAAGTCGAGGCTTACGATCAACCTCGGCATCAGCCCTACTGCAAGCATAGATAGGGCGACAGACAACCTTAACCTTTCAATGGCGAGCTCGGCTTCTGCCACCCTCTTCATGAGCACGACGAGCATCACAGGCAAGGCGGAAATGAAGGTGAGCGGCAACAGGAACGCGGGCACTATGAGCTTCGCGCCTTCCATGGACCTTACTGTGAACACAAGCTTCAAGAAGCCGGCGATAACCATCGCCGCTTCGCTTAAGGTAAGCAACAGCAGCACACTGAAGTATGCTACTGGAACGATAACAAACGATGTCAGCTACCTTGACGTCGCCCCCAGCGTCACATGGAAGATAAGCGACAGCGTAAGCATCTATGCGAAGTACGCCGGCAAGCTCAGGTTCGGCTCTTCGGTCCCGAACACGACATGGACGGACGTCTTTAGTACCGGCATAAGCTTCAGGCTTTAGCAATCCTTGGATGGAGGTCGAGCAATGCGAAACAGGGGAGACTACGCAGAGCCTTTCCGCATCAAGTCGGTAGAGCCGATCAGGATGACCACAAGGGATTACCGCGCAGCGAAGATCGCAGATGCGCAATTCAACCTCTTCAGCTTGGACTCAGACGACGTCTACGTCGACCTTCTGACGGACTCGGGGACCGGCGCAATGAGCGATGCCCAGTGGGCGGCTATCATGACGGGGGATGAAGCCTACGCCGGAAGCCGGAGCTATCACAAGCTCAGGGAAGCGGTGAAGGACACCTTCGGTTACGAGCACATGCTCCCGGTGCATCAGGGCAGGGGCGCCGAGCAGGTCTTCATGGCCATGATGGTCAAACCTGGGGACATCATCCCCGGGAACATGCATTTCGACACCACAATCGGGCATATCCTTCTAAGAGGCGGCGTGCCTCTTGACCTCGTTGCGGCTAAAGGCTACGAGATTGCAAGCGACGAGCCCTTCAAGGGCGACATTGACCTCGCCGAGCTAGAGAAGGTCCTAAGCGAGCAGGGAGACAAGGTGCCCTTCGTCCTTATGACCATCACCTGCAACTCAAACGGGGGCCAGCCTGTATCCATGGCCAACATCAAGGAGGCTTCCAGGATAAGCCGCAAGCACGGCAAGCTCATGTTCTTCGACTGCGCGCGCTTTGCGGAGAACTCCTGCTTCATTAAGATGCGGGATAAGGGCTACTCGGAAAAAAGCGTTCTTGAGATCGCAAGGGAGACTTTCAGCTACGGCGACGGCTGCATGATGAGCTCCAAGAAGGATGGCTTAGTGAACATAGGCGGGCTGCTGTGCTTCAAGGACCAGGAGCTTTACAGGAAAGCCTGGGAGTACGAGATACCTTATGAGGGCTTCTTGACCTACGGAGGGATGGCCGGAAGGGACATGGCGGCGCTCGCCCAGGGCCTAAGGGAAGTCGTGCAGTTCGATTACCTAGAGGACAGGCTGGGACAGGTCGCATACCTTGCAGGCTTACTCGACGGCCTCGGTGTGCCGGTCATTCTGCCTCCAGGAGGGCACGGCGTGTTCGTCGACGCGAAGGCATACCTTCCCCACATACCCCAGTCGAACTTCCCGGCGCAGGCACTCGGTGTGGAGCTCTATATCGAAGGCGGCATCAGGGGAGTGGAGCTGGGCAGCTGCGCGTTCGGGCATACAGACCCAGAGACGGGCCTTGAGGTGCCCCACAAGCTTGAGCTTCTAAGGCTTGCCATCCCCAGGCGCACTTATACGGACCGCCATATGCAGATGGTCGCCAATGCCTTCGAGAGGATCAACTCGAGAAAGGACAGCATAGGAGGCTACAGGATAGTCTGGCAGGCCGAAGTGCTGAGACATTTCACTGCGAAGTTCACGAGAATCGACGAATAATGGGGGAGTATCCCCGATGAAGGAAGGAATCCGGGGGCGTGCGAAGAATAACATTATGATACGCACGTGATTCTATTAGGAAGGCAGGCGGAATCCATGAAGAAAGTCTTGCTTATGGGGCTTACGCTTGTGCTTGCATTGAGCCTTGCAGGGTGCACCATCAATATATTGCCGGCGGCCACTTTGCAGGGTAGCGTTGAGTTCGAGGGCGGGGACCCGGCAGTCAATGCCAAGGTTACTCTCACACCGGCCTCTGCGGCGGGAACCTCCTGGGTTACATATACCGACGCTGCGGGCAACTGGACGACGGGCAGGAAGATCAGGCCGGAGAGCTACACCATCAAGTTCGAGCACACCGACGCTGACGAGTCGGTGAGCATCAACTTCGATGTAGTGCTCCCCTTCAAAACTTACATCGTGCCGCTTCAGACCCTTCCCTTCACCGAAGGGGGCACTACCGGGCTGAACGTGTCAGGTACTGTCATCTGGGACCATGACGACAATCCGCTGACCGCGCTGGTTCCGCTCCTCGGGGCCTCTGTCGAGGTGGCCGGGGCGGTAACCAAGAGCGCCTATACGGACTCGACCGGCGCATGGAAGGTCAACAACGTCCCGGCAGGCGAGTATGACATAACCGCCTCCAAGGATGGCTGGGCCAACGGGACGCTCCTTGACGTGGACATCGAGGGAGCCACCACGTTTGTCGCCCCCCAGATCGTCATGGTGCAGAACGAGGTCGACCTGGCAGGATATGTCGGCGAGGACCTGGTGACCCCTATAAACGGGGCTGCTGTGACCCTGACGCCGATATATGGTGCATATACTCCCCTTTATGCGACCACCGACGCAAACGGCGAGTGGAGCATTGCGGGAGCGAAGGCAGGGTTGTACTCGGTCAAGGCCGAGAAGGCCGGCTATGTGACACAGACCAGGGACTTCAACGCCATGGATTCGACTGCTGTGACGGCATATGCCCCTGACATCATGCTTCCGGCGGTAGTAGTCCCCGGCACCGCTGATGCAGACGGATATGTCGAGTGGGACCATGATGCAGACCCTGGAACTGCCAGGGAACCCCTCGGCGATGTGAAGGTCAGCTTCATACCTGATGGCGAGGACCTGCCCATCAGGGTGGTGTTCACGGACGCAACGGGCAACTGGGCTGCTGCAAACCTCCCATTGGGCCTGTACAAGGTCACATTCGAGAAGTACGGGATGGCGTTAGTGGAACTGACCCTGGATGCTTCAGCGTCAGGCACATACAGCATGGGTACTGTAGTAATGCTGCCAGGCCTCACCACAGACCCTGTTACAGTATCAGGGAAGGTTTATGACGAGATCGCGACGCCGCTTTACGACGTCATGGTAGTATTCACCCCTCAATTTGCATGGGGTTACACCAGGACCACCTACACCAATGAGGAAGGCTCGTTCAACATCCCCAGTATGATAGCTGGCAGGTACTGGATGGACATAACCAAGTCCGGTTACACATCCAGGCTTGGCATTGACATCGACCTTTCGGTAGGTGGTGTAGACTACAATCTCGGTACATTCCAGATTGTGACGGCACCGTAAGCTAATGCGTGCTAGGCCGGCGGGAGCAAGTCTCTCCGCCGGCTTTTTCCATGTTTGGGAGCTTTCAAGCGTCCCGCCTTTTGCCGATTACCGTTTTCCTTTATAATTCTCCATAGATACAAAAGATAGGAGGCGAAGCTTTTGCGTCTAGCGACGATAGACAAGCTC
>CAZHKX010000112.1:0-5335 GCA_964532805.1 uncultured Clostridia bacterium
TGGCCTGGACGCTGAACTCGTCCATCAAGGAGCTTGGCACGAGGGTGTTTTTAGTCAGCATAGTGTCCGGGTCAATGCCTGCGTTCGTGCTTCCAAGCGTGATATTCATAATAGGCTGCCTGATTTCGTTCTCCACCGGGACTTCGTACGGGACTATGCTTATTCTTACGCCCCTTACGGTGCCGGTGGCATACGCGCTCAGGCCCGAGGCCTCATTTATAACGCTCTGCGTCGGTGCGGTCCTGGCAGGGGCCATATTCGGCGACCACTGCTCGCCGATTTCGGACACTACGATACTTTCGTCGATGGGAGCCGACTGCGACCACATGGAGCATACGAAGACACAGCTCGTCTACGCGGTCGTAGTAGCCGCCATATCGCTTGTGGCAGGGTATCTGCTTGCGGGGCTCGGCGTTAACGTCTGGCTGACGCTGGCGATAGGGATAGCCATGAATGTCGGGGTGTTCGCCCTGTTCGGGAAGAACCCCGAGAAGACAGAGGTATAAGCAAACGGGGGCCCTCAAGGGTCCCCGTAGACGCTACTTATTTCAATATCGAGTAACTTGCGAAGAAGTATCCGCCTTCAAGCCTCTCCAGTTTGCAGAGGCTGAGGCGGATATCACTTTCTATGCCCGGAAAGGCCGTCACATCGGGCATCCTCTCGATCAGCGGTGCGTAGATCATCACAAGCTCATCCGCCAATCCTTCGTTAAGAAGGGCGGAGGACAGCCTTCCGACGGCGTCGACCCGAAGGTGGGTGATACCGAAGTCAGTTGCAAGCCTTTCGAGCGAATGCCTTAGGTCCACCCTGCAGGCGGGTCCCTTTGGGCTAATGATCTTCCTGTAGCTGTTCTCCTCGAGGTAATCGAGGTAACCCTTGGGAGATGAATCCGATGCCAGGACGATGCAGTCCCTGATGTACTCCATATGCCGGTAATGTCCCAGCTTGCCCGACATCCGGCCGGCGCTGTCGGTAATCACGAGCCACGGAAGCTCGCCGTCGGCCGACTTCTCATAAGGCACTGACTCGTCTGCAGGGACCTCTCCGAAGTCTGAAAGGCCCGTCAACATGCTATCTGCGCCGGCGAGCACCGCGTCTGCGCCCAAGCTGTAGCCCAGCTCGTAATACGCCCCTACGTCAAGAAGCGGGCTCGTGAAGCCCGCGTTCTGCGCCACCATGGCAAGTATGCTCACTTTGGGAAGCATCTGCGCCACCTCAATACGGGATCTTATCGGCCTTCTCGTTCCAGACCCTGAAGGCCATCAAAGCTTTATCCCTTCCTATCTGCACCAGGCTTAAGCCCTTCGGCACACTGCCGCTTTCCATCTGCTCGTAGAAGTTCCTGTCGTCGAAGCCGGCCTCCGCCGCGTCGTTCCTGTCGCCGGCGTAGTATACCTTGCCGATCCTTGCCCAGTATATGGCGCCCAGGCACATGGGGCAGGGCTCGCAGCTCGTGTAAAGCTCGCAGTCTGATAGGTCGAAGCGGCCGAGCTTCCTTGCGGCCATGCTTATCGCCTGCATCTCGGCATGCAGCGTGGGGTCGGTGTCGACCACCACCCTGTTGTGGGCCCTTGCTATCACCTGTCCGTCCTTGACCACGCAGGCGCCGAACGGGCCGCCGTGCCCGCAGCTTGCGCCCAGTACGGCCTCCTCGACAGCAACATCCATGAAGTCAGGCATCTTGGCACCTCTGTTCTATCCTCTTGATTACGACCTTGTCCTTGCCGCTCCTCTTGCCCTCGTACAGCGCCTCATCCGCAAGGTGGAGCGCCTCGCTTGCCGTGTCGGCCTTTCCGGGCACGAGGCAGACCGCGCCTACCGTGATCGTCTGTATCTCTGAGTTGTCGTTGTAGTCGTGCCTTATGGCCTTCTCGCGCACCTTTGTCCTCATGCTCTCGGCCAACGCATAGGCCTGCTCCGCCGCCACGCCCGGAAGCACCGCCACGAACTCGTCGCCTCCGTACCTTCCGATCAGCTTCTCGTCCTTCACCGCGTCCAGAAGGCATGCCGCGACATTCCTTATGTTCATGTCCCCTGCGGGGTGCCCGTAGAAGTCGTTGTACTTCTTGAAGCAGTCCAGGTCAATAAGCATGAGGGTGAAAGGGATGCTCCCGTCCTGGCAGCGCTTCCATGCACTGTCGAGCATCAGGTCCATGGACCTTCGGTTTCTGATTCCGGTGAGGGAGTCTATTACCGCCTGCCGCTCAAGCGTGGCGTAAGCCTGCCTCAGCTCGTCAGTTGTGCGGAGAAGCTCCTCGCTTAGCCTCTTTAAGCGCAGCCTCTCGAGGTTCGTCTCATGCTGCTGCATCTGAAGGAAGATGTTCTTGCGCTGCTTCTCGTTGTACTCGCGCTGGGCCTTGTCGGCGAACTCGCTGTACAAGGCGTAGTATTCCAATGCATGCTTCTCGTCTTTCAGCAGCATGTAAGCCCTTGCCAGGAGGTCAGCCATCCTCTTGAGCGTATCGTTAAGCTCAAGGCGCGTGCAGGTGCAGTAGCCTTCGTGCAGCACCTTCAGCGCTTCCTCGGCCTTGCCGGCATCAAGTAGGAGCTTTCCTATCATGAGGCTGAACTCGCATTCGCTGAACGCGTCGCCGTTCTGCCTCAGCATCTCCACAGCTATCCTGTAGTAATTAACAGCCGTCTCCATGTCGCCGCCTGCCTGCGCAAGCTCCCCTTCCGCAAGCTGGATCCATGAGAGGTGGAGCTGGTTTTCGGCGCCGATCAGGCATTCCTTGGCCCGCTCCAGGTAGAACCTTGCCTTCTGGAAGTCCTTCTTTATTGCGAATATCCTGGCCAGGTTCGTCAGCAGGATCTCCGAGGTCTCGCCGAGGGCCAGGTCCTTCTCATAAGACCTCTGGAAGTACTCAACCGCCTGGTCGTACTCCTCGATGTCGTAAAGCAGGGAACCTATGTTGTTAAGGACGCTTGCGCTGCGGCTTTCCAGCTTGTTGTCCTTCAGTATCTCAAGCGAGTTCAGGTAGCAGTTAACGGCCTTCGGGAAGTCCTTCATTATGGAGTAGGTGTTCCCGAGCTGGTTGTACGCCTCTGCCATTTCCTCCGGCATGTTGAGCATCTCCGCGGTCGATATGCATTCCAGCAGCCACTTGATCGCATCCGATGTATGCCCGGACATGGACGCGCAGCGCCCCATTAGGATAAGGGACTTAAGCCTTGTAGGATGGTCGTTGGCATCAAGCGACACAGCATAGGCGAGCTTGCATGCGTCGACCGCATCCTTCATGTTCCTGTGGCTCAGGCTGATGGCCTGCAGGTAAAGCTCCTGCGCCCTGGCAGGGTTCTCCTTCATGGCGACCTCCTTGGGCGGGATATCTTCGATAGCTACTTTTATCTACTTCAACGCCCCATCGGTTCTTTCCTTCATCCTTCTTAGGTAACTGGCAGTGAAATCCACAATTTCCGTCTGCCTGAGCAGCATGGAATCCGCTTGGCAGACGAAGCCGTGCGCCACTTTGCCGCCCTCAGCCTCGAAGGCTGCGCCGATTTCCGGGAACCTGTCGGAGTCCATCTCAAGGTCGTCATACCAGACCCACCTGCGCGCACCGTCCACCATGACAGACCCCCCCTGCCTAATCGCCGGGACCGCACCGGAGCGAGCCTCGCCAAGGTGCATGGAGCTGTTCCTTTCATGCCCGATGCCTATGAGCACCACCTTCGCGTCCAGCTCGTAGGCCTTAGCAAGTGCGGAATCCTCGCCGAAGGGCTGAAAGGCCCTATGCGACGAGGTTATGATTTCCGCAAACCTTCCGATCGCGGAGAACGAGCATGAATGGTGGGATGAGCGGTGCGCCCCGGGCCATGTCCTGAACAGCTCAGCAACCGAGCCTATGCCGCGGGTAGGTGTCCTAAGCGGGTCGAACGCCGGCATGGACTGCCTTATTGGCTCCCACCAGCCCTCGGGCACCGGGGGATTGGCCCACTGACCGGGGTCGCTGTTGGCGCCGGAGTGCGCAGGCATAACGACAGTGCCCATGTCGCCGACGGACTTCAGAAGCCCCATCACGACCGCCTGGGCGCCGCCTGCCACCCAGCCGAGGGCAGACATCCTCACGTGCGCCACGATGACATCGGACTTCGAGACGCCGAGCTCTCCTAGCATCCTTGCCACATCCTCATATGACCATGGCCTCTCGGAGGCCGATATCGCCAGCTTCTCTCCCATAATCAACACCTCCGTAAATCTTTGGGCGCCCGGGCCGCCTGCAGCCAGGCAATCAATCGGGCCCGAATCGTGCCGCCAGGAAGGTAAAAGGACGGCTGTGAAGAATTATAACCTTAGGATTACCGCGCGGCAAACAGCAATGGAGGAGGAGGTACAATGGGCAGTTTCGCGTTTTTCGCTTTCAAGGGTGAGACGATGTGCTTCTCGCATGTAATCCTCAACGTGCTGGAGCTAAAGGCGAATGGCCACGATGCCCTCATTGTGGTGGAGGGCACTGCGACGAAGACGTTGAAGGACATGGACGAGGCGAAGGGAAGCCTGCTTCTTAGGGCTAAGGAAGCCGGCATAATCGACTGCGTGTGCAAGGCGTGCGCAAGGGCGACCGGATCCCATGACTACCTCGAGGCCAACGGCTACAGGCTGAATGGTGATATGAGCGGGCATCCGCCAATGGCGGAGTACATCGGCAAGGGCTATACCATCATCACGCTTTAGCAGCCCATGCGCCCGGCGGGAACCGAAGGCTTGCCTGCCGGGCATCTTCATATACGTAAGGGACGGTTTTCTACCGCTATGGAGGGAAAGATGAGGAGCATGCATCCCGAGCTCTTCCAGGGAAGGCTGGACGGGAGGAACTACTTCGAAGGCTGGTACTTCAAGTTCATAGACCCCGAAAGAGAGCATGCCGTGGCCGTCATCCCCGGCATATCCCTGGGTAAGGGCGAGGGTGATTCACACTGCTTCGTGCAGTACATAGACGCGGTCAGCGCCGATGTGGGTTACTTCAGGTTCCCACTTCAAGGCTTCAGGGCGTCAGCTGACAGGTTCGATGTGGAAATCGGCCCCAACCGCTTCAGCAGGGAAGGTGTGGTCCTGGACCTTGAGGGCGACGGAAGGAAGATCTCCGGCGAATTTCGCTTCGATGAGATCGTCAGGTTCCCGGAAAGAAGGCCCTTTCCTGGGATAATGGGTCCGTTCACCTTCGTGCCTCGCATGGAGTGCTATCACGGGGTCGTGAACATTAGGCACAGGATAACCGGGCAGATGATCGTAAACGGGAAGGCGACCGATTTCTCGGGAGGCGAGGGCTACATAGAGAAGGACTGGGGCAGGTCGTTTCCTGATGCCTGGATTTGGCTACAGGCGAACCACTT
>CAZHKX010000113.1:0-5323 GCA_964532805.1 uncultured Clostridia bacterium
GGTAGCCTCCACATCCTGGACGATGCATCTGGCCGTCTGGTGGACCTTATCCGGGATGGAAGGCTAGAGGAGGCGCTCTCTGAGGAGCGCTCAGCGGGCGGCTCCGAGCTTTCGGAGGCTTATTCAGAGCTCATGTCGCTCATTGATGAGGGCATGCTGACTGACCCCGATTCTGCGGACCCGGAGGTAAGCTGGTCACACGAAAGGGTGATAAAGGCCCTCTGCCTACACATAGCCCACGACTGCGACATGAGGTGCGCCTACTGCTTTGCAGGACAGGGGGGCTTCGGTGGCATGCGCACGCTGATGGATGCAAGCGTAGGTAAGGCCGGGCTCGACTTCCTGGTGAAGGCATCCGGAGACGTCAGGCACCTTGAGATCGACTTCTTCGGCGGCGAGCCACTTATGAACATGGGGGCCGTTAGGGAGATAGTGGAATACGGCAGGCAACTTGAGAAGAAGCACGGCAAGGTGATGAAGTTCACGCTTACCACCAATGCCTTGAGCCTGGAGCCGGAGAGCATGCGCTTCCTGGATGAGAACGACATCGCGGTCGTGCTCAGCATGGACGGAAGGCCCGAAGTGCACGACAGGGTGAGAAGGGCTGACGACGGAAGCCGCACATCGGCAAGGATAATGGACAACTGCATCGAGTTCGTTGCCGGCAGGGGCGGCCAGGACTATTATGCAAGGGGAACATACACCGCGCTGAACCTCGACTTCGCAAAGGACGTGGAGTACGTGGCGGACAAGGGCTTCGACAGGATATCCTTCGAGCCGGTGGTCCTGTTCGACGGTTCGCCGATGCAGATTGGCCAGGAGCACCTTCCAAGGATCTTCGAGGAGTACGACAGGCTTACGGAGTACATGCTGGAGAGGAAAAGCAAGGGCCTGCCCATACTGTTCTTCCACTTCGACATGAGCGTCGCGAAGGGGCCTTGCCTTGCAAAGCGCCTTTCGGGCTGCGGAGCCGGTGCGGATTACGTAGCGGTCACACCCGAAGGGGACATCTACCCATGCCACCAGTTCGCAGGAAAGCCTGAGTTCCGGCTGGGAGACGTATGGTCTGGCATAAGTAACGAGGGCAAGGTGCGCGAGTTCTCTGATGCGAACATCTATACGAAGGCTGGCTGCGCGGATTGCTGGGCAAGGTTCTTCTGCAGCGGTGGATGCCACGCCAACGCATATTCATCAAATGGGAGCATTCTTGAGCCTTACGCGATCGGCTGCGCGATAACCAGAAAGCGGCTTGAATGTGCATTAAGGCTTCAAGCAGGCATCTAGGGAGAAGGGCTTAAGCATATCGAGAAGGCTGGGCGAGGAGGCGATTGAGCTTCCTCGCCCTTTTGAATTATATCGGGCTGAAGGATTAGCCCGAAATTCTAGTGGAAATAGTTTGATAATATTGGTAATTATAAGGTAGTAAACAAAATCTTTACTGGAGGTCGTAGCATGGAGATCACAGCGGTAGGAAACGGACAGCTTGAGGCAGCCCCGCAGAAAGCAGAGCCCATCGCTTGCGTGATGGAGGCCATTCTCATGCCCGTTGGCAACGAAGCAGGGCTCGGCGCACCATCGTACGGATCCCCATCACAGAAGACGGAAGGCGGTTTGGGCAGGGGGGTGATCTACCTTTACCTGAACGGCGGGCAGGACCCGAAAGGAATGGCCCCGTACAGGATCCAAGCCCATCACAGAAGGCTAAGCGCAGAACTGGGCTCAGCTAGGCTCACGGCTACCGAGGCCTCGGTGCTGGAGAAGCTCGCAGAAGGCAAGAGCAACAAGATAATCGCCTCTGACCTGTTCGTGTCGGTCAACACGGTGAAGACCCATGTACGCTCGATCTTCCAGAAACTGAATGTTAACTGCAGGAGCGCTGCGGTCCGCAAGGCCCTGGACATGGGCATAGCGGGATGCTCCGATTTGCAGTAGGCTTTCACTCTTACGCCCGATTACGCTCAGGCGCCGCGGTGTGCGAACATATCCCTGCAGACGTCAGCCGAGGGCTGTCTCCCCGCTCAAGGGACGTTTGACTAATGTGAGGAGGTGTGGGACATGTTCATGAAGCACACAGGAAGGAAAGCAAGGCTGGATATAGCTATTGACGGCTACTGCATCCATTTCCCGGTTTGGATCTTCGAGATCACCCTAGGATGAGGACTATCAGGCGGGGCTTTTAAGGGCCCCGCCTTGGTTTGGAGGACGACATGAGTGAGATCGGAAAGGCGGCAGTGCTGTCGGAGGACGTAAGGGTAGTGAACAGGCAGGAGGATGCGCTTCTGCATAACATAGCCAACGGGGCATGGTGCAGGATTTCCAGGCATGCCGCTGACTTCTTCGCGAAGGAGGGTGGCGTGAACCTTGCAAACGAGGCGGCGAAGATGGGAAACGGGGACGCAGTAGCGATGCTAAGGCTTGCAGCGGAGCTTGCCGACACTGGGATGCTCATACCGGCTGGCACCCGGTCCGAGGGGCCGGCACCTTCTATCGGCAAGGCCTACCTGATAGCCACGAGAAGGTGCAACCTGGGATGCCCGCATTGCTACATGGGCGAGCCGGGTGCTGATGATTACCCCCTTGAGGATGTGCTCAAGGCAGTTGAATCAATTCTCAAGCTGAAACCGACCAGATCCTACATCACCGGCGGTGAGCCTTCGATGAGGCCTGATCTTGAGGAGGTAGTTAAGGCCTTCAAGGGCAGCAAGCTGGTCTTATGCACGAACGGCACCATGCCTGAGAAGGTGCCGTACGCCCTTCTTAAGGAGGCAGGCGCCAAGCTCCAGGTATCGCTTGAAAGCTGCTCCGAGGCCCAGCACGACACCATCAGAGGATACGGAAACCACAAACTTGCGTCAGAGACCGCAAGGAGGGCCGCCTCCTATGGCATAGAAGTGGAGGTGGTGCCCACCATAGCCCCAGGAGGCCAAATCGAGATCGAGGATATGCTGAACTTCGCAGGAAGCCTTGGGGCCGGATGCCACGGAAGCCTCATGGTTAGCGCGGGAAGGGCGAGGGGAGAGAGGCATAATGACGAAAGGCAGCTTCTTGGAAGCATCTGCGGCTATCTCAGCAAGTGCGTCGAAAAGGGCGAGATAGAGGATGGATGGAACCTCGAGGACATTGTGCCGATGCTATCGAGGGACACCTGCGGGGCTGGAAGCAGGATCGTTGCCTTCACAGGAGACGGCGAGATACATCCGTGCCACCTTCTCTGGGACAGGCCCATCGACCAGGAGGTGCTGCTTAGAAACGTCGACTGCGACAGCGCATGCAGCGGCTGCGACGTCAGATACCTATGCGGAGGCGGCTGCATGGCGGCAGCCCGGCTGAACGGAGGCATTGACCCCAACTGCGGGGTGTATAAGGCGGTATACGGGGCATTCGCATGGAGATGGGACGACTCGCTTACGGTAAGCGAGAACATCAGGATAATCGGCGGTGATTGCGATGAGATGGCTGATTGCGGTGCTATGTGCGTTCAAACTGGCAGTTAGGGTCAAAGACGGGACAGGGGCGGCAATCGACATCGGGGATGCTGCGCTTATCTCTATCCTGTTCCTGCTTAAGCCTCAGGGGGCGGATCCGGCCTTCGATGCGGCAATGAAGCTGCCGGCACCCGCCCAGGCACTTCAAGCCGCACTATGCCTTGCGGGGCTCTTCCTGTTGGGAAGGGCCCTTTCCGGCCTTCTCGGCATGGATAAGGCGGCGGGTATGAGAAATGTGAGGCCGGGCGGGGCTGCCCTTGCCATCATCAGGATGAGATGGCCTGTTGCAGGGCCTGCCGCAGCATTATTCTGCATCCCCGGGGCGGCGCTGGAGGAGATCGCTTTCAGATGGATGCTTCAGGGTGCGCTGTCGAAAGCGATGGGAGGAGCCACGGCCATGCTGCTCCAGGCGGCGACATTCGCTGCGATGCATGCGCTTCCGGCTTTCCTCCTGGGCCATCCTATGGGCGTCAGGGCTTATGCCTGGATCTTCCCCTTCATCTGCGCAATCATCCTCTCGCACATGATAAATGCAGGATGGGGGCTGGTTGCGCCAGTCCTGGTCCACTCGATGCTCAATACCTTCGCAGCGTGGAGATGGAAGTTTCGTATAAAGGAAGGTATAATATAATGCTCATGGAATTATGATTCAAAGGGCCATGCGGCCTTCGCTCATATTAAGAGAGGTGCACGGGACTTCATGTTCGTAGACAGCGCAAAGATAAAGGTGACGGCAGGCAAGGGCGGCAACGGCTCCGTCAGCTTCCGCAGGGAGAAGTTCATACCCAGGGGAGGCCCCAACGGAGGGGACGGGGGAAGGGGCGGAGACGTCGTAGCGGCTGTGGACCCCTCCTTCAGGACGCTATCCGATTATAGGTACAAGACCGTCATCAAGGCCGACAACGGCGCCGACGGTGAGACATGGAACAGAAGCGGTAAAAGCGCGGAAGATCTGATCTTGAAGTTCCCCCCCGGCACGATGATCTATGACGATGACACCGGAGAGCTCATCGCCGACCTCGTGGACGAGGATGTCTCCATAGTCATAGCGAAGGCGGGGCAGGGCGGCCGCGGAAACGCCCATTTCGCCACTCCCGTGAGGCAGACGCCGAAATATGCGGAGAAGGGCCTGCCCGGCCAGGAGAGGATGCTCAGGATTGAGCTCAAGCTGCTGGCGGATATCGGGTTGGTGGGCTATCCCAACGCGGGTAAGTCGACCCTCATATCCGTGCTCACGTCGGCAAGGCCGAAGGTCGCCAACTATCCCTTCACGACTCTATCCCCTGTGCTGGGAGTCGTGGAGAATACGGAGGGCAGCTTCGTGATCGCCGACATCCCCGGCCTTATAGAGGGGGCCTCGCAAGGGGCAGGGCTGGGGCATGAGTTCCTGAGGCATGTTCAGAGGACGAAGGTCCTTGTACATGTGGTCGACGCAGCAGGCACCGAGGGGCGCGACCCTGTGGATGATTTCTATACTGTCCGCAAGGAGCTTGAGCTCTACGACCCCGGCATGGGCAGAAAGCCGTTCATCGTCGCCGCAAACAAGATGGACATAGCGGAGGACGACTCCATAATCAGGAAGCTTGCCGATGCGACCGGCGCCCAGGTCTTCCCCATATCGGCGGCCACAACAGACGGGATAAAGGAGCTGCTGTCCTCCATGACGAAGCTTCTTTACAACGAGGAGGAGCGCTTAAGATACGAGGCCTCAGAGGCCGTGGCGCCGTCTGGCGAGAGGGTATATGTCCTAAGGGGGCAGAAGCTGAGAGACGCGAAGATAGTGCGCTTCGGCGGCGCCTTCGTCCTGTCGGGGGAGGGAGTGGAGAGGCTTCTTCTCA
>CAZHKX010000114.1:0-5153 GCA_964532805.1 uncultured Clostridia bacterium
GGTTCACCTATTTTCTAAACAAGATCCCCTATAACGACAGCGTGCGCATGCAGATAGCTGCGCCGAAGGCAAGATGAGGGGAGCAGTCGCAGACCGTATATGTCACTTTATTAGTTGCTTTGTAAGCGCTGGATCCATAAGTGGAGGGACTTAGGCATTCAGGGGATATGGAAGGGAGGGCTAAGCAAGGCTAATCGCTGGCCTGCGATTAGTTTTACGGCCTTTCTGTATCCAGAAAAATTCAGCAGGCCGCTATTGTGAGATATAAGATGTGCTTGGAACAGGCATTTCATAGAAAGGCGCATACCGTTAAGCTCATTTGTAATCAGTCAACAATCTTGTCCATCGTAAAAAGCATGAACTTTCAGTCAGATTATCAACGGGAGATTCAACCAACCGCACTTTTCCTGATAGAGATTCGGTTCCTAGTTCATGAGGCATTTAAAGCAAAAAGGAGGAGACTCCAGGATGAGGCGTGAAGCTCGAATTCGGCAGATTACCGCAATCACTGTCCTGTCAGTTGCCCTGCTAAGCTTTGCTGCGGTTCTGATAGGGCCATCAGCAGCAGCGTCCAGCAGTGCACCTGCTCTATTAGTCGGAGATGGTGTGGGGGAGTACGGGAGTTCTTGGAAGGATGAAAACATTGACGTCCTGTTCTCAATCGCCGGAGGGTCAGCCTACATCAGGGTTACGAACAAGACCGCTTATGTGATTAGGTTGCAATGGCCGGAAGCAAGCCTCAGGCTTCCCGACGGGAAGACGCGCACAGCCTGCTTCGTGCATGAGTATGAGGCGATCTCCCGTTATTACAAACCGACGCTTGAGAAACCGAACTTGAGCGATGCTGATTGGAGGCTGCTTTCAGCGGCATGCAACGAAGACCTGTTTATAAAAGCTGGCAGGACGATCTTCCTTGAGCTGGGGGTGAGGATAGACAACCCCACCATACCGCTTCAGGTAGGCGGCAAGTACTTCTGGCACATCAAGGAGGAGGAGGCAGCGAAGGCAGACAGCCTTTATAACCTCCTGTCTAGGCAACCAGAAGGAAGCGCTGTGAAGTGGCTCCTGCAATATGACTTCTCAGGCAAGGCCTTCGTCAAGGAAGCGCATCTTAAACTGGCCAATTAAGATAGGGTGATTACCTAATGGAGGGCGTCATGAGGAAACTGGTTTGGATGTTTCTGGCGGTTTTGCTGGCAGCAAGCCTTGCTGGCTGTAAATATGGTTTGGAGCTGGTTGTATTAGGAGAAGATGGCAAAGCTTCAGACAAGTATGAAGATGAGAATGTCAAAATCGAGTTGCTGCTAGACAAAGGGATGGTCACGATTGCAGCGACGTCCAAGAAATCCAAGAGCGTCACACTGCTCTGGCCTGAGAACAACCTGGTTCTGCCAGATGGTAGCAGGTACACTCTATGCTATATCAGCAGGAAGTACTTCAACGAGGAAGTCTTCCTAAATAATTATCAGTACGGATACGAGAGCGGGAGAGAACTAGATGCATTGGTACCTTCCCCGATGATGTATCTATCGAGCCCGGAGATGTTCGCGGATATCAGCCCCATGAACCTCGTGTATATCGGGTCTCCCAGGATAACCTCCCTTGGTACGACTGGCAACTCACAGAGTACCAAATGGCCGAGGCTGGCTGCGATAAAGAACCCAGAGGATTTTACCGCACCCATGAGGTATCCGAGGGATACGGACACGTTCTTCTTCCTGGAATCGCCACCGAAGGGACTGAAAGCAGGCGATAAGCTGCTTTGGACCCTTCAGTACAAGCTCGAGGGGATGGACCAGGTATTCGAACGCAACCTGACTGTGGCGTTAGCAGTGAGGTAGCGGTAACTGATTTGAGAAGTTGCCCATAAGCTCCTGCAGAGCAATGAGGAGCACGAGGCGGAGCTGAGGGTGAGGGTTGCCGGGTAGGCTCTCATGTAAATAGAGAAATGCCAGCCCAAAGCACTAGACAGGGGCTGGCTTAATCTGGTTCGTATGCTTGTATTCTACAGGTCTACTTTATCACCTGAGTACTTCACCTTGATGCTCTTGATTATGAGAAGCTCCTCATCCTCATCCGGGCTTCCCTGCTGTACATAGACGTAAGGCACAAAAAGGGGCGCTGTGTATTCTGCAATGCTGAATGGTTGGTAGAGGGATATGCCGTTAATGAGCATATCCACAGTCGTCCCCTGTTTAATAATCGTGAAGGTGTTACTTCCGGTATGGTCGATCCCAGATACATACCCCGCATCGTGCACCTTTGTGGCATTGTCATATATCGCATAGAACTCCGATATACCGCCCACGTTCTCGAACTTGCATAAGAGCGCCTGGGAGGATGGGTCGGTACCGTTGCCGAGGTAAACCCTAAGAAGGGAGAGCGTGTTAGCCGAATCCACATCAAGCTCGAAAGTGACTGTGAACTCGAAGTCACCGTTGAAGCCGTATCGGGAGATTAGCGTAGTGCCGCTTAGCAGCAGCCCAAGGTCGTTAACATTAGTTATGCCCGGATCATCGTAACCAAGCAGCGTGGTCCAGCCACCCTGCGATTTGGTGAAGTCGATCGACCATGTCTTCGTGCATCCGGCAGCTGCAAACGCCATCGCCAAGGCTAAAACAAGTGCCAAGAACCTGTTCAATCTCATGTTTGCCTCCTTCGAAGTGAATTGTCGGAGCCTCACCATACCGCGCTTTCAAGCGGCAGCGCGCCTACTTAACAACCGGTAGTTTCTTCACAAAACGCAGGAACTCCTGCAAGGACCCCTTCTTGAACCGGCTGATATCCCTATCAGCCCTGTTTATCAGGCAATCAGTTAGCAGGAAGAAGTCCATCCCCAGATCCATGGCCACCGCATCGTCGCCGATATCGTTTCCGACCATCAGGCAATCCCCCGGCAGAAGGCCCATAATATCCAGCACCTGCAAGTAATAGCCAGGGTCGGGCTTCGAGAATCTGAAACTTTCATATGTGCTGATAAGCTCGAAGTCCTTCTCCGACAGCCCAGCCCATCTCAGCCGCGCCATGGTGGCGACCCTGGGGAAGATGGGGTTCGTGGCAAGCGCCGCCCTGTAGCCCTTGGACCTCACTTCATCTATGATCTCATTCGCCAGCGGCGTCGGGGACGCAAATGCCCTGGTCTTCTCGAACTCAGTCCTGTAGAACCGATCGAAATCGGGCTCGCAGGCTCTTACCCCTTCATCCAGCAGGCTACCGAAGACATCCCAGAAGGCCTCCTCATTGGTCTTCGAACCGTCGTTTACGGACATTGCCTTGGTTCCTGCGATAACCGCCTTCACTGATGCCTTCGGGTCATAACCCAGCCCTGACATCATCTCCCCGAGAAGCTTGAAATAATACCCTACGAAGCCATCCTGGTCCATCGGAAGCAGGCTTCCGTCCAGGTCGAAAAGTATCGCCTTCATGCACACCTCTTCAAAGCTATCTGATCTACCGCTACCACCTGTCGGCGTGGACCCTGCCGCTATCATACCTATCAGGCACTTCCCGCACCTCATCCGGCACTCCGAAGACCATAAGTGCGATGGGGGCTATGCCTGCCGGCAGCGAGCAGATCCTCCTTACGGCAACCTCCCGGTCACCGCCCTCCTGGATGCCACACCAGACTCCGCCCAAGCCCATAGCATGCGCGCCTACAAGCATGTTCTCCGCAGCAGCGGAACCGTCCTGGTCCATGAACTGCCTTCTCTCCTCGAGCGCGCTGTCTGCGCAAATCAGAACAGAGAAGGCCGAACCTGCCGCCATTGCAGTGAAGGTATGCATCGAGCCCAGCTCTGAAAGAGCCTTCCGCTCCTGGATTAGGATGAAATGCAGAGGACGCCTGTTCCTGGCAGTCGGGGCGGCGAAGCCGCACTCGACGACCTTGCGAATTATATCCTCGGGCACGCCTTCCGCCTTGTACTTTCTTATGCTGCGCCTAGTCAGAATTGCATTGATCGCTTCCATCGGATGCCTCCTAGCCTGAATACATAGAAGTATACCAAAATATGGCGGTAACCTGGCTGGAAACCGCCATCTGCAGGAAGCGCATCATCCTTACTGATCAAGAGCCTAAGGTTCTCAGCGCTCTAAGCCAATGGTATGCTCCGGGCTATACAGACGCTGCAGCTGATCATGCCTCCCGGTGCCTTCAAGCAGTCTGGGGGCTCCGATGCTTAAGCCTGTGGTAAGGGGGACGTTCCTGAAGTAACCGTCGCGCTCGACTTCTATGCTTCTTATCTTCATCATCTTTGCAGGGGCCGAGTACTGCCGCCTGACCTCGAACATGGGCACAGCCAGGTCGGATGCGAAGTACTGCAGGTCGCCCTCCGTGAAAAAGCGCGCCATTCATGAAGCACTTCACGTCTGGCCCACCCGCTGCCTCTCAAGGATGTTCTCGCCGCCTGTCACGATGGATGCGGGGAGGCAGTCTGCGCCATTCAGCCCGCTAGGAGAGATGTAGGCAGCCTCTTCGAGCAAGACGAAGTAGTCGTTAGCCTCGTCTTCCATATTGCCCAGCTCTAGGGAGAAAAGGGCCTTGCTTCTGAGAATCGCATCATCCATGAAGTGCGCGGTGAAGTAATCGACGAAGCCTCCTGAGCCGCTGCAGAGGTCGAACTTGATCCTGACGGTAAATCCCGCGCTGAAAGCGTGATCCGATGCTGTCTGCACATCGCTCATAGCAAGGCCGCTTGACCTATGATTTGGCAGCGGCATCAGTTTAGGAAAGATGACAGTATCCCGAAGCTGAGGTATGTTACGGCACACAGCCCCTCTTAAGGGGGTGCCTGCCGATGAGTAGACGCTATCTGCCTGATGACCGCCAGCTTGCCCCGCATCCAGGTAGTACCCTAATCGAGATAGATAATAAGCTGTGCGAAAGCAGTTATTTCTTCTGTTGCGGTCTCCATTTCTCCGTAAAGCATAACCCTATGGTAAAATTAAATATTAAAGCCTGCATATAGTCGGCGCCGCACAAGGAAGGCGCAAACGGGAGGGAAGAAGGATGCCGGATACCGTAAGGGTGAGGATAGCGCCCAGCCCGACTGGCAACTGCCACGTCGGAACAGCAAGGACCGCTCTCTACAACATGCTATACGCAAGGAAGACGGGCGGCAAGTTCGTCATGAGGATAGACAACACCGACCTTGCCA
>CAZHKX010000115.1:0-4947 GCA_964532805.1 uncultured Clostridia bacterium
TGAAGGCATTCATGAAGAAGAACGCCTGGAGGTATCTCCTGGGCGTCGTGTTCCTCATTCTCGTCGATGCCACAGAGGTCATAATGCCCAGGATCTTAGGACCCATAACAGACGGGCTGGCGGAGGGTTCCCTGGATTATCCGCGCCTTATGTACTATGTCTGGCTGCTTACAGGCATTAGCGCGTTCGCCATGCTCAACCGCTTCCTCTGGAGGTGGTTCGTCAACCGCACGTCGCGCAAGGCGGACTACGAGATGAGGAGGATGCTTTTCGCAAAGTTCACCGAGCTGTCGGAAAGATACTACACGCAGAACAAGACGGGAGACCTGATGGCTCATGCGACGAACGACATCAGGGCCGTCCGCGAAAGCCTCGGCACAGGCATTGTGCTTACGTTCGACAGCCTTTTCCTTACGATCGCGACTACGATAATGCTGTTCGTGAGCGTTCCCACCAGGCTTGCGCTTCTGGGGCTCATACCCTTCCCTTTGATCGCCGTCTGCGTCTTCTACTTCGGGAAGATCATCAATCAGCGATTCAAGGCGGTGCAGGAGTCATTCTCGGACCTCACCGACAGGGCGCAGGAGAGCATCTCCGGAATCCGGGTGATCAAGGGGTTCGCCCAGGAGGAGATGGAGACCGCGAACTTCATGGAGGCCGCAAAGAGCAACTTTGACAAGAACGTCGCGCTCATGAAGGTCGATGCCGTATTCGAGCCCATGATCAACATCTTCGCCACCCTCGCCTTCGTGATAGCCATCTGGCAGGGCGGCATGATGGTTGCAAACGGGGATATCTCTCTTGGCTCTTTCGTGATCTTCTACAGCTACCTGGGCTCGCTCATCTGGCCGATGATAGGCATGGGCTGGGTGATAAACATAATACAAAGGGGCATGGCGTCTGCAGCCAGGCTCAACAAGATATTCTCAGAGGTCCCGGACGTGGCGGACGCACCGGATGCTGTGGCTCCGTTCGCCCTTGAGGGAGACATACGCATAAAGGACCTGACCTTCAGCTACGAGAAGGACGGCTCGCGCCCGGTGCTCAGAAACCTGTCTGTGGACGTCAAAGCCGGCAGCATGCTCGCCGTGGTAGGCAGGCTGGGAAGCGGCAAGTCGAGCCTCGCCTCCGTGCTTACAAGGCTCTACAACCCGCCTGCAGGGACTGTCTTCATCGACGGGATCGACATAAACAGGGTGCCCCTGCATTCGCTGAGGACCCAGGTCGGCTGCGTACCCCAGGACTCTTTCCTGTTCTCCGCCACGATACGCGAGAACATAGCCTTCGCCGACTCCGCCCTGCCGAGCGAAGAGGTCGAGAAATACGCGAAGGTCGCCCACATCTTCAAGGACGTCTCCGACTTCCCCGATAAGTTCGACACGATGGTCGGCGAAAGGGGCGTTACGCTTTCCGGCGGCCAGAAGCAGAGAGTAGCGATAGCAAGGGCGCTCATCCACAAGCCGAGGATTGTAATCCTTGATGACTGCCTGTCAGCCGTCGACACCCAAACCGAGGAAAGCATACTTTCAGCGCTTAAGCAGGAGCTGAAGGGGCATACGAGCATAGTCATCTCCCACAGGATATCCACGATAAGGCATGCGGACGAGATCCTGGTGCTTGACGAGGGCGCCGTCATCGAGAGGGGCCGCCATGAGGAGCTTGTGGAGCTCGACGGCGTGTATGCGGACATGTACAGAAGGCAATTACTTGAGGAGGAGTTGGCCGCTCTCTAGCGGTCCGGTGCTTACTGATGGCTAACTACCACGAAGAAGAGATACTGGGCAAAGCCTACGACTCCGTCCTAATGAGGCGGCTCGTCGGCTATGCAAGGCCATACTTCCTCTACCTCATGCTGGGCCTCCTGATGCTGCTTGGAATCACGGGGACGAGCCTTCTGAGGCCATACCTGCTGAAGATCGCCATAGACAACTACATCATCGGCACAGGAACGGAAGTATACGAGTTCGGCGCGGAAGTACTGGTCCCCGAGTACGTGGATCAGGAATACGTGCTGCTTAATGAGGGCAAGGCGTACGTTAGGGGCGCACTTCTGAAGAACGGAGAGAAGGATGGCCTTCCCCGCGTGACCGTCATCTCCGTGCAGAAAGCCCCGGTCATCATATCCGGTGCAGTGGCCTCGCATGACCTGTCGCTGGGCGAATCAAGCGATGGAACCCTGATCGTCACTGACAGCCGCGGAAACGCAGCGCCGGCGATAAGGATCACCCAGGAGCAGATGAGGCAGTACAAGAAGTACGATATCGCCAGAATCGCCGATATAGCAGGTATAATACTGCTTGCGGGCCTGGCGGGCTTCATTCTGACGTACTACGAGATAATGCTGCTGAACTGGGTGGGACAGAACATAGTCTATACGATGAGAAGGCAGATCTTCAGCCACATCATGTCCCACGACATGGCCTTCCTCGACAAGAACCCTGTGGGCAGGCTGGTAACGAGGGTGACCAACGATACGGACACGCTCATCGAGATGTACACGAGCGTCCTTGTGAACCTGTTCAAGGACGTTTTCCTGATAATCGGGATCATAGTCGTGATGCTGAGGCTGGACTACAGGCTAGCCCTTGTCTCTTACGCGCTGCTTCCCTTCATAATCTTCGCCACCATGCTCTTCAGGAAGTATGCGATGGAGGCATACCGCAAGCTGAGAATCGCGCTGGCGAAGATCAACGCGACGCTATCTGAGAATATCAGCGGGATGAAGGTCATACACCTGTTCAGCGTGGAGAAACGCATGCAGGAGGACTTTGATAAGATAAACACCTCATACTTCAAGTCCGGCCTGAGGGAGACCATGGTATATGCCATATTCAGGCCCACGATGGAGTTCATCTTCTCGATGTCGCTGACGCTCATGATCTGGTACGGCTCCAAGGGTGTCCTGTCAGGAGCCGTGCAGATAGGAGTCTTCTACGCCTTCATCAACTATGTCAGGCAGTTCTTCCACCCCATCAACGAGATGGCGGAGAAATATAACATACTTCAGGCAGCCATGGCCTCGTCCGAGAGGATATTCCAGCTGCTGGACAGGAAGCCGGAGATTACCACCGCCCCGGATGCTGTGAAGGTCGACAAGCTCATCGGAAGCATCGAGTTCAGGAACGTCTGGTTTGCGTATGTCGGCGAGGAATGGGTCCTTAGGGATGTGAGCTTCACGATCGAACCTGGCCAGATGGTCGCATTCGTAGGCGCCACAGGCGCCGGCAAGACCTCGATTATAAGCCTTATGAGCAGGTATTACGATATCCAGAAGGGCAGCATACTCATAGATGGCATCGACATCAGGCAGATACCCCTTGAGGATCTGAGGAGGAACATCTCGACGGTGTTCCAGGACGTCTTCCTCTTCACAGGGGACATCAAGACTAACATCAGGCTCAATAACGATGCTATCACCGACGAGAAGGTAAGAAGCGTCGCTGAGTACGTCAATGCCGACGTATTTATAAGGAAGCTCCCCGGAGGGTATGACGCTAAGGTTACCGAGCGCGGCTCTACGCTGTCCGCCGGGCAGCGCCAGCTGCTTGCCTTTGCAAGGGCTCTGGCATTCAACCCCTCGGTGCTGGTCCTAGACGAGGCTACATCCAACATCGACACAGAGACGGAGGCCCTAATACAGGACGCGCTGCCCAAGCTCATCACCGGACGCACGACGATTGTCATCGCCCACAGGCTGTCGACCATACAGCATGCAGACAGGATAATCGTCCTTCATAAGGGCAAGATCAGGGAAAGCGGCACTCACCAGGAGCTGCTGATGCAGAAGGGCATCTACTACGGGCTCTATCAGCTGCAATACAAGGACAGCCTGCCGCAGGCGGCTTCAGAGGCCGTCGAGCAGGAGGCAGCAGCAAGCTAGCCCCCCGCCGCCCTACTTAGATAAGCGGAGAAGAAGGTCCTCCATGTCCCTGACTATAATTATGTCGGGGAAGGAGGACCTTGCTTTCTCAGTCTCGGAATGGATGCGGTCCACGAAGAACCTCATGCCCGCCTCCTCTATCATGCCGTGATCGCCCCAATTGTCGCCCACAGCCGCTACTTCCGATGCCTTCAGGCCATGCCCTTCTGCGAGGGCCCTTACTATAGCCCTCTTGGTCAAGGCTTCGTCGTCGATCGAGACGTTCACCTTAACGCCTCCAGTCATGATGCCCTGGCTGATCTCAAGCTCGTTAACGAATACGTGGTCGAACTCGGCTAGCTTCCTAACCCTGTCTGCCATCACGTCCAGCCCTGAGGAGACTAGCGCGGTCATGCAACCTTTAGACCTGAGGAATGAGGAGAGCCTTGCAATGCCCGCGTCAATCCGTATCGTCTCCATCGCAGCTCTGATAAGGCTGCTGTCGAGCCCCTTGAGAACGGATGCATCCAGCCTGCAGAACTCCATGTAGTCTATCTCGCCTCTAATGAAGGCATGCAGGTGATGCTCCGCCTGGCCGTCCCAGATTCCGAGGTGCCTGCTTAAATGCTCCCATGAGCTTGAAGTATCGGTCAGCGTGCCGTCCATGTCGAAGCAGAAGAGCCTTGGGATGCCGGGCATGATGCACCTCGCAATCAGTAATTGATGAGGAGACCGAACTTCCTCGCCCTCCTTACTGCAAGATTATATAATGCGCAGCCTGCAGCAAGCCATACCAGGGCGCGAAGTGCCATACCGGGCAGCAATCCCGCCGGCTCCCTGCCTGAGTATATGCCCATGGCCAGATAGCCCTGGGGTGACATGCCGGCGATGAATGCAAGCGCCCCCCTTCCATAACCCGCCCCCAGGGAGGTGACGACCATGATTATGCTCATCGCGTTGACTACTGACCCTGTGCGCCGGGCAAGCAGCGTTACCGATCCGAGGCAGATCCCCATGCCCGTCAGCCCCGCCCTCATTAGGGTTATGTGGGCCGCATACCTTGCGAACGCGGCCGGTTCCGCCTCCGA
>CAZHKX010000116.1:0-4832 GCA_964532805.1 uncultured Clostridia bacterium
GTACTTGCGGCCACCGTGATGATGCTGTTCGGAGACAGGCTCATAGGCATGTTCGTTACCGGGGCGGAGCCGAAGGTCATAGAGCAGGGAAGGCAGTATCTGCTCATCGTCTCGGCATTCTACGCGCTTGCCGGGGTTATGTTCGTGACTACAGGAATGCTCAGGGGTGCGGGAGACATGATACCTTCCTCGGTATCGACTCTAGTCTCCCTGGGCATAAGGATAGCCGCTACCTGGCTTCTGGCGCTCTATACTCCTCTTGGTTACCTAGGCATATGGTGGGCTATACCGATCGGCTGGCTTTTCGGCCTTGCTGTTGCCATCTTCAGGTACAGAGAGGGAGGATGGAAGGACAAGAAGGTGCTCACTTAAGCCAGAAATGCGACTGGAGTATTATGAAGGCGCGGGGCACCCTACAGCCCCGCGCCTTCAATTGCTGTCTGCTTAGCTTAACAGGCGGCGAGCGCTGCCGAGACAGCCCTCTTCCAGCCTTTATACAAGGCGTCAGCCTCATCCTTGCCGATGCGGGGAGCAAACCTGCGGTCAAGCTTCCAGTTTGCCGAGATCTCCAGCGTATCCTTCCAGAAGCCGATGCCAAGACCGGCCAGGTAAGCTGCCCCCATTGCGGTGCTCTCCATGTAGGTCGGCCTTATCACATCTAGGCCTGTCACATCTGCCATGAAACCCATCATGAAATCGTTCTTGGCCATGCCGCCGTCCACTTTAAGGGCGGCCAAGCTTATGCCGCTGTCCTGCGCCATTGCATCAAGCACGTCTTTAGTCTGGTAGGCGATGGACTCAAGGGTTGCGCGGGCGATATGCGCCCTTGTAGTGCCCCTGGTGATGCCAATTATCGTCCCTCTTGCATCCTGGTTCCAGTAAGGGGTGCCGAGCCCCACGAAGGCAGGGACGAAGTAGACGCCGTCATTGCCCTTCAGCGAACTAGCCATGGAATCAGTCTCACCGGAGGAATCTACGATCCTAAGGCCATCCCTAATCCACTGCACCGCGCTTCCTGCTACGAAGATGGAACCTTCCAGCGCATATGCGGGCTCCCCATCCACGGGGCATGCCAATGTGGTCAATAGGCCGTGCTTGGACCTTACCGGGACCGATCCGGTATTCATGAGAAGGAAGCTTCCGGTGCCGCAGGTAGATTTGACCTCACCCGGCTTAAGGCATAGCTGGCCGAAGAGGGCTGCCTGCTGGTCTCCTGCGATACCGCAGATAGGCGTCCTTGACCCGAAGAACTCGTCGGGGTCCGTTGTAGCAAGGACACCGGAGCTGTCGCAGACCTCAGGCAGCACCGAATCGGAGATGCCAAGGTAGGCGAGAAGAGATCTGTCCCACTTGCGTTCGATGATGTTGAAAAGCAGCGTCCTGCTGGCATTAGTCACATCGGTTATGTGCGAGCGGCCTTTGGTGAGCTTGTGGACGATCCACGAGTCGACCGTGCCGAATCTGAGCCTGCCGGATTCCATAAGACTGCTCAAGCCTTCGATGTTCCTCAAGGCCCAGGCTATCTTGGTACCAGAGAAGTAGGCGTCGAGCACTAGCCCTGTCTTCTCGCGGAACTCGGGTTCAAGGCCTGCCGCCTTCAGCTCCTCACATATACTGGCGCTCTGCCTGGACTGCCAAACGATGGCATTATACACAGGCTCGCCCGTGAAAGAGTCCCAAAGAACCGTGGTCTCCCTCTGGTTAGTGATCCCTATGGCAGCGATATCGGAGGAGGAGACACCTCCGCTTTGGAGGCTTTCCCTGATAACCGCCTTAACCGAAGCCCATATCTCGTCAGGGTCGTGCTCGACCCACCCCGGCTTCGGAAAATGCTGGGTGAACTCCCTTTGAGAGGATGAGACCGGCCTTCCTGAGGCATCGAAGATGATTGCCCTGGAGGAAGTAGTGCCCTGATCGATCGACATAATGTAGCTGGGCAATCGTCTCACCTCCCGGCAATCTGCCCGATGAAGCCGGATATTGAATCGGTCAGGGAATCGAATAGTCCGGGTTCGTTGAATATCTCATGCCTTGCCGGGTACTCAAGGTAGGTTATGGAATCCGGCGACTTGCTGGCAAGCCTCCTGGATGCCTCCACGGAACAAATTCCGTCGAAGCTTCCATGAGCAAGCAGGAGCGGGGCGCCAGGATGCTCAACTTCAAGCACCTTTGCAGCCGAGTCGATGGCATCTATTGCAGTTGCAACGGATATCTTGCCGTGCACCAGCGGATCTTTCCTATAGGCACTTGTTACCTCCTCGTCAGATGAGAGGAGGTCCGCATCAAGACCTGTGGGAATGCCCAAGGATGGAAGAAGCGCCTTCAGCACCCTGGATGCGGCAATCAACGCCGGAGGCTTGCGTTCTACAAGCTCCAGCCATGGCGAGGTTGCAATGAAGGCCTTGGCGCTTCCAGGTTCCCTTTGCCACTTGGACAGCACTATGCCTCCTCCGAGGCTGTGCCCGAAGAAGAAGAGGGGAAGGTCGCCTACAGCCTCTCGCGCCCTGCACGCCAATGCATCCATATCGCCATGGGTTGTCGTAAAGGAGCCTATATGGCCCCTTTTGCCTGAGCTCCTCCCATGGCCGCGTAGGTCGAAGGAGTATACCGCAATGCCCGACTGATTAAGCCGTTCTGCGACAGGATCGTACCTTTTAGCATGTTCCCCGATTCCATGGACTAAGACGACAAGAGATTCGCTTTTCATATTCGGCATCCAGCTATGGCACTGAAGCGTTGCTGAGTCATCTCTTTCGAGCACGAAGCTGCTGTACATTCGGCACCTCCTGCGAAGTATAAGACAATTCTAAACCTAATGAGGCTAAGGTGCAAAAAAGAAGGGCGGCCTAAGCCGCCCTTTCGTCAGTATCTGGTCTTAGGCTCTACCAGAGGATGTGTATTGGGTCGACCATAACTTCTACTCCGCCTACCACCACGTATACGTGTGAGCAAACCGCTTCGAAGCCCTTGCGCGTGGCCCACTCAATAGCAGTGGCCGTAAGCATGGACGCCTTGTACTGAAGGTCGAACAGGATCTGGTTGAACCACTCCTCGTCGCCCTGCTCCAAAGCCATATCCGCCAGTTTCTGCGCCTTCTCGATCTCCCTGTAGATATGGTCGTTAACGTTGTCCACGTGCCTGAGCACATCCTCCAAACCTACGCTGGCCACTGCCGGGACTGCCATTGAAAGAGAGAGAACCGCTGCCATCACGATGCAAATCACGTTAAGCTTTCTCATTTGACCTCCTACTTTCTTAGGTCCTGGCCTTACCTTTCACCGGTCAAAAAATAAACGACCAATGTTCATCGACATCGGCCGCCGTTCTCCCGGAGAGGCAATAAGCCCTTCTTTCGGTAACTGGCAGCCATGAGCTTGCGCTTTTAGGCCCTTAGCTTTGCGTCCCAGGCTTTCGCCTGGTTTGCTCTTGTCGGTGAAGGTAAGAAAGCCCAACCTTCCAATATTTATGCGCTTCCACGCACAACTTGAGTATATTACAACCAAAAACTAAAAACAATATTCAATATGCGCTAACTATTGTTTGTTATGTGTCCCTCTTCCGTCAATATGGCCTCCAACGTGTGGACCGCATCTGGATCATACAGTTTGCCTGCCAGCTCCTTCAGCTCGGTTAGCGCCTCACGGGGGGTTATGCCTTTCCGGTACGCCCTGTCAGAGGTCATGGCGTCATAGGAGTCGGCCACTGCCACTATCTTCGCCTCAAGCATGATCTCGTCGCCTTTGAGCCCTAGAGGGTAGCCTGATCCGTCGAGCCTCTCGTGGTGCTGGCCGACTATGTCAGTCAGGGCTTCCTCGAATCTCTGGCTCAACACCTTTGCGCTGTCGGCAGGATGCTTCCTAATGTACTCGAAATCCCTTTCGTTAAGCATTCCGACCTTGTTTAGCACTTCGTCGGGGATGTTGACCTTGCCAATGTCATGGAACAAGGAAGCAACTGCTATGGCAAGCAGCTTGTCGTTGGGAAGCCCCATCCTGCTTGCTATCTTAAGCGTATACTGCTCGACTCTTATGCTGTGGTTATGGGTGTAGACGTCCTTCTGCTCATACTGCCTTAGTAGCTCGTTCAGGTCCTCCATGAAGTCCAGGAGGTAGTCGAAGATCGGCTTGGAGGCAATATAGATTGCCCTAGCCCCATCCTCGGCGGTAAACGATATTGTGTGGTCCAGGTCGTATACGTAGAATGCGTCTCCCGCATGCAGGATATGCTCAACACCGTTGTCATTTAGGACGAATACGCCCTCTAGGATGTAGAAGAACTCCAGCAAGTCAGGAGAGTCCCCTGGAGTGACGCAGCCGGGCCTTCTCCCGAAGATCTCCTGCAGCATCACGTCCAAGCCTCCTCCGCTGGCAAGCAGGCTCAGCGCATTGTTATCCTGGGTTGCGCGGTTGATGCAGCCCTTGCCCATGATGTACAGGCCACCTGCGGTTACTTTGGGCTTTATCTCGTCTATGAGGGAGGTGTTGACCTGCTTGGTTATGGAGATATTGCTGGCGACTAGGACCAATGCCTCGGAAGGGGAGGAGACGAGCACAGCCCTCCTAAGGTTGTGAGTATAGAAATATTCGCCGCTAATCAGCCTTACTTTTATACCCTCGGACTCGATTTCTATCTCGCCCTTGAGGACGAAGAAGAACTCGAGCAGGTCCTCGAACAGCGTAGGCTTTATTTTTAGCGGCTCATCCCGGACAAGCTTCAGCTCGGTGATTCTTAGATTGGCCCTGTTTACCAGGAACCTCTCCTTCCAGTCCGATCCGCAGGCGCTCTTGGATCCGATTATGAAAAGCCTTCTCATTCGCCCTCCAAGAATCAAA
>CAZHKX010000117.1:0-4823 GCA_964532805.1 uncultured Clostridia bacterium
CCCCCTAAATGCCCAGATAGGCCTTCTTGACGTCCTCGGACTTCAGAAGGTCATCGGATTTTCCGCTAAGTACTATCCTGCCCGTCTCCATGATGTAGGCCCTCTGGGATATCCCGAGCGCCTTAAACGCGTTCTGCTCGATTAGGAGAATCGACAGTCCCTGCTGGCGCCTCAGCTTGTCCAGCGCCTCGAATACCTGGTCCACCAGTATCGGCGCCAGGCCTAAAGACGGTTCGTCCAGCATGAGAAGCCTCGGGTCGCTCATAAGCGCCCTTCCGATTGCGAGCATCTGCTGCTCTCCTCCCGAAAGGTAGCCCGACACCTGGTTCTTCCTCTCCTTGAGCACCGGGAACAGCTCGTGCACGAGGCCGATGCTCTTCGCGAACGACCCGCGCCTGTAGGCCCCGAGCTTCAGGTTCTCGTCAACCGTGAGCTCCGGGAAGATGTGCCTTCCCTCGGGGCAGAGCACCAGGCCCTTCGAGACCCTCGCGAAGTTGGAGGCCCTGGAAATGTCCGTGCTCTCGAACTCTACTTTGCCCTGGGATTCGACTATGCCGGCAAGGCCCATCACCGTGGAGGACTTGCCCGCCCCGTTCGCCCCTATTATCGTTACGATCTCGCCTTCCGCCACCTCGAAGCTTATGCCCTTGACCGCCTTGACGTGGCCGTAGCTGACCGCGAAATTCTCTACCTTAAGCACCGTTTACCACCCCCAGGTCCGATTTCCCGAGGTACACCTCTATGACCTTCGGGTTCGATGCTATCTCCTTCGGGGTGCCCTCGGCGACCTTCTCCCCGAAGTTCATCACCGTGATACGGTGCGAGACCTTCATCACCATGTTCATGTCGTGCTCGACCAGAAGCATCGTCACGCCCATCGCGTTCACCTTGTGGAAGACCTCGTCAATCTCCCTGGTCTCGTCGCTGTTGAGCCCCGCTGCCGGCTCGTCCAGCAGCAGTAGCTTGGGCTTAGAGACAAGGGCCCTGGCCAGCTCCACCCTCTTTAGTATCCCGTAGGGCAGCGCCGCCGGAAATGAGCCCAGCCTGTCTTTTATGCCCAGCATCTCGGCCACTTCTAGTATCCTGTCGCGGCTGTCGTCCGCAAATCGCTTCCCGGCCCCGGGAATAAACGGCAGCTCCCTGCCGCTGTACTCGTGCACAAGGCCGGCGTATATGTTCTCATACACCGTGGTGTTACGGAAGAGCTGCAGGTTCTGGAAGGTGCGGCTTATGCCCTTGTAGATGACCTTGTCGGAGGTAAGGCCGTTTAGGCTCTCCCCCTCGAAGGCGACCTCGCCCGATGTGGGCTCGATGATCCTTGATATGACGTTGAAAAGCGTGGTCTTTCCCGCGCCGTTGGGTCCTATAAGCGAGTGTATGGTCCCTGGCTGTACCTTCATGCTCATGTCCTTGACGGCGGTAAGGCCGCCGAAGCGGACCGTCACGTTGCGAGTCTCAAGCATGTCCGTGCTCCTTATTTGTGAAGCCGGGCCGCGGCCTCCATGATACGGGAAGCTTCGCGGCCCGGGCTCTACTGGTATATGTTACTTAAGGTAGATCCAGTCGCTGGCAACTTCGATGTTGTCCTTAGTGAACCTGAGGACGTACATCGACTGCTTGCCCAGGCGGCAGGTGAGGTCATTTACGTTATAGGGCGCGTAGGTGATGTCGACTGCGACCATGCCCGAGAAGTTCTCGAAGGATTCCATGGCCTTCACGAAGCCCTCGCGGGTGAGGTTGGTGCCGGCCCTCTTGAGGCCCTCGACGAAGATCTCGGCCGCTGTGAGGCCCGCGACTCCGAAGGCGTTGGGCAGCTGGCCGGGGAACGTCTGCTGATATACCTTGAATATCGGCAGGCTGGTGTTGGCGAAGTCGACGTTGACCCATGCCATCGCCTCGACTCCGACAGCGTTTCCGGCGGCGCCGGCTGCGACTGTGAGGTCAGCGTTCGAGTAGGTCATGAGGTAGGTGGGCTTCGTGAGCTTGAAGTCTCCCCTTGCCTGCTTCAGGAACGACGCGCTCTGGGGGTTGAAGAGGCCGACTACGATTGCGTCGGGGTTGGCCGCGGTAAGCTGCAGGATCTGGGCCGACATGTCGGCTGCGGTGGCTTCCACGGGGATGTCCGCCACGACCTTGAGGCCGCGCCTGGCCGCCTCGGCCTTCACTGCCGCTGCGATCTCCTTGCCGTCGTCGAGGTTCCTGTAGACTATGCCTATGGTCTTCGCCCTCTTGGTCTCGTCGAGGTACTTGACCATGAGCTGGCCTTCAGTCGTGTAGTTGGGCTGCACGGGGAATATGTACTTGTTCGGCGGGATTGCGATGAGGCCGCTGCCCGCGCCCTGGTATACGTGCGGCACCTTGTTGGTGTCGAGGTACTTGTAGGTCGCGACTACGCCGGGCGTGCCGAGTCCGCCGACGAGGGCGAACACCTTGTCCTGCTCGACGAGCTTCTTCACCGCGACGGTGGTGTTGGCGGGGTTGAGCTGGTCATCCTCGATGAGGAACTTGATCTGGCGGCCGTTTACCCCGCCGTTCTTGTTGACCCAGTTGAAATAGGCCTTCATGCCGTTGGCGTACGGCACGCCGATGGCCGCGTAAGGGCCAGACATGGCGATGAAGCTTCCGATTACGACTTCCTTGCTGGTGACGCCGGGATCGGCTGCCAGCACGCTCGATGCCATGAGAAGTGCGAGCGCCAGTGCCACTACTAGGATCTTCTTCATATTACCCCTCCTGTTGATGGATTTTGGTTTCTTCCTGATCTATTAGACTTTCTTGGACTTGCCTTGTTCGCTATCTAGACTACGAGGCCTCCGGAGGCCCTTATGACCTGACCGGTGACGTAGCTTGACTCATCGCTCGCGAGGAACGCGACAACCTCGGCTATCTCGGACGGCTCCCCGAGCCTCTTGAAGTAGGTCTTCTCCTTTATGGGATCGAGCACTTTATCCGGCACGGTGGCCATCATTGGGGTGTTGATGTATCCCGGGGCGACAGCATTGGCTCGAACGAAGGCTCCCTTCCTGGAGAACTCCTTGGCCCAGGTCTTGGTCATCGAGATGACCCCGCCCTTAGTAGCGGCGTAATTCGACTGGCCGATGTTGCCGTCCAGGCCCACCACTGAGGAAATGGTCACTATGGCGCCCTTGCCGGTCTCCATCATGATGGGGCCGATGGCCCTTGTCATCACGAAGGGGCCCTTGAGGTTGACGTCTATGACGAACTGCCAGTCATCATCGCTCATCTTCTGTATGAGGGCGTCCTTTGTCACGCCTGCATTGTTCACAAGTACATCTATTCGCCCAATCTCCTCTTTAACCTTCAGGGCGAACTCGCCTACCGCCTTGCTGTCGGTGACTGAAAGGACCACTCCCTTGACGTTCCTGTGCGCCGCCTCGAGCTCCTCGAGGGCCTTGGGATTGAGGTCGACAACGTATACCTTCTCGGCACCGTATTCGAGGAACTTCTCGACTATCGCCTTGCCGATGCCGCTGGCGCCTCCGGTAACGACGCAGACCTTGCCTGCCATCTTCATGTTCGGTCATCCTCCCTTTATCTATAAATCCAGTTGCCTCTAAGCCTTTCCCCACTTCATGACCGCCGATGCCCAGACAAAGCCCAGGCCCGCGCCGACCATGCTCACTATGTCGCCGTCTTTTATCTTCCCTGCCTTAAGCCCCAGGTCCAGGGACAGGAGCTGGTCGTTCTGGCCCATGTGGCCGTAGTCGTCCAGATATGTCGTCTGCTCTGCGGAAAGGCCCAGCTCAGAGAGCACCGCATCATGGGCGCTCCTCTTGAAGTGCAGTATGGCGAGGTAGTCGACGTCCTTTTCGGTGAGCCCGCCGGACCTTTTCAGGGCCTCCCTCACTACCCAGTAGAAGTTGGGCATCGTCTTCTCCCCGAGCTTCCTCTTGAACTCCTCGGGGTCGTCTATGCGGAAGTACGCCTTCTGGTCGTCGCCCGGCTCCGGGGGCCACTTCTTCGAGCCGAGCACGGGCACCACGCAAAGCTCCGAGAAGGAGCCGTCGCCTCTAAATGCCGTCCCCAGCAGGATGTTCTCGTCGTGGCCGCGCCTTAGCACACATGCAGAGCCTCCGGCGGATAAGTCCGCCATGAATGCCGTCTCAGGCACCGAGAGGTTAATGAGGTCGGCGTTCCTGTAGCCCGAGACGAGAAGCACCGTCCTGTTGGATTCCGATGAAAGCATGAGCCCCCTTGCCGTCTCCAGCGCCGCCATGAACGAGCCGCACATGGCCTCCATGTCGAATCCCCAGGCGTTTACGGCCCCCAGCTCGTGGGCGATCTTAAGGCTAGCCAGCCAGCAGGGGTAATCCTTGTGCTGGGCGCCGAACCATATGACTACGTCTATCTCCTTTGGATCTATGCCCGAGTTATCGACGGCCTTCCTTGCCGCCATCAGGCCCATGTATGAGGTGGTGTCCTCAGGCCCGGGCATCGGCTTCCCTTTGATCCCGAACTTGAGCGCTATGACATTCTCCGGAATGCTCGTCGCCTCGGCGATTTCCGCAGCCGACATCCTCTTTTCGGGCACGTAGAGCCCGTAACCCATCATTCCTATGTTCAAATCCTCACCCCTCGTGAAAGCTAACTCAAGTGAACGCACTCTCAATTTACTAATAGATTATTCAGCGCGGAATAGCAATATCCTTCTTGCCGATGCGCAAAGTTTTCGTTTTTCTGCCGATTTTCTGCTCATTTTTATGATACACCATTGGCAGGAATATGGCACGCGGTGTTAAAGTAATAAGTAGTGAATGGGTTCTCAAATAGGAAGGTGCGCATGCCCAGAGGAGACGCGAAAG
>CAZHKX010000118.1:0-4794 GCA_964532805.1 uncultured Clostridia bacterium
CTTTCTGATTTATTTGGGTGCAGTCCCTTGGGTGCTTGTTTTGGGACAGTCCCTTCTCATTTTTGCAGCTTTATAGATTACTTCGTGCTGCAGTTGTAGAAGTACTTGAAGCCGAACGGTGATACGATTACGCCCTGCAGGTTGGTCTTCTTAAGATACTCGTCGGTATAGAAGAAGATCGGTGCTGCTGCTGCGTCATCCATGAGGATCTTCTCAGCCTGATGCAGGTAGGTGAAGCGTGCCTTAGGATCGGAGGTGCTTGCTGTGGCCTTACCGAGCAGCTCGTCGTACTTCGGATTCGAGTACTGGCCGTCGTTGTTGCCGTTGCCGGTTGCGAACAGATCCAGGAAGGAGGTCGGATCGTCGTAGTCGGCGAGCCAGCCGTTGCGGGCTATCTGGTAGTTGCCCTTGCGGCGCATCTCGGTGAACACGTTCCACTCGACGTTTGCGAGCGTTACGTCGATGTTGAGGGCCTTCTTCCACATCTGCTGGAGGGCCTCAGCTATCTTCTTATGGCCGGTGCTGGTGTTGTACACGTACTCGAGCTTGGGGAAGCCCTTGCCGTCGGGATAACCGGCTTCGGCCAGGAACTTCTTGGCCTGCTCGACGTTCTTGGCGTACACGCTGGGATCGATGAACTTCGACTCGGGCTTCTGGCTGAAGTCCTTGTTGTCGGAGTCGGTGATTCCGAATGCGACCATCGCGTTGGCAGGAATGGCGCCGCCGCCGCGGACTTCCTCAGCGATGTACTTGGCGTCTATCGCATACCAGAGGGCCTTGCGTACTAGGACGTTGTTGAGCGGGGCTACCTTCACGTTGAACGATACATAGTAGGTGCCGATGGTAGGCGCTACATTGTACTCGGCGAGCTTTATGACGCTCTTGTACTCGTCGATCGGGTATGTGTCGATGAACGACAGCTGGTTGTTCTTGAAGGCCGCGAATACGGCGTTGTCATCCGAGAAGAGCTTGAAGATGAGCTTAGGGACCTTAACGGTCGCCTTGTCGTGATAGTAGCCGTTGGCAACCATCTCGATGACGTCATCCTGTACCCTCTTGGAGAGCTTATACATGCCGTTGGACACGAACTTCTTGGGGTCGAGGGTCCACTTGTCGTTGGGGGTCCCGTCGGCGTTCTCGACTATGTCCTTACGTACGGGCATGAAGGTCGGGAATGCGAGGAGGGACTTGAGATACGGGACGTTGAGCAGCATCTGCAGGACGATCGTCTTGTCGTCCTTGGCCACTGTCTTGGTGAGGTCTACGTTGTCGGTGATCAGGTAGGCATAAGGAGAAGCTGTGGCTTCTGCTGCTGCGCGCTTCCATGCATATACGAAGTCGCCTGCGACCAGCTTCTTGCCGTCGCTCCAGAACAGGTTATCCTTCAGCGTAATCGTCCAGGTTTTGCCATCGGCTGAAGGTACTGCGGACTTCGCGACTCCGAGCTTGAGGGAGCCATCTGCCGCGTAGGTGTAGATGCCCTCAAACAGGTGGCCGATGTAGATTGCGCCGTCTACTGCCGAGTTCAGGGCCGGGTCGATGGTCTCGGGCTCCGAGCCGACCGACACTGAAAGGGACGCGATGGGCGCTGCCGTCACGAGGCCGGTGAGGCTCGCAAAGGCGAGGATAAGGGTCAGTAAAAGTGCGATCCTCTTCATTGTTTCTCCTCCTTGTTATTTGAACGCCTCAGGGCGTTTCAACACACTTAGTATTATTTGCTAAATATACTCGGATTCCTACTTCTTGTCCAATAAATAACACGCGCACCAGTGTCCCGGGCCGACTTCCTTAAGCTCAGGGTCAGCCTCCGCGCAGATGGGCATCGCATATTTGCAGCGCTGCCTGAACCTGCACCCGGGCTTGGGGTTGATGGGGGAGGGGACGTCACCCTCCAGGGGCACCCTCTTCCTTGTGCGGCTAACCTTCGGATCCGGTATCGGTATCGCAGAGAGAAGCGCTTGAGTATATGGATGCAGCGGGGACTTGTAAAGTTCCTCGGTGTTCGTTATTTCCATCATCTTGCCCAGGTACATCACGCCTACATTGGTGGAGATGTGCTTGACTACTGCGAGGTCGTGGGCGATGAAAAGGTAAGTCAGCTGCATATTCTTCTGCAGGTCCTCAAGCATGTTCATGACCTGGGCCTGGATTGAGACATCAAGGGCCGATATCGGCTCGTCGCATACTATGAACTCAGGGGTCACCGCAAGCGCCCTTGCGATTCCGATCCTCTGCCTCTGTCCGCCTGAGAACTCATGCGGATACCTGCTTCCGTGCTCCGGCGATAGGCCGACGAGGCAAAGCAGCTCGTGTATCTTCTCGTCTCTCTCCTTGCGGGTGCCGGCCATCCTGTGGATGTCCATCGCCTCGGCGATGATGTCGCCGACTGTCATCCTCGGGTCCAAAGACGCATAGGGATCCTGGAATATTATCTGCATCTTGCGCCTGAACGGCACCATGTCCACCTTTGTTATATCCTTGCCATCATAGATTATCTTGCCCGAGGTGGGCTCATGGAGCCTCAGGACCGTGCGCCCCACAGTAGTCTTCCCGCATCCGGATTCTCCGACCAGGCCGAAGGTCTCGCCCTTGTTGATGGTGAAGCTGATGTCGTCCACTGCGTGCACGAACTTAGTGGGCTCAAGCCAGTTGGCCTTCACAGGGAAGTACTTCTTAAGGTTCTTTACTTCAAGAAGCTTACTCATAGGCACACCTCTTTTCCGTAGTCGGGATCCGGCAAGAACGGCTTGTCCTTGATCTGCTCATGAAGCAGCCAGCAAGCTGCCCTATGCTTGGCGCCAAGCTCGAAGAACGGCGGCTGGTTGTCGATGCAGATCCTCATGCAGTACTCGCACCTTGGCGCGAATGAGCATCCCGCAGGAGGGCACAGCAGGTCGACCGGCGTACCCTCGATGGGGACAAGCCTTTCCTTCTTGTCCAGGTGCAGCCTCGGTATAGACCTAAGGAGCCCCTTGGTGTAGGGGTGACCCGGCTTCTCGAAGATGTCGAATATCGACGCCTCCTCCACGACCTTGCCGGCATACATCACCATGACCCTGTCGCACACGTCGGAGATGATGCCGAGATCATGTGTGATTAGGATGACCGACATGTTTATCTTCGACCTGAGGTTCTTCAGAAGGTCAAGTATCTGGGCCTGGATTGTCACGTCCAGTGCGGTGGTGGGCTCGTCTGCTATGACAAGCTTGGGATCGTTTGCCAGGGCCATCGCTATCATGACCCTCTGTTTCATGCCGCCCGAGAACTCGTGTGGATACTGCCTCATCCTTTTTTCAGGGAAGGGGATCTCCACGAGCTCAAGAAGATGTATGGCCTTCTTCCTGGCTTCCGACTTAGACAGCTTCTCATGGACGAGTATGGCCTCGATAAGCTGGTTTCCTATCGTGAATACGGGGTTGAGGCAAGTCGTCGGGTCCTGGAAGACCATCGCGATGTCGCTGCCTCTTATCTCCTGCATCTTCTTCTCAGGAAGTGACAGCATGTCCTTGCTGTCGAACTCGATCGAGCCGCTGACTACCCTGCCCGGAGGGGTCAGTAGCCCTATCAGCGCGTATACCGATACCGATTTCCCTGAACCGGATTCTCCTACTATGCCGATGACCTCGCCTTTGTCCAGGTCCCAGCTTACTTCCCTCACTGCCTGGACTTCTCCGGCAGGCGTGAAGAACGACACCTTCAGATCCTTTATGTTGACTAGATTTCCCATCTTTTTCCTCGCTTCCTGCCGTAAGGCTACTTCTTCATCTTCGGGTCGAGAGCATCGCGCAGCCCGTCTCCCAGCTGGTTGAATGCCAGGATGATGAGCGCGATTATCACGGCCGGGAAGAGAAGCCTGTAAGGATAGGTGTAGACGCCGTTCATGGCGTCGGACGCAAGAGAGCCGAGGGATGCCATGGGGGCCGATACTCCGAGCCCGATGAAGCTTAAGAACGACTCGACGAATATCGCTGACGGTATCTGGAACGTCGCAGTGACAATTATAGGACCTATGCTGTTGGGGATTAGATGCCTCAGGATTATCCTGCGGTTGCTGGCGCCAAGGGCCCTTGCAGCCGTCACGAACTCCTGCTCCTTGATCTGCATGACCTGGCCGCGGACCATCCTGGCCATGCCGACCCAGTACAGAAGGGCGAAGGTAAGGAAGATCGATATGAGCCCGGGGCCGATGCCTGCAAGGCCGCTAAGAACCCCGCCGGCTTCAAAGAGCTGCGTGAGGGGGTCCTTCAGCGTGACCGAAAGCAGGATGACTATAAGTATGTCGGGCACGGAGTAGAGGATCTCGACGAAACGCATCATGATGTTGTCGACCCATCCTCCCATGAGGCCAGCTATAGAGCCGTATATCGAACCGATTATCAGGATGATGAAGGTGGCTATCAATCCTACAAGAAGTGAGATCCTTGTGCCTATCATCACCCGGACCATAAGGTCCCTTCCCAATCCGTCGGTACCCATCCAATGCCTTGCATTTGGCGCCAAGTCCACATCTTCGCGTATCTGCTGCTCATATGTATAAGGCATCAGCACGGGGCCGATGAACGCGAACGCGAAGACTAGAAGTATGACAACTATGGATGCCATGGCTACCTTGTTCCTCTTAAGGCGCCTGCTGGCGTCCTGCCAATAAGTAGTCGATGGTCTCATGGTCGCAAGCTGTACTCGTTCCGATTTTGGAACGGGTGCGAACATTTCCGGGTCGACCTGCATGCTAAGTAGTTTCTTATTCATTCCGCACCCTCCTTTACCTAAGCTTGATCCTGGGGTCGATCAAGG
>CAZHKX010000119.1:0-4677 GCA_964532805.1 uncultured Clostridia bacterium
CTCACCGGGCGTTACCCGGCACCCTGCCCTATGGAGCTCGGACTTTCCTCAGGCTTGTTAGCCCGCGGCCACCCAGTCCGCTTGCAAAGCTATCAAATCCTAGCTTCTGGTAGCGCCCAGAAGGTCCCTGTACGTCTCGGGGTCCATGCTGATGTCAGCCTTTTTGCCCTGGACGTCCGTTCCAAGCTTCTTCGCGCACTCTATGCACCTGTGGGTTCCAGGCAAGGCCTCTAGCCTTTCCTTAGGAATGAACCTGCCGCAAGTATCGCAGCGCACCCTCTTCATAGTCACACCTTCGAAGCCTTTCGAAACTAGATTTATATCCTACCATGCTTATATTCTATATGTTTTCGCGGATTCCTTCAAAGCTGGCGAACTGCCGGATAAGACGAAAGGCGGGCTCTAAAAGCTCCGCCTGTCTTCTCTCATATGGTGGGCCCACTTGGGATCGAACCAAGGACCAATCGGTTATGAGCCGACCGCTCTACCGCTGAGCTATGGGCCCACCGACAATTATAAAGCCCTGCCTTAGTTTCGTCAAAGGGAAAACTGAAGGCGCTCAACTGGCAATATTAGGTATCCAGATGACGAATCTGCTACCCTTGCCCCTTTCGCTTTCCGCCTTCACAGTGCCTCCGTGTGCTTCGACTATGCTTTTCACCAATGACAGCCCGATTCCCATCCCGCCGCTGGCCCTGTTCCTTGATTCATCAGCCCTGTAGAGCCTGTCGAATACGTGGGGTAGATCCTTCGGGTCGATTCCGGTCCCGCTGTCCTCAACGGACACTTCGAAGCCGGAGTCGGCAGCCGATACCGTAACAGCTACCCTGCCGCCTGTGTCTGTGTACTTGAGGGAGTTGCTTAGAAGGTTCTCGACCGCTCTTCTCATCTTGTCGCAGTCGAGCATCATCCTTGCCTCACTGCTGCCGGTTACCAGGACCAGGTCGACGCCTTTGGCGGAGAAAAGCGGCTTCATGGCCTCAACCGCGGAGCCAATGGTTGCGTTTATGCTGCATTCCTTCCGCTCGATGGAATCCAGGCCGCTTTCTATCCTGCTTACCCTCTCAAGCATCATGACCATGTCTGAGAGCCTGTCAAGCTCCGATATGCTGGCGGAAAGGCCCTCAGCGCTTAGAGGCATCACCCCGTCGCCCATGGCTTCTAGCCTTGCCTTGGCTATCGTCAGCGGCGTCTTAAGCTCATGGGCCGCGTCCTCCGCCATGCGCTTCCTCATGGCATCCTGCCTGCCCATCTCGATGGCTAGCTCGTTCATCCCTGTGTAAAGCTGCGATATCTCCTTCGTGCTGTCCTTATGGCCTATCCTTTGGGCGAAGTCCCCCCTGCCCAATGACTGGGCGAGCGACAGGACCCTGAAAATTGGTTTGCTTATGCTGTCGGCGAAGGTGATTCCGAGCAACACGGCCACAACGGCTATGGTAAGCCCTGAGACTATGAGAAACCCGTTTATCCGCTCCAGGAACTCATTGTCCGCCTCTGTAAGGAAGATGTTCTGGTAGCTTACGTCGGCTGTGCCTATCTGCTTTCCTTCTTTCATGACGGGGAAGGACTCGTTGGTCAGGTAGGGGTTCCTTCCCATCATGCGGCCCATGCCCATCCTCCCCATCCCTGAGGCCGATATCAGCGGGTTTCCATCAGAATCGTGCAGGATGAGGCTCATACCGATATCGGCGGCAGCCGCCGATATCTTGGAGAGCCCTGCCAAATTCCAGCCCTGGCCGTCAATATATGCATCAGAAAGCCCGGAGATGATGTCCTCCCGCTCCTGTCTTATCCTTCGCTCCAGGTAATCGCCGAAAGTATTCTTCACGGTGTAGTCGATACCGAAATAGGTCACTGAGAGGGTAACCACGATCAGAAGGGCGTAAACGAATGCCACCTTCGTCCTTAATCCCAGCTTCAAATGAACCTACCGCCTATCCTGTAGCCGATGCCGTGCACCGTCTCAATGTACTCCGAGCTGTCGCCGCCTGCAGCGAGCTTCTTCCTAAGGTTCTTGACATGGGAATCTATCGTCCTGTCGAACCCCTGATAATCCTCACCGAATGCGGCTTCGATCAGCTCCTCTCTGGAGAAGGTCCTCTGCTTGTGGAGCGCAAGCGCCTCCAATATCGCATACTCGTACTTTGTCAGCTTGACCAGCTCCCCCTGGCGCGAGACTTCCTTCCTTTCGAAGTCTAAGACCAGATCCCCCAGCGACATCCTCTGAATACGCGAGGGTTTCAGCGCATCGAACCTTCTAAGAAGCGCCTTGACCCTGGCGACGAGCTCCTTTGGGCTGAAAGGCTTTGGGAGGTAGTCATCGGCGCCAAGGTCTAGTCCGGTAACAATGTCCGACTCGGAGGACTTCGCAGTCAGCATTATCACCGGGAGGGATGACATCTCCCTGATTGACGCGATTACCTTCTCTCCGCTTATGAAGGGCAGCATTAAGTCCAGGACGACGAGGTCAGGGGACTTGGACCTGAACTTCGACATGCCTTCGGCCCCGTCCTTCGCCCAGCTTACTGTGAATCCTTCCTTCTCAAGGTAGGCGGAGATGATGTCCGCAATAGCTTTCTCATCCTCCACTACCAGTATGGTACGTGCTTCGTTTGCCATCAGTTCGATTCATCCACCATCTTCTGCAAGACTAACTTGGCCTCCTCGAAGCTCTTTCCAGCTGCAATGATAAGGTCCCTGAGCTTTGCTCCGTTGTCAGCCGGAAGCTCTATCCCGATAGCCGGCCCGATGAGCTCCCTTGATACTCCCCAGCTCATCATGTCGAATATTGTGGTATTCCCCTTAACCGACCTTTCTTCCTTCTTTGTATCGTGCTCCTCTGCTGCTGCCTGCTGGCCTGCCGCCGAATCCTCCCCCGCCTGCTCAGCAGTAGCCTCCGTGGTTTTTGCAGCATCAGCTACGCCTGTGGCATCGACTATTCCATCGTCAGTCGCGGCTGGTGACTCCTTGGTTGCTGCAGCCGGTGCTGCCTCCGCCGCCGGTTTCGGATCAGCCGCCTTGCTTTCCTGAGGTGAGGCTGCCTTGACACTGCTTTCTACAAAACCCGAAACTGTGCCCTCTTGTGCCGGCACCGAGCTTCCTTGTGCCTCTTCAGGCAGGGTTTCGCCTTCTGATTGCTTAGGGACAGCCGTCAGGTCAATGGTATGGCCCTTCAGGTATGATTCTCTTTCCTCCGTAAGCCCGTCGACACTGCTGATGATGATTTCAGCCGCTTTAACTGGTATGTATGCTCCCAGTTCGACTGGCAGGCTTGTCATGAAGCCGACGAAAAGCCTTACTGATGACGTGCCTATCTCCTGCGGCAGTCCTGCGTACTTCTCCTCGAGCCCCTTTATCTGGAATGCCGCAATCTCATCATCTGTGCCATCTATTCCGAACGCTTCAGCCAGCGCAGAGATCTCCACCCCGAACTGCCTGGATATGTCCGCGAAGCTGAACGAGCCCCTGATGTCGTTGGGGTCGGCCTCACCAGCGAACTCCCCCGCCTTGATGGTTGCAACGTTCTTGCTGCTTTCAGTGTCGAAAAACCCCAAGCTGGAGGCTATTATCACTCCTCCCAGCATCATGAGCATTACCGCAGCGAAGGCCGTAGTCCTTCCTATCTTCATTCTCACTTACCTCCGAAACCAGTCGTAGACAAGACGACGGTATCCTTAACAGGGCATGCTGCCTCGGATGTGCACTCGAGGCATGTTATGCACCTGGGATCTCTCACCGCCGCCGCCTTCGATACTTCGATGTTCATGGGGCATGACCTGTCGCACTTGGAACAGGAAATGCATGTGGCAGCCCTCCTTCGTATCGCAAAGGGCCTGATAAGGTTCGTCAGCCCCAGAAGCGCCCCGTACGGGCATGCGAACTTGCACCATGGCCTCTCTATTACAAGCGAGGCTGCGATAACAGCAAGTAGTATCAAGCTTCCTGCCACCTGCGCTTCGCTTGTCCAGAAGCTGAAGAGCGCGCTGTATGGGTCATACGCAGAGAATACCAGCTTGGCGCTTACCGCCGTCGCATAGACGACCCATACCAACACCACATATCTCAGCAGGCCAAGGGCCTTCTCTAGCTTAGCCGGAACCAGCTTGTTATATGATCTCCTGAAGATCTTCCTTCCAAGTTTGCCGAGCCATTCCTGGAAGCTTCCGAACGGGCACACCCAGCCGCAGAATATGGGCCCGAACAGGACAGCTGAGAAGAAGACTATGACCATCAAGGCGAATGATGCCTCATGCACCTTCTGAACGAAGGAGCCCGCGGTCACGAACCGGTATATGCTTACCACGCCTCCGAAGGGGCATACGGCATGAATGGAAGCAGCAGGAATCTCCTCAACCCCCGCGCTTTTCTCAGCAAGGCTGTGGTTCACCGTAATCACGGCGATTAATGCGAAGAACAGTATCTGCGAGATGAGTCTAAGCTTCGATTTGTTCGCAGTCTTCATAAGATACCTCCAAACTTGTATGCATCAATTCTAATACTTCGGCATTGTTCGTGATGTTAATTATTTGTGGAGAGCCGCAGTCTGGGGCTTGTTCGGTTCCCGCCTCGCGGGTTATCCCGTTTCGGTGTATGCTCTATGCTGATTGCAGGTAGTGCCAAGTTTTCACATTCGCGTTATAATTTCTTAAACAGGTGGATCCAGGAAGGACAATTTGA
>CAZHKX010000120.1:0-4320 GCA_964532805.1 uncultured Clostridia bacterium
AGGCCCTGCATGAAGGCCAGCTTGTCGGGAAGTACCGCTTCCTTGTGACAGGTGGGCCTGCGGTCGCGCACTTCACATCCGCGATTCAGACGGAGGATGGGTTAGGCTTCAGCATAGAAGCTTACGATGCCTCCGGAAGGAATATCCCATTGCCTTCCGCAGGGCTGAAGCTGGTGGTGTCCTCATCTTCGGGCGAGAAGGAGTATCCGGCCCCCCTCATCCCGGCATCGGAGCTCAGCGGGCTTACCGGCATAATAGAAGTGGACCTGATGTACAGCGACCTTTTCCTCGATAAGCTGAGCCTTGCGGCAGGGGCCGAGTCAGACGGAGCCCAGGCGTTGAGCTTCGGCGATGAAGCTGCTTGGAGTACTTATGGGTCGCCTGCCGAGGCGGCTAAAGGCTTCTCTTTCACTGATACTCCGACCGGAAGGGCTGCCAAGCTGAGCTATGATTTCACCGGAACGGGCGTGAGGGCGGCTTACCTTAAACCGGCTGATCTTGTGCCGATTCCTGAAGGAAGTACTGAACTCAGTATCATGGCGGACACCAGCCTTGCAAGAGGGCACTGGCTGAGGGCCAATGTCAGGGATGCGGCGGGCACCAGGGTCTTCCTCGACTTCGGCAGGCTTTCCGGTGCCGGCTGGCAGGACTATACGGCGAAGCTGCCGGAAGGAGGGCCGTTCTACCTGGAGCAGGTTTACCTCGTCGAGTTCAAAGACGAGATAAGAAGCAGCGGGACCCTGCTTCTTGCTGGCCTTAAGGCCGTTGGCCCTGAGTCCTCAGGCAGGTTCACCCTTCCAAACGAGATCGCAGGACAGGGCATAAGCTCGGTATACGGGCCAGTCCAGCCCGATAGCCTGGGCCTTTCTTCAAGGATGATCGCATCATTCGGGGCTTCAGCCGTCCCGGGAAGCGCCAGGGTGGTGAAGCTGGACTTCACAGGAGGATCAGCCTATGCAAACGGGATAGTGCAGATGCAGCGGCTGTTCGAGGCATGTACCGTACCGGGAAAAGCAGGCGTCCTTGTCATCCAGCTCGTCGGCGGCAAGGCTTCTCCTAAGGCCGGGGCGGACCCCCTCTTCTGGATCAGGGACTCAAACGAGAGGCAGCTCATAAGGGCGCTTGCCGAAAGGGCGGCCTTCATGGGCTACTCGGAGGTCATCGTAGTCGAGGGCGGCTCGGAGGAGCTGCTTTCCGCGCGAAGGGGAGGCGCCCTCTTCCTTTGCCTGCCAGGGAAGGTTGAATAGTGGTAGACATAGGGGTTATAATCTACTCAGTCGAATAGCGGGGCCCGGGGAGCGGAAGCTGAGAGGGCAGTTTGAGACTGCCGACCCGACGAGACCTGATCCGGTTAATGCCGGCGTAGGTAGTGCCAGATACGTGGATATCTTGAGCGCAGGCCTGCGGGTCCTGCGCTTATTGTTTGGAGGTGGCTCATTTGCCAAAAGGAAGCCTGGCGATTCAGGTACTGCCGATCAACGCGGGCGCAAAGCAGGACGTATTCGCCGCTGTGGACAAGGCCATAGCAGTAATCGCCGCATCGGGCGTGAAGTATGAGGTCGGGCCCTTCGAGACTACCATGGAGGGGGAGATACCTATGCTCTGGGATCTTGCGATGGAAGCCCACAGGGCTGTGAAGGATTCTGGCATATCCTCCGTCATAACATACATCAAGCTGTCGGAATCGGACGAGCCGATGACTATCGAGGAGAAGGTGTCGAAGCACCGTGCGCGCTAGCACGAGAAGGCCGGCAGGCCCCCTGCCTGCCCTGTTGTTTTCCGCGGCCGCGCTTCTGCTGCTTGAGGCCGGGCTACGGCTTCTCAGCGTGCCTGCCTGGATCTTCCCCGCCCCGTCTGCGGTTGTGAAGGCGATCTTCGATACATGGGGGCTACTTGCCGAGCATACCTGGGCGACGCTGAAAGCCGCGGCAATCGGCATGGCGGCATCTACTGCCGCTGGACTTGCCCTGGGCTATCTGGTCTTCTCGTCCGGCTTCCTCAGAAGTGTCCTTTATCCCACCCTGGTGGCGTCGCAGAGCCTGCCTACCATTGTCGTAGCGCCGCTTCTGATCCTCTGGTTCGGTTTCGGCGCGCTTCCGAAGGTCCTGCTTGTTGTGCTGGCCTGCTTCTTCCCCATCTGCGTAGGCGTAGTGGACGGCCTTTCGTCTGTGGACCAGGAGCTGATAGACCTTGCCAGGGGGATGGGGGCCAGGCCAGGCAGGCTGTTCCGCCTGGTAAGATGGCCTGCAGCGCTTCCCCATATCTTCACCGGCATCAAGGTCTCTGTGACCTATGCTGTCATCGCCACCGTCGTCTCGGAGTGGATGGGCTCGCAGAAGGGGCTTGGCGTATACCTTACCCGTTCATCACACTCTTTTATGACCGACCGCGTCTTCGCGGCCCTGGTTATTATCTCTGCCCTGAGCATGGGGCTATTCCAGCTTGCAGGATTCATTTCAAGGAAGCTCTCCCCCTGGTACTACCGCAAGGAGAGCGATACATGGGAGGTAGATGAATGAGAAGGGCGATACTTGTCGCCGCGCTTGCGGCATCCATACTGGCGATATCGGTCTCAGCGGGGGCTCTGGACAGGATGACGATAATGCTCGACTGGGTCGCGAACACCAACCATACGGGCATATTCGTGGCCCTCGAGAAGGGCTACTACAAGGATGCAGGCCTCGACGTCGAGGTACTGGAGCAGAGCCAGGGGCTTGCTGTGGAGCAGCTGGTGGCAGCAGGCAAGGTGGATTTCGGCATAAGCTCGCAGGAATGGGCCATGGCCGCGATGGCGGAGGGGCTTCCGATCGTATCAGTAGCCGCTATAATCCAGCACAACACCACGGCGTATGTAAGCCTCAAGAAGGCGGGCCTGACAAGGGCCAGGGACTTCCAGGGGAAGAGGTATGCCAGCTGGGGGCTGCCACTCGAGAGGGCCATGATATCTGACGTAGTGAAGTCGGATTCGGGCGACCCATCCAAGCTCAAAGAGCTTATCATCGGATCAGTCGACCTCCTTGCGATCTTGGGGAGAGACGTCGACATAGCCTGGATATTCATGGGCTGGCAGGGCATCGAGGCTAGGCAAAGGGGGATAGAGCTTAATGCCGTGATGCTCCGCGACATACCCTCGATACCGGACTACTACACGCCGATAATCATCACCTCAAGGAAGACGGTAGACTCCCAGGGCAAGGAAGCCAAGGCGTTCATGTCGGCGACTGCCAGAGGTTATACCTTTGCAGCCGAGAATCCCGCTGAAGCTGCGAGGATTCTGATCAGGCGCTCCCCGGAGATCAACCAGAAGCTTGCGACCGAGAGCCAGCAGTGGCTTTCCACCAGATACATAGAGGATGCCACGGCATGGGGCGTTCAGAAGGCCTCGGTATGGAAGGGCCTGTACGACTGGATGGTCGGCCATGGGCTTGTCGCATCAGGCCTGGACAGCGGCAGGTTCTTCACCAACGGGCTGCTGCAATGAAGGCATGCGCTACTGGAGAAACCGGAATGATGCTCAAAGCGGAGGGGCTCACCTTCGCCTATAAGAGCAGCAGGCAGGGCCATGTGCCCGTGCTTGACGGGCTGAGCATCGAAGTCCCCGAAGGAAGCTTCGTAAGCCTTCTGGGGCCCTCAGGATGCGGCAAGAGCACCCTGTTCTCGATTCTGACAGGCAGGATCAAGGCCAAGTCAGGGAGCTTCATGCAGGCATCCCCTGCCTCGTACATGCCACAGAAGGACCTGCTCCTCCCTTGGAGGACGGTTCTGGGAAACGCGGTGCTGTCCGAGGAGCTCTCCGGAGGCGACATCGAGGCTGCGAAAAGGGAGGCCCTCCGCCTCATCCCCATCTTCGGCCTATCCGGGTTCGAGGGCTTCTTCCCTGCAGACCTATCCGGAGGCATGAAGCAGCGGGTGGCCCTTCTTAGGACCGTGATTCAGAGGAGGTGCTTCCTTCTGCTTGATGAGCCCCTTGGGGCGCTTGATGCGCTGACCAGAAGGCAGATGCAGAAGTGGCTGCTGGAGGTGAAGTCCGAGTTGGGCCTAACCATGCTTATGACCACGCACGATATCGAGGAAGCATGCTACCTTTCCGACTTGATCTATGTGCTCTCAGCCAGACCGGCTCATACAATACTCAAGGTGCGCCCCGAGGAAGCTGGCCGGGATGCGGCAAGGAAGCTCGTCGAGGAGGCCATGGGACTGAACTGACCGCCTTATCCTCCCCAAATCAGGAAGAACGCATAGGATAAAACAACCCCGGGCTCGAAAGCCCGGGGTCATTCTGCTGTCTTCGGATCTGGGTCCGAACTTTATCTCTTTGAG
>CAZHKX010000121.1:0-4129 GCA_964532805.1 uncultured Clostridia bacterium
TTGCCTGTCTTCCCTACCAGTTTCGTCATTCCGCTCACTCCTTTGCCTTGGCCTCGTCTTCTTTTACGAAGACAAGGGCCCTCTTCTCGGGCTTGGTCGGGCACTCGCGGACGCATACTCCGCAGCCCTTGCAGTGCGTGTAGTCTATGCCTGACATCTTGCCGTCTACCACCTTGATCGCGCAGTCAGGGCAATATATCCAGCAGAACATGCACTGTATGCAGTTCTCAGGCGTATATACCGGTCTGTAAGTCCTCCAGCCGCCAGTCTCATACTCGTTCGCGGAGCCCGCGTCTAGTATCCGGCCAGCCTTCGGCACGTCTTTCCAACCCTTGTTCTTGTCGGGGATCATCAGGAGCGCACCTCCTTATAGGCCCTCTCCATGGCCATGATGTTCTTGTCGATTATGTCCTTGTTGAACTTCTTGCCCAGCTTGACACGGGTCTCACTGAGCACCAGGTCCCAATTCAGAAGCCCAGTCACCTTGATGAGGGCGCCTATCATGGGGGTGTTCGGCATGAACTTGCCGATGGTGTCGATGCTTATCCCGGTCGCATCCACCGTATAGACTTTGGCCGACTTGCCCACGCCCAGCTTCTTCCTCACATCAGCGGAGGGAAGCAGGGTATTGACGATGTATGTGCCGTCTTCCGGCACACCTCCTGTGACGGATACGTTGGTCGCCCCGATGAGGCTGGAGTCGAGTATCACCACTATGGACGGGTTCTGTACATTGCTGTGCACCGAAACGACTTCGTCTGCGATCCTGTTGAAAGCCTGCATGGGTGCTCCCATGCGCTCGGGTCCGTATTCCGGGAACGCCTGCGCGTACTTGCCGGATTCGATGGCGGCTTCCGCCAGGGTCAGAGCTGCCGTCTTGGCTCCCTGGCCTGCGCGGCTGTGCCAGCGTATCTCCACAAGCTTTGCCATTTCTTCTCCCCCTTTCGGTATATATACAATACTAAGGACAGGGTTTTCCCTGTCCAGTGTTGCCATATGATCCACGTCAATCTAGATTGACTGCTTCACACGCATCGACAGGGCATCGGGAAGGGTTCTGCCCTTTCCGGATAGCCTCAAATACATTATATATATTTTGCATATAAATTAAAGGTTTTCGTAAGATTCGCCACTTCCATGGCGATTCTCTGCAGTTGCTCCTCGTTTCCCAGGTTGTGAACAACATCATCGATGAAGCCCGCTATCATAACCATCTCAGGCTCTTTCATGCCCCTCGTGGTCATCGCAGGGGTGCCCAGCCTTATCCCGCTGGTCACCGTCGGCTTCTCGGTGTCGAACGGCACCGCGTTCTTGTTCACGGTTATCCCGACCGCATCGAGCGCCTTCTCGAGCTGCTTGCCTGTCACGCCGGTGCCAGTGAGGTTCAGTAGCATCAGGTGGTTGTCAGTGCCTCCCGATACGAGCCTGAAACCCCTGTCCTTCAAGGCGGCGGCTAGCGCCTGGGCGTTTTTCACCACCTGGCGCTGGTAAAGCTTGAAGCCGGGCTCGAGCGCCTCTTTGAACGCGACTGCCTTGGCTGCAATTATGTGCATCAGCGGTCCGCCCTGTATTCCGGGGAATATCGCGGAATCGACCTTCTTCGCCCACTCTTCTCGGCATAGGATCATGCCTCCGCGGGGGCCTCTGAGGGTCTTGTGCGTAGTGGTGGTCACGAAATCGGCATATGGAACCGGGCTGGGATGCTCGCCTGCCGCTACAAGCCCGGCGATGTGCGCCATGTCGACCATCAGGAGGCTTCCTGCCAGGTCGGCGATCTTCCTGAAGCGGGGGAAGTCGATTATCCTCGGGTAGGCTGACGCCCCTGCCACTATCATCTTCGGCTTGTGCTCGACCGCAAGCGCCTCAAGGGCATCGTAGTCTATGCGCTCGTCATCCGGGGATACGCCGTAGGGTACGAAGTTGAAGTACTTTCCCGAGATGTTGATCGCCATGCCGTGGGTGAGGTGCCCGCCGTGAGCCAGGTTCATGCCCAGGACCTTGTCGCCGGGTTCGAGCGCCGCGAAGTAGACTGCTGTATTGGCCTGTGCCCCCGAATGAGGCTGCACATTGGCGTGCTCCGCCCCGAAGAGTTGCTTTGCCCTATCGATTGCGAGGTTCTCGGCTACGTCGACGTGCTCGCACCCGCCGTAGTAGCGCCTGCCCGGATAGCCTTCGGCGTACTTGTTGGTAAGCGGCGAGCCCGCCGCCTCAAGCACGGCGTCGCTCACGAAGTTCTCCGAGGCTATGAGCTCGATCTTGGCCCTCTGCCTGCTGACTTCATTGAATATCGCCTCCGCTAGCTCCGGGTCCTGTACACGCAGATTCTCAAGGCTCATGTGTCCACCTCTACTTTCCTCTTTCGTACTCCTCAGCCATGTCGGCGAAGTACCTGTGTACCCTTGGGTCCTGGCCCATCTCCGGATGGAATGAGCAGGCAAGCATGTTGTCCTGCCTTGCCATGGCGATCTTGCCGTCGTATACCGCCATCACTTCGACTCCGGGGTCGGTGCCCGTGATGAGCGGCCCCCGGATGAACAGCGCCCTGAACTCGCCTTTGCCATACCTGTCGCTGTCGGTTATGCCCTTTATCTCAAGGCCGGTCTCGAAGCTGTCTATCTGGGAACCGAAGATGTTCCTGGCTATCCTTATGCCCATCGTGCCGAGCCTGTGCTGGCTGCTGCCCTCGATCTCCCTGGCAAGGAGTATCGCCCCCGTGCATGTCCCGAAGACCGGCATACCAGAGGTGATCCTGTCTATGATAAGCCTGTCCATGCCGCAGCGGTTCAGGAGCTTGCCCTGGCAGGTGCTTTCCCCGCCGGGCAGCACCAAGCCGGATACCGACGCAAGGGCGGTACCGTTCTTGACTGCCACGGGCTCCGCGCCCGCCAGCCTCACGAGGTCCATGTGCTCCGAGACATCGCCCTGGAAAGAAAGAACCCCTATCCTAAGCAAACCTTAACCCTCCGATAGCCTCTTACCAGCCCCTGCCCTGGACCTTGTCCTCTTCGCGCATGCTCTGGACCGATATGCCCCTCATCGCCTCGCCCAATCCCTTGGATACTTCGGCGATTATCGCAGGCTCGTTGAAGTGCGCTACAGCGTCTACTATCGCCTTCGCCCTTACGGCCGGGTTGTCGGACTTGAATATGCCGGAGCCGACGAACACGCCGTCGCATCCGAGCTGCATCATCATCGCCGCATCTGCCGGGGTGGCTATGCCGCCGGCGGCGAAGTTTATGACGGGCAGCTTGCCGGTCTCAGCCACCTGAAGGACGAGCTCGTATGGCGCGCCAAGCTCCTTGGCCGCGGTCATGAGGCTCTCCTTGGGCAGGTACTGAAGGCGGGCCATGTCCTCGCTGACCTGGCGCATGTGCTTCACCGCCTCGATTACATCCCCGGTCCCGGCCTCGCCCTTCGTCCTCATCATCGCGGCGCCCTCGCCTATGCGCCTGAGCGCCTCGCCCAGGTTCCTGCATCCGCATACGAAGGGTATCTTGAAGTCATGCTTGTTGATATGGTACTTCTCGTCTGCCGGGGTGAGGACCTCGCTCTCGTCGATGCAGTCGACGCCGATGGCCTCAAGGACCTGGGCCTCCACGAAATGGCCGATCCTCGCCTTCGCCATCACGGGAATCGAGACCGCTTCCTTGATCTCCATTATCATCTTGGGGTCTGACATCCTGGCCACGCCTCCGGCGGCCCTTATGTCGGCCGGCACCCTCTCAAGCGCCATAACGGCGACTGCTCCCGCCTCCTCGGCTATCTTCGCCTGCTCGGCGTTGACGACGTCCATGATAACGCCGCCTTTTAGCATCGAGATGAGGCTGACCTTGACCTTCCAGGTGCCCTGTATCTTGTCGCTCATAAGAATCACATCCTTAATCGGCATTTATGTTCACATCCGCTCATTGCGGACGGTGCATACTCAGGCTCCCCGACCTTCCGGGGAGCCGGTTATTGGTCCAGGTGCATTACCTCTGGCTGATGCAGGAAACCGGGCATACGACCGCGCAGGCGCCGCAGTCTATGCACTTATCGGGGTCGATGACATAAGGGGTCCCTTCGGTTATCGCGGCCGTAGGGCACTCTGCCATGCAGCTTCCGCAGCCTATGCACTCAACTGAGATGA
>CAZHKX010000122.1:0-4111 GCA_964532805.1 uncultured Clostridia bacterium
CCCATGGCTATCCCCAGGTCGGCAGCCGCAAGCGCCGGCGCGTCATTGATCCCGTCTCCAACCATCGCGACTTTTCCGCCCCCGCTTTGCATCTTCTTAACGGCCTTTACCTTATCCTCGGGCATGAGCTCGGCATAGAAGCCGTCGAGGCCCAGCTCGTCTGCTATCGCCCTTGCGGCCCTCTCATTGTCCCCAGTAAGCATCACCATCTTCCTTATGCCCTGCGACCTGAGCTTTCCGATAAGCTCCCTGGCGCCGGGCCTTACCGTGTCGGAGATGGAAAGTACTCCCAGGACGCCGCCGGCACTGCCCACGATCACCGCAGTGCGCCCATGCCCCTCCTCCTGCTCTATGTATTCCTCATGCTGGCCAAGGAATATGCCGTGCTCCTCTAGGAGCCTCCTGTTGCCAACCAGATACCTATTTCCCATAAGGGTGAAGCTCAGGCCTTGGCCCTTGACGAATTCTGCGTCCTCAGGTTTCCCGCCCACAGGCCCGATGCGGTTCTCCGCGCCTTCGGTTATAGCCTTTGCCAGTGGGTGCTCGGAATAAGCTTCGCCTATCGCGGCTATGCGTAAAAGCTCCTCTTCGGCTATCCTATATGCTCTTACACCCACAAGCCTTGGCCTTCCTGCGGTCAGGGTGCCGGTCTTATCGAATGCTATGGTGCGGACCGAGCCGAGCTTCTCCACGATTTCCCCGCCCTTGACCAGCACTCCGTTCTTGGCGCCGTTTCCGATGCCCGCGACTATAGATACTGGCGCGGAGATAACAAGGGCCCCAGGGCAGGCGATGACCAGCAGCGTGAGGGCGAGCCTAAGCTCCCTTGTCGCCAAGTACATCAGGAACGAAAGGATGATCACACCGGGTGTATAGTACCTTGAGAACCTCTCCAGGAGCTTCTGGGTCTTCGCCTTCTTATCCTGTGCCTCCTCGACCATATGAAGGATTCTCGCGAAAGTCGTGTCATCTCCGACCCTGTCCGCTCTGATTATGAGATAGCCGGATTCGACGAGGGTCCCGGAGAAGGCTTTCTCGCCCGCGGTGCGCTCCACCGGCATGGACTCCCCGGTTATCGCGGCCTGGTCAATAAATGCAGAGCCCTCCTCTATCGTGCCGTCTACTGAGATCTTCTCGCCGGGCTTGACCACCACCAGGTCGCCTTTCATCACCTCTCCCGGCGCCACGTCAAAGTCCGCGCCCCCCCTTCTTACCCTGGCTGAGTCAGGGGCGGTCGCAAGCAGCGCCTTGATGGAAGAGCGCGTCTTCTCTATGGTCAAGGCCTCAAGATAATCGCCGAATGTGAACAGGAATGTGACCGCTGCAGCTTCCCAGTATTCGCCTATTACAAGCGCGCCGGCGACTGCGATGGTCACCAGCGCATCAATGCCCACGATGCGGTATCTTATCGCGCCGAATGCCTTCCTGAATATCGGAGCGCCCGCAATAAGGGTCGATGCAATCATCGCCAGCACTGTCACGGGCGCATATCCGAGGAGCCTCTTGAGGATGTAGGAGGTGGCCACAAGCGCCGCCGACAGCAGTATCCTTCTCCCTTTTACCGTATTGAACATCCCGGAGCCCCCCTTTCCGCCGTTTCCCTTATTTCTCTCCAAGTACCTTGTAACCGAGCTTCTCTATGCTGCCTTTTATCGCCTCGCTGACGATTACGCTCTCATCGAACGATACCTTAACCCTTGAGGTGTTGAACGCGACTTCCGCCTCCCCAACCCCCGGGGTCCTCCTCAGCATGCCCTCTATCTTGGCTATGCAGCTGGGGCAGCTTACCGTCTCCAACTGATATGTCTTGATCGTCATTTCTATGTCCTCCTTTTTGATCTGGTACTTTCATGATGCCCGACAATCGGCCCGGCTGCCTTGACGTGCGTCAAATTTTAAAAATAGAAATATCCGATGTGAAGTGCGGATCCCCCATGCAGGCCAGCTCTCAGCCTGCGTCCGCTGCAGAATGGCTTCACCAGCTTTCATATCGTGCTCCGGCAGCATGAAATGCGCAGCTCGTTGTCGATTTCGGTCAATATCACGATTCAACAGATATCCCTCTGCGGCAGGTTCCCAATGATCTCCGAGCCCCTTTAGGGCTGAAGGTCGCAACGCGTACTCCCTGACGCATACCTGTCCATGCGGGAAAATGATTACCTGTAGCACTTGTCTATGAAGTATCCACAGAATAAAATTGTGCTATAAACGAAACAATAGTAGGCACCGGGCAAGCAGAAGTTAAAATCTCCCGGCAATGAAGGTGAACGGCCAGAGGGCGGAGAGAGTCATTCTACCCAGCACATAAGGAGTTTATATGGAACGAGACGTCTTGATTGCCTTGTTCAATAACGCCGCATTGCTTCTGGTCCTGTCAGTCATATATGAAGCCGCCTATTACCTGCCGTCAAGATACCGCCACCTGCAACCTTATCTAAGCGGCGTGCTGATCGCCCTGATCTGCAGCGCCGTGATGGTGATGCCGTTTACGTTGAAGTCAGGGATAATCTTCGACACGCGTTCGATATTGTTAAGCGTAACCGCCCTGATCTTCGGCTTCATCCCTACTGCTATCGCGGCTGTAGTAGCCGCCATCATAAGGCTGATTATCGGAGGTGCCGGCACTTTGACCGGCATCTCGGTCATTACAGCCAGCTCCCTGATAGGCCTGGCCTGGCGGCGCTGGCTCTATCCCAAGTCGCCAAGATGGCGTTGGCTGAACATCTTCGTGATGAGTATCAGCGTCCACATAGTCATGCTGGCCTGCATGCTCCTTATCCCCTATCCTGACGGCTGGGATGTCATCCGGGCGATAGCCCTTCCTGTCATGCTGGTCTATCCGGTGGCTACGGTGCTTTTAAGCATGCTCCTTCTCCGCCAGCAGGCCCTCAGGCAGGCTCAGACCCAGCTTAAGCAGTCTGAGGAGAGGTTCAGGCTGTTGTTCGACAGGGCGCCTCTAGGGTATCAGTCGCTGGACTACGAGGGACATTTCATAGATGTGAACCAGCAGTGGTGCGACCTGCTTGGCTATAGCCGGGACGAAGTCATCGGAAGGTGGTTCGGCGACTTCCTCTCCCCCTCCTTCAAGGATGCATTCCGCCAGAGGTTCCCGCTGTTTAAGGCGCAGGGCTACGTGCACAGCGAGTTCGAGATGCTGAGCAAGGACGGAAGGCTTTTATTCATAGCGTTCGAGGGAAGAATCGGCTACAACTCGGCCGGCGAGTTCAAGCAGACGCACTGCATCCTGCAGGATATCACTAGCCAGAAGGCGGCGGAGGCAGCGCTCGCCGAAAGCGAGAGGAAGTACCGCAACATCGCCGAAACCATGTCGGACGTCGTCTGGCAGATGGACCTGAACCTCAAGACGACTTATATGAGCCCGTCGGTAGTGAGGCTCTTCGGGGATACTCCCGAGGAGCATATGAGAAGGAAGCTGGAGGACAAGTTCCCGAAGCAGTCCCTGTATAAGATTCATGCACTGCTGTTCGAGGAGCTGGAGAAGGAGAAGCTGCCGAACGTCGACAGGAACAGGTCCCGTACATTGGAAGTGGAGCACTTCAGGTGCGACGGCTCCTCCGTCTGGATAGAGATGAACATCTCCATACTTAGAGACGCACAGGGCAAGGCCATAGGCTTCCTCGGGGTATCGCGCGACATCATGCAGCGCAAGCTGGCAGAGCTTGCACTTGAAGAGAGCGAGCGCAGCAAGTCCGTCCTGCTATCCAACCTCCCGGGCATGGCTTACAGATGCGTAGGGAACCGTGACTGCGCGATGCAGTTCGTGTCCGCCGGTAGCATTAAGCTGACTGGCTATGCGCCAGAAAGCCTGATCGACAGCAGGGACCTGTCCTATAATGACCTGATTACGCCCGAATACCGCGAGCCTCTCCGGAGGGAATGGGAGCGCAGCCTCACAGAGAGAGCCCCCTTTAAGTATGAGTATGAGATCACCACTGCAGCAGGCCAGCGGAAATGGGTCATCGAGATGGGACAGGGGGTCTATAAGGATAATGGCGAGGCTGAGGCGCTGGAAGGTATAGTCCTGGACATCTCCGACAGGAAGGAGATGGAGAACAACCTCAGATACATAAATGAGCACGACCGGTGGACC
>CAZHKX010000123.1:0-4085 GCA_964532805.1 uncultured Clostridia bacterium
TGGAAGATGCAGGACCTGGGGATTGCCCTTGGTTCGGCCGTCAAGACGGCATCTATCCATAACGTGGACAACAGGATAATGTACAGGATCGGAGTGGTCGCAAGAAGGATGGGGCTCATGTCCTCCGACACAGTAATCGGTGTGCCCCTTTCGGCGACCGGCAAGAGCCCATTCTTTGACCGTTGAAATATCTGACGCGCAGGCGCATTATAGCAAGCAGCATCCTAATCGCTCTCGACGGAGGTATCATCCATGGAGAATCTTCTTGATGCATCCCTTATCGGCTCCATAGCAGTGGCTTTTGTCGCATTCGCCTTCGCGTTCTGGCTCTATGGCTGGGTTAAGGCGCGCCCGTCGTCGAACAAGCGCATCGCGGACGTAGGCAAGCTCATCTCGTCCGGCGCTAGCACCTTCCTGAGGAAGGAGTATCTGATGCTGGCGAAGTTCGCCGGCGTAGCCGCAGTCCTCATCTTCCTCTTCCTGCCCAAGCCCGTATGGAACGGCTCCGCGCTCGACAACCTGATCATGGCCGTGGCATACATCGGCGGCACCGTCTTCTCTGCGATTGCAGGCAAGATAGGCATCCAGGTTGCGACCATCGCCAATATGAAGACGGCGGAAGCCGCGAAGGAGGGCATCCAGCCCTCGTTCATGGCTGGCTTCAGAGGCGGCGCGGTCATGGGGATGGCCGTCGTAGGCAGCAGCTTACTCGGCGTATCGCTCGTATTCATACTTACTGGCAGCACCACCGCGCTTCTCGGCTTCAGCTTCGGCGCCAGCTCCCTGGCACTGTTCGCCAAGGCCGGCGGCGGGATCTTCACGAAGACCGCCGACATCTCTGCCGACCTTGTAGGAAAAGTCGAGCTGGGAATCCCTGAGGACGATCCCAGGAACCCTGCCGTCGTCGCTGACAACGTAGGAGACAATGTAGGCGACGTAGCCGGCATGGGCGCAGACCTCTTCGACTCAAACGTGGCATCCATGGCGGCAGCGCTCGTCATGGGCCTGAGCCTTGACAGGGCTGTGGGCGGCAACATCAATGTTACGATGGTGTTCAGCTACGCGGCTATCGGCCTTCTCTCCTCCATCATCGGGGTGGCGACTGCAAGGATAGGGGCAAACGGCAACCCGACAAAGGCCCTTAACAGCAGCACTTACGTCACGACATCGGTCTTCGCGGTGCTCACCGCCCTGGCGACCTGGCTTCTTGGCTTCGAGTGGCGCATCTGGGGCGCAAGCGCCGTCGGCCTTGCAGTAGGCGTGATAATCGGCATAACCAGCGACTACTTCACCGACGATTCCAAGCCTCCGGTCCATATGGTGGCCAAAGCATCGGAATCAGGTCCTGCGTTCACCATACTCTCCGGAGTCTCATACGGGCTTCTGAGCGTCCTTCCCGCGATGATAGGTATCGCCGTGTCGGCGCTCGCGGCATACAAGCTGTGCGAGCCTTTGGGCCCCGGATATGCTATGTTCGGCATCTCTATGGCAGCCGTCGGCATGCTGTCGATAGTCGGCATGATCATCTCAAACGATGCGTACGGCCCGATAGTCGACAACGCAAGGGGCCTTGCGGAGATCGGAAACCTCGGCGAGGAGGTCCTGTCCACCACTGACCAGCTGGACAGCGCCGGCAACACCGTCAAGGCTGTCACTAAGGGCTTTGCCATCGGGGCTGCCGGGCTTACCGTCATCGCGCTTCTGGGCGCTTTCATAAGCGAAGTGAACGCGGCGGCGGCGGAGCTGGGCTTAGTCGGCATAACCGGCTTCGACATAATGAACCCCATCGTGTTCTTCGGCCTTCTTGTTGGCGCGGCCCTGCCGCCGGTGTTCTCAGCCATGCTGATGCTCGGGGTAAACAGGAACGCCCAGCGCATGGTCGCAGAGATACACAGGCAGTTCAGGGAGATCGCCGGCCTCAAGGAGGGCAGGAAGGGCGTCGAGCCCGAGTACGACAAGTGCATCGAGATAGCGACCGACGGGGCGATAAAGGAGCTCATACCGGCAGGGCTTGCAGCGATAGTGCTTACGCTCCTGGTCGGTTTCGTCGGCGGAGTGCAGGCGATAGGCGGCTTCTTGGCCGGGAACATCATAAGCGGCCTGCTGTTCGCCCTGTTCATGTCAAATGCAGGCGGCCTGTGGGACAACTCGAAGAAGTTCGTCGAGGCTGGCAACAACGGCGGCAAGGGCTCCGATACGCACAAGGCCGCAGTCGTCGGCGACACCGTGGGCGACCCGTTCAAGGATACGGCCGGCCCTTCGATCAACACCCAGATAACAGTGGTCTCACTGGTATCTTCCCTAATGGCGACCATATTCCTGACTGCGTCCCTGTTCTAGGGGGTCATGAATCGAAGGCTGCGGCACCGATGAGGGCCGCAGCCTTTTTCATGCTTCGATCTTTTGATCCCCGCAGGTCCAGGTGCTACTTGCGGAAATCCTCCACTATCTTCTGAAGCTCGCCCCTCTCCTTCTCAGGAAGCGGCAGCATGGGAAGCCTCGGCCTTCCGCCTATGTAGCCCATCATGTCCATGGCGGCCTTGAGCCCGGGGACGCCCCACCTGCTCGTAACGGCGGCGTTGATGTCGAGGACCTTGGCCTGGGCCTTCCTGGCCTTCTCCATGTCGCCTGCCATGAAGGCATCGTAGATGTCCGCAAGCTCGTTCGCCGCGATGTTGGCAAGAGCGGCGGTCACGCCAAGGCCCCCTACGGCAAGCGTAGGAAGCAGGTAGCTGCCTGAACCCGCGAATGTAATGAAGCCGGGCTTCGACTTCGCGGCGATCTCGGCGATCTGGACGATGTTTCCTCCGCTGTCCTTCAAGCCTACTATGTTGGGGTAATAGGAAAGCTCGGCCACCAGGGACGATGCGAGATTAAGCCCGGTGTTGCCGGGCATGTTGTACAGCATGACCGGAATCGGCGACGCGTCTGCGACCGCCTTGAAGTGCTGAGCCAGGGCGGCGTTGCCCATGGCTGCCTTGAAATAGAAGGGAGGCAGCACGAGCGCGGCATCGGCCCCGGCCTCTGCGACCTTCTTCGTCAGCGCTATGGTCTCGGCAGTAGTCTCCACCCCGGTGCCTGCTATGACTACTTTCCTTCCCGCATTTATCCTGACTACCTCGGAGACGAGCTTCACTTTCTCGTCGAACGAGAGGAAGTTCGCCTCGCCGTTTGATCCCAGGACTACATAGCCGCTCAGCCTGGTCTTGTCCCAGACAGCCATGTTCGCCTCCAGGGACTTGAAGTCTATCTCCCCGCCGTCGGAAAACGGTGTGGCTATGGGCGCGAAAACGCCCTTGATCATAGATGTGCCGTACTTGGCCATTTACTACACCTCCGCGCATTGTTCTTTATATTTTACCATCGATGGGGCATGGCAGGTTGTGGCAATTTGCGTACAAAATGCGGCGCCGCAGGCATCAAGCCCGCGGCGCCCAGTTTTGTGCTTTGCCGTCCTTACTTCGCTGCCAGTATGGACGCCGCGTTGGCGGGCCCGTACTTGATCATGTGAGCCGCGATCTCCTTGAGAAGGTCCTGGTTGGTTATGTTGCCGGTGTGCCCCTTCCTTGCGAAGGTCACCGAATAGCCCGCATAGTACGGATCCTTCGTGGTCTCGAGCCAGTCGCCTACCAGATACTGCGCATTGTTGAGGTAGTAGGCATCCATGTCGCCGCCTCTTAGGTGGATCTTGCCCACAAGCTTGGGTCCAAGCGTCGGCCACTCCTTCTGGAGCTTGTAGTTGATGTCGAAGTTCTGCTTCCAGTACTCAGCCACGGTCTTGTCGATCTGGCCGGTAAGCGGGTCCCAGATCCTCGCCGGGTAGCCGTCCTTGTCCATCGGGCCGTATACCGCCTCCCATACCGCCCACTGCCCGAGGCTTACCGCCTCAAGCCCGCCGAGGGCCACTTCCCAGAGGTTCTCGTCCTTCATCATGTAGCTGATGTTCCCGTCGATTGCGCGCGAACCCGGCCTTTCGACCTTGATCCAGCCCTTGTCGATGAAGTACGCATTGGCGTCCTTGTAGACGTTTACTATCTGGTAGTAGTTGAAGTCCAGGGGGTCCGGGCACATAGGCCAGGTTCCGC
>CAZHKX010000124.1:0-4049 GCA_964532805.1 uncultured Clostridia bacterium
GAGGGCGCAGGAGATAGCCGAGTTCTGCGGCATGATGGCAAGGCCCTCATCGTCAGAGGATGCAGGGGAGGGCGCGGTAAGGTGAGCGGGATGCTTAGGATAGTGGGTAAAGACGGGTTGAACAGCATAAGGCCTTCCGCGGGAGAGGGTAAGTTCTCAAGCGTCGCTGCGGATATAATCGCAAGGGTCAAATCAGAGGGCGACGTCGCCCTTGTCGAGCTTACTAGGTGCTTTGACTGGTCGGAGATGACGGAGGGCGACATCGAAGTGGACTTGAGGGAGGCTAAGGAGGCGCTTGCCTCGCTTGACCCTGAAGTAAGAGGCGCGCTTGAGCTTGCAGCCCAAAATATCTCTAAGTTCCATATAGCGCAGCGCCCCGCCTCATGGAGCACGGTGAACGCGGATGGAACCAGGCTCGGGCAGAAGATGGTGCCTCTGAAAGCTGCCGGAGTGTACGTCCCCGGAGGCAGCGCCGCCTACCCTTCCACTGTCCTCATGTGCGTTCTGGCCGCAAAGGCCGCAGGCGTCCCTGAGATATTCGTATGCACCCCGCCCGGCAAGGACGGAAGCCTCAACAAGGCTACATTGGCAGCTGCCGCACTCTCCGGAGCCACCAGGATATTCCGTGTAGGGGGAGCGCAGGCTATAGCGGCCCTTGCCTACGGCACGAAGACGATACCCAGGGTGGACGTGATTGCAGGGCCCGGCAATACCTACGTCACTGCGGCGAAGAAGGCCGTCATGGGAGACGTCAGGATAGACATGCTTGCGGGACCCAGCGAAGTGATGGTCGTGGCGGACGAGACCGCGGACCCGGCATTCATTGCGGCAGATCTGATAGCTCAGGCGGAGCACGACGAGCTCGCCTGCTGCACCCTTATAACCACCTCGAGGGGCCTAAGGGATGATGTTTTGGCGGAGCTCGGCACGCAGCTTAAGGATGCACCGAGGAGGGGCATTGCCGCAAAGTCGCTCGAGCAGTATTCGGCTGCCCTAATCGCAGAGTCCCTTGATGAGGCGGTGGAGATAGCGGACAGCTTCGCGCCGGAGCACCTGGAGATATGCTGCAGGGATGCGGCAATGTATGCAGAAAAGGCCTCAAATGCTGGCACGATATTCGTCGGCAGTTATTCTGCCGAGGCGTTGGGGGATTATGTCGCAGGGCCCAGCCATGTGCTTCCGACCATGGGCACCGCGCGCTTCAGGGGGACGCTTTCGACGGCCGACTTCATGAAGGCTGTGAATGTGGTCGAGTATTCGAGGGAGGGCTTCCTCAGGGAAGCTCCCGCAGCTGAGGTGTTAGCAATCGAGGAAGGCCTGTTCGGGCACGGCGCATCCGTATCGGTGAGGAGAGGGAAGCTCGCCGGGCAGGCAGGACAATACAACCCGACAGGAAGCGCCCCTGTTATCAAGCTCGACGCGAACGAGTGCAGCATGGATGTGCCTTCCGGCGACAAGGCCCGCATGCTTGCATCCTTGATGGACGTACCATTCAACAGGTACCCGAGTGCAGACTCAGACGGTCTGAGGAAGGCCCTAGCCGAGAGGTTCGGCATGGAAGCCTCCCGCTTCCTAATAGGCGTCGGCTCCGACGAGCTCATATTGGTCCTGATGCTGGCTTTAAGGGGCAAGGTGGACAGGGTGGTCTCTCCGTGGCCCTCGTTTTCGATGTACAAAGTAATATCAGCCATATGCGGGTTACCGTTTGAGGAGATCGCCATCGGTGAGGACGGGCTTCCGGATGGTGTGTCTCTGGACGCCGCCCTTTCCGACGACAGGGCCCTCGTCTTCCTGTGCGTGCCGAACAACCCGACCGGAGACAACATGGAAGGCTTCGTAAGGGAGAGGATAGCTGGCTTAGATGGATATGGGGCGTATGTCGCGATAGACCAGGCCTATGCTGAATTCTGCGGCTCCGACATGTCGGATCTGGCTACGGGCAGGACCGTGGTCCTTAGGACCTTCTCCAAGGCGAGGCGCCTTGCTGGCCTGAGGGTGGGCTACAGCATAGCTTCTCCTGAGATGACGGAGCTGATGAGGTCGGCGAAGCTTCCCTACAACGTGCCATCAATATGCGAGGAGCTTGCAAGGCTGTCCCTGGAGGATGAAACCGGTATGTTGGATTACCTGGGGCAGAACGCAGGCGAGAGGCAGAGGCTGGGCGAGACGCTGAATGGAATGGGGATATCGGTTAGGGGCGGCTCATGTAACTTCGTGCTGGCTGAGTACAAAGGCGACGAAGGGGCGAGGCTTGCAGACGGGCTCAGGGGAAGGGGAGTCCTCGTGAGGGACTTCAGGGAAAGGCAGGACCTGATGAGGGTCACCGTAGGGATGCCCGAGGAGAACGAAAGGTTCATCGGAGCGCTTAGGGCTGCACTAGAAGATGTAAAAGGCGGGATGCCTGAGGGGGCTAAGGATGCCCAGGAGCAGGGTGAACCTTCGGGAATACGCGATGGTGCGGCGGCCAGGGGAAGCCAGTTCGGCGACTGACGGGGAACTCTTAGCCTTTTGCAATGACGAGAAGGTATCCGGGATTTTCGAGACAAGATGGGGAGGGCGGATGGACATGGCGGCTCAGTACGATAGGAAGACTAAGGAGACAGACGTGCTGGTAGAAGTGGCTACAAGGGGCAAGGGGAGGGCGGAAGCCTCAACCGGAAACGGCTTCTTCGACCACATGCTGGAGCAGCTGGCCTATCACTCCCTCATGGATATCTCGGTGAGGGCGACGGGCGACGTACAGACTGGGTATCACCACCTGCTCGAGGACATCGGCATATGCCTGGGAAGGGCGCTGAAGGCGGCGGTCTCGGAAGGGGCATACCCAGAGGGAGCATGCGCAGAGGAAGTAGGAGGCAAGGAGGGCGGCAGCCCGGCAGCCATCAGGCGCTTCGGCTCGGCGACCGTCCCCATGGACGGCTCCCTGGCTAGAGTCGCGCTTGATATAAGCGGAAGGGGCGGAGCCTATATCGACGCATCGGGCATGGACGAGGACATCGTCGAGTTTTTGAAGGCATTCGCCAGGGAAGCCGGGCTTACGCTTCACATGGACGTGCTCAGGTCAGATAACCGGCACCACGCCTCGGAGGCGTGCTTCAAGGCGCTTGCCATATCGCTTAGGGCGGCGCTTGAGCCGGACGCGGCAAGGGAAGGCTCATCAAGCAGCAAGGGGTGCATAGGATGATGAATAGGAAACCTCTGGTCGGCATTCTCGATTACGGCATCGGCAACATCACGAGCGTGGCTAGGGCGCTTGAGGCGAGCGGGGCAAGGCCGGTCCTGGTGGACACGCCAACCTCACTTAGATGCATTGACTCCCTAATACTTCCCGGCGTCGGGGCCTTCGGCGCAGCCTGCGAGAGCATGAGGGATACGGGCATGGACCTTGCGGTGCCGGACTTCGCCGACTCGGGAAGGCCTGTCCTCGGCATTTGCCTCGGCATGCAGCTCATGTTCGATGTATCAGAGGAGAGCAGGGGGCAGATGGGCCTCTCGCTTTTCAGGGGAAGAAACAGGCGGATAGGAGACGGGGAAGGGTGCAAGGTAAGGGCTGAGAATGCGGGCCTTCCCGGCGTCAAGGTGCCGCACACCGGCTGGAACGACGTATTCCCCAAGGGCGGGGCGCTTGAGCCCTTGATGGGAGAGAGGGCAGGGAAGTTCTACTTCACCCACTCGTATGCGGCAGTGCCGGACGACGAGGGCATTGTTGCGGCTACTACTCCTCTGGTCGGCGATCTTCCGGGGCAGGGAGAGACTATCGTGGCTGCGGTGAGGAAGGGCAACATCTTCGGCGTGCAGTTCCACCCGGAGAAGAGCGGCGATGCCGGCCTTTCGCTTCTTGGGGCATTTGTTGCGCTCGGGAGGAAGGCAAGTGCTTGAGATCATCCCCGCCGTCGATATATTAGCAGGGCGCGCGGTGAGGCTCACCAGCGGAGGCTACGACACCGCGAAGGCATACAGGGCAGACGCCGCAGATGCCGCGAGGTTCTGGGCGGATGAGGGTGCGACTAGGCTTCACGTCGTGGACCTGGACGGGGCGAAGGCGGGAA
>CAZHKX010000125.1:0-3976 GCA_964532805.1 uncultured Clostridia bacterium
GCCCTGGCTTCATTTCACGATCTCCACATTAGTTTTTCTAATAGCGACCTGTCTCCTTTTCACCAAAGCCAAATGGTATGTCTCAATACTGGCTTCAGTGTTAGTAACCTACAGCATCTACGCAGCATTCAGGTATGTGCTTATGCTGCCCATGCCGTAATGCTTGGGCCATCTGGGAGGGATAGTCATGTTTAGCTCATTCGGCATGATAGGTGCAGCGTTTAGCCCGTCTTCGCTAGCATTTCTTTTTTTCGGCTGCCTTCTTGGGATAATTGTGGGAGCATTGCCGGGGCTAACCGCCACGATGGCGGTATCCTTGCTCGTTTCCCTGACGTACTCTCTTGATAAATATTCCGCCCTTGCGATGCTGATATCTGTTTACCTCGGCGCCATCTATGGAGGTTCAAGGTCAGCCATCCTCCTGAACGTCCCCGGCACTCCCTCTTCGGCAGCTACAGCGCTGGACGGCTTCCCTTTGGCAAAGAAAGGTGAAGGAGCCCTCGCTTCTATAGTTGCAACAACGGTTTCAGCATTCGGCGGACTCTTCGGCTTGTTGGCTCTCTTGTTCACAACTCCGCTTATAGCCGCCCTTTCGCTTAAGTTCGGAGTATGGGAATATTTCTGGCTTGCTATGTTCGGCATCGTCATAGGTTCCAAGCTGACAACATCCACATTCATCAAAGGTATGATCGGGGGATTCCTCGGCTTGTTCGTCTCATGCATAGGGATGGATGAGATCCACGGCACCGCACGCTTCATCTTCGGCAATCCGCAGATGATGGGAGGGATCTCTCTTGTGCCAGCGATGATTGGCCTTTTCGGCTTCGCAGAGGCTTTGGATTCGATAATGAATCCTGATAGCCATAAGATAGTTGACAGCGGATTCCGCAAGCAGTCCCTATGGAGCCTCTTTAGGACAAGCGTTCAGATGACATTAAGCAAGAGCCACATAGTCAACTTCCTCCGCTCCAGCGTAATAGGCACCATAATCGGGGCAATCCCTGGTGTCGGCCCGGATATCGCATCATGGTCCGCATATGGGGCGGCGAAACAGGCCAGCAAGCATAAGGAGCTTTTCGGCAAGGGCAGCTATGAGGGCTTGATGGCAAGCGAAACGGCAAACAACGCTGCCACTAGCGGGGTTTTCATACCATTACTTACATTGGGGATACCGGGCTGCGCAGTGACTGCAGTTATCATCGGGGCAATGAGGCTTCATGGCTTAAGGCCCGGACCGACGTTCTTCTTTGACAGCCCCGAGATGGTGGGGTTCATAGCTGCAGCATTGTTCATCACGAACATCTTCATCATCGTGCAGGGAGTCGGCCTGACGAAGATAATAGAAAAGGTACTAGATCTTCCGGTAAGCATGATCATGGGCGTTGTAATAGTCCTCTCTGTGATCGGATCCTATGCGATAAGTATAAGGATGTTCGACGTCTACACCATGCTGGCCTTCGGGTTGATAGGCTTCGTCATGAGGAGGCTTAAGATACCTGCAGCCCCGATGGCGCTCGGGATAATCCTCGGACCCCTTGCTGACCTGAACTTCAGGAGGGCCATGTATGCGAGCTTCGACAGCATCAAACCCTTCCTGGTAAGACCTATATCGATTGTGCTGTACGTTTCGCTTGCCCTTCTTATCGTCGGTCCGGTCTTCGGTACGATTGCCAAGGCGTTTAAGGGCGCAAACAAGGCGGTAAAGTAAGATGGATAAATATCAGAACCTGTTCAGGCTGAATGGGAAAGCGGCCCTTGTGACAGGCGCAGGAAGAGGTATCGGAGAGGCGATTGCCAGGTCTTATGCTGCTATGGGATGCTCGGTGTTCCTTGTAAGCAGAAGCGAGGGTGAGCTTCATGAAGTAGCTGCGTCCATAGAGGCAGCAGGGGGCAGGGCAGGATACTTCGCGGCAGATATCTCATCACGAGAGGATAGAAGCAAGATAATCATAGCATTCCTCGATTGGAACCCCAAACTGGACATCCTCGTCAATGTCGCGGGCACAAGCAAGCCGGCACCTGCTCTTGAGGTGACTGAGGAGCAGTGGGATGCGACATACGGGCTTAACTGCAAGGCGACGTTCTTCCTTACGCAGGCTGCAGCCAGAGAGATGGACAAGACGGGCGGAGGGCGGGTCATCACCATCGTATCGCATCTTGCCTTTGCCGCAGTCCCTGGCAAGGTAGTCTACAGTTCGAGCAAAGCTGCGCTTGTGAAGATGACAGAAGTGCTGGCAGTAGAGCTTGCGCCCAGTAACATCAACGTCAATGCGCTGGCGCCTTCATATACAAGGACCAAACTTGCGATGGAAGTCCTGAAAGACGAGCAGTTCATGAAGTACGTTCTGGATAATACGCCAATAAGCAGGATATCCGATCCGATTGATATGTGCGGAGCCGCAATATATCTAGCCTCTGACGCATCCAGGATGGTCACAGGGCAGACCCTTATTGTTGATGGCGGCTGGACTGCGCGCTGATGGAGGGGACATGAAAGGTTATGCTTTGTTTGCCCCGGGTGACATTAGGCTTACGGAGTGGCCCATCCCGGAGATAGGCGATGATGAGATTCTAATCAAAGTCGCTGCTGTCGGGATATGCGGCTCAGATGTGCACGCATATCACGGGCATCAGCCTTCGATGGTTTATCCTTGCATAATCGGGCATGAGGTAAGCGGAACGGTTGTCAGAAAAGGCGAAAGGGCTGCTGGCATCTCTGTCGGAGACCATGTCATCCTTGACCCTGTCATCAGATGTGGCGAATGCCCGACCTGCTTGGCGGGAAAGCCGAACATCTGCGTGAACCTTCAGGTGCTTGGCGTGCATGTACACGGCGGACTTGCGGAATATGTGAAGGCCAAAGCATACCAAGCACATGCGATCAGCAAGAGCATCCCCCTGTGGAAGTGCGCATTCGCGGAACCATTGTCGATAGGAGGACAGGCGGTGACGCGAGGCGAAGTCAGAAAAGGCAGCAGCCTGCTGATAATCGGTGCCGGCCCCATCGGGCTCTCGGCTCTGATAATGGCGAAGGCCAAAGGCGCATACGTTGCAGTTGCTGATATAAACGATTACAGGCTTAATAAAGCCGAAGGATATGGGGCCGACAGGGTAATCAACACCCGGCAGATCAACCTTGAGGAGATGACAAAGAGCATCACAGAATCCGCAGGCTTCGATATAGTAATCGATGCGGTAGGTTCTCAGACTGTGCTTGATGATGCTGTCAAGTGCGTTTGCCGAGGCGGAAGGCTGGTAGTCCTCGGGCTGGCGCCTCAGGGAGTGGGGGTCAGCGCCTTAACGATACTAAAAAAGGAACTTGATGTGGTCGGATCGAGGATGAGCCATAAGCAGTTCCAGGTGGTATCGGAGATGCTTGCTTCCGGCAAGGTGGACCCTGCCGCCGCAATAACGCACAGGTTTACATTCAGTGACATCGAAAAGGCGTTCGGGTTGGCGTTAAAGCCCGATGCGGATGTAGTTAAGATAATTGTGGAGATGCCTTCATGAAGAGTAAGTTCGAGTTTTCGAGAAAGAGCCTTGGATGCATAGAGTATGACACCGAAAGAAGCCTCGGCGTAATATCTCCTTCGCATAATGGCTTCAGCGACGCCGAGGAGACTAAGGCGATAATGGCATCCTTCGAAAACCCAATAGGCGCCCCGAGGATAAGCGAGGCAGCTGTGGGCAGGAAAGATGCGGTTATACTAATCGATGACAACACCAGGAACACTCCTGCTTACAAGATTGTCCCTAGGATCATCCTTGAGCTTAATGAAGCCGGGATAAGAGACGAAAGGATCAAGCTCCTTGTCGCTACTGGCACTCATAGGGCAATGACGCGAGAGGAGAAGGCCAGGAAAGTGGGAAACGAGCTTCTTTCCCGCTTTGAAGTAATCGACCACATGTACGACGATCCGGCGACGATGGTCAGCATGGGAAAAACAGAGAATGGGACTGACATCCTGGTGAATAG
>CAZHKX010000126.1:0-3844 GCA_964532805.1 uncultured Clostridia bacterium
GGGCTCAGCCTTCGATGTACGGTATGGTCTGGGGCCCCTCCGGAAGCACGCATATGCTGGCGTCCCTTCCGTACTTCCTGAGCAGCTCCCCCACCGTCTTTTCTATGTCCCTGCACGGGATGAACATGGCCGATTCAATATCCTCGTCTGAGAGGCATTCTGAGTAAAGGTGCACCTCCGCCTTAACCTGAAGCCCAGCCTGCAGCTGCACCTGCCACTGGTCCTGCATCGAGAAGCTCACGTCCGAGATCATATCAAGCGCCCTGACAGGCGTCCCTGCCATCTTGAGCAGGTTGTGGTAGTGGCTTCCGGAAGGGATGCCGTCCACGCACTGCGCCACGGACACAATGGCCCCGCCTTCTCTTACTATGCCGGCGGCGGCGCTCATGCCCTTAACCGACTGGTAGACGTTCCTGTCCAGCGGGTAGCCGCTGTTTGTGGTGATCACTATGTCGAAGGGCTCTTTGACCGCCCTCATCGCTGTCCTCTTCACATATTCCGTGCCCTTGGCGTGCGACTTCAGGAGATCTCCCGCGAACGCCGCCGTTACCTGCTTCTTCTTGTTCAGCGTCACGTTTATGCTGAAGTCCGGTTTCGTAAGAAGCGCCCCTTCGGTAAGAAGCTCCCACACCGGGTTGCCTCTGGTGATGCCCCAGGTGGCCTTGGGGTGCGATAGTATCTCATAGCCGTGCGCCACCTTGATGTTCTCAAGGCTTGCTATCCCTGGGTATACCGGCTTTCCCCCTCCGCTGAATCCCGCGAAGAAATGCGGCTCGATGAACCCTGTGAGTATCTTGAGCTCCGCTTCCATGTAGTCCTTGTTGACCCAGAGGTCCTGGCCGCTTGAGAGCCTTCCGGCGTTTGCCATGGTGGCCTTATCGGAGCAGTCATGCTGGACGACCCTGTAACGGGAGGCGATCTCGCTTCCCAGAAGCTCCACTATCTCTTCTTCAGAGCCCGGCCGGTGCGTCCCAAGGGCATTGATGAGTACTATCCCGCCGTCTGGAATACCGGCCTCCCTGAGCTCGCCTAAGATGACCGGCAGTATCTTTCCGTTCGGGACAGGCCTCGTTGCATCGCAGAATATTATCGCGGCCGTCTTCCTGCCTGAGGCTAGCTTACTAAGCGGCAGGGACCCTATCGGATCCCTTACCGCATCCCTTATCGCCCCGACCTCGTCGGGAAGCCCCGGCGTGAAGACCGGCTCGACCACAGTGACGTTCCCGTCTGGAAGCGCCACAGATTTCTTGGTCTTTCCGTAAAGCAGTTCTACCTGCATCGTTGCACGCTCCTTAGCGTTTTTTCGGGCTACATGCCGAGGTATGCCTTGCGGACCATGTCGCTGCAGATGAGCTCCTTGCCGCTTCCTTCCAGCACTATCCTTCCGTTCTGGATGACATAGCCCCTGTCCGAGAGCTCCAGTGCCTCAAGCACCCTCTGCTCGATTAGCATTATGGTGATGCCCTCCTGCGCGATGAGCTTGATTGCCTGGAAAAGCTCGTCGCAGAGCTTGGGCATTAGGCCCAGCGAAGGCTCGTCCAGTATCAGAAGCTTGGGGTTCGACATGAGGCCCCTGCCGAGCGCCAGCATCTGCTGCTGGCCTCCGCTCATGCTCCAGGACTTCTGTGCCTTCCTCTCCTCGAGTATGGGGAAGAGCTTGTATACGTACTCGAGGCGCCTTTTGACCTCGGCGTCGTCTTTTAGGGTATAGGCGCCAAGCATGAGGTTTTCCTTGACGTTGAGCTTGCCGAACACGTGCCTTCCCTCGGGCACGTGCACGAGGCCCAGCTTCATGATCTCGTGCGCGGGCATCCTCTCTATCCTCTTGCCGTTGAACTCGATGGTGCCGGATGTGGTCTTCACCAGTCCGGAGATCACCCTCGCTAGCGTCGACTTGCCGGTGCCGTTGGAGCCGACGATTGCGATGATCTCGCCCTGCTTGACGTTGACGGATACGTCCACGAGGGCCGGCACTCCGTCGTAACCTGCGCTACACTTTACAACGTTCAGCATATTTATCTCCCAGGTAGGCCGATATCACCCTTACATCCTTCGAGATGGCGGAAGGTGAGCCCTCGGCGATTTTTGCTCCTGTATCGAGCACCATAACCCTGTCGGCTATGGGCATTATGGCCTCCATGACGTGTTCGACGACTATGAGCGCAAGGCCGTCCTTCCTCATGCTCTTGATGAGCACCCCCGCCTCCTGGATCTCGGTAGGGGTAAGCCCCGCCATCGTCTCGTCAAGCATCAGCACCTTGGGGTCTGTGGCAAGGCACATCGCGACCTCGAGCCTCTTCTTGTAGGGAAGCGTGAGGTTCACCGCCTTGGCCTTCGCCCTGTCGGCCATCCCGACCCTGTCCAGCACCTCGAGGGCCTTCTTCCTTGCCGCCGAAGTGTGCCCGGTCCTAAGGTATGCGCCGACTTGTACGTTTTCCAGGACTGTCATCCCCTGCAGTATCTGCACGACCTGGAATGTCCTTGCGATGCCGAGCGAGCAGATGTTGTTGGGGCTCCAGCCCGTGATATTGTGGCCGTCGAACTCCACTTTGCCCTCTTCCGGCTTGTAGAAGCCCGAAAGGCAGGCGAAAAGCGTGGTCTTGCCGGCGCCGTTGGGGCCGATGAGGCCTAATATCTCGCCGCTTTTCACGGAGAATGTCACGTCGTTTACCGCAGTGAGCCCTCCGAAGCGCTTAGTCAGGTTGGTCGCCTTAAGTTCAGACATCAGGCTGCAAGCCCCCTTTCGCGCCTGGCCTTGAGCCTGCGCCCGGCCTTGTTTGCTATGCCCATGAGCCCGTCCGGCTCATAGATGCAGATTAGGACTATGAACGCGCCGTAGATCATAAGGTCCACGCCGGTTCCGCCCGAGCCCAGCCACGCCCTGGTAAGCTCCGATATGGGCATGAGTATGAGGGCGCCGAGTAGCGGCCCTATTATGTTGCCGGACCCGCCGAATACCGCGACAAGTGCTATCGTGACTGACACTGAGTGGTCGAACACGAAGGCGGGCTCGACGTAGAGCTGGTATTGGGCGAGTATGGTCCCGCACATGCCTGTTATGCCGGCCGAAATGGCGATCGCCATCAGCTTATAGGCTGTCTTGTTGACTCCGAGGCCCGTCGCGACCTCCTCGTTCTCCCTTATGGCCTTGAAGTAGAAGCCCATCTTGGACCTCTCCATGAAGTACATGAAGGTGACGACCAGGACAAGCATGCCGAGCGCTATGTAGTAGTATCCGAGCTTCGATGAATGGAACTGGAAGTTCAGGAAGCCCTCCTTGGTCATGTCGATGATGATGCCGGTCGCGCCGCCCACCTGCGGCCAGTTCTCGAACACGACCTTGATCATCTGTGCGAGGGCTATCGTGCCTATGGCGAAGTACCTGCCTCTAAGCCTTGAGAACGGCAGGCCTATGATTGTGGCGAACAGCGCCGTCACAAGGCCGGCGGCCAAAAAGCCCAGCCAGGGGTTCACCTTATACTGCACGAACAGCACCGTCGAGACATATGCGCCGATGCCGAAGAACGCAGCCTGGCCTATGGATACCATGCCGGCGTATCCCGCCATTATGTTCCAGGCCTGGGCCAGGACCGCATAAAGGACGATAAGGACGAGCACGTGCTGCTGGAACCTTGCTTTGAGCACGAGCGGGGCTGCGATGGCCAAAGCCAGCGCCAGGCCGACGAGCACGAGGTTTCTAATATTCTTGCTGCTTTCCATCAGTCGGCCCCCCATCCCATGAGGCCCTTGGGCCGCACGATGACTATCAGCACGTATGCGAGGAAGATTAGGGCGTATTTGTACTCGGTGCCCACGTAGAAGCCGCCTATGGTCTCGATTATCC
>CAZHKX010000127.1:0-3836 GCA_964532805.1 uncultured Clostridia bacterium
GGAGAAACTTGGGACTTGCTATCTAGGTTGTCCAAGAAAACGTCCGCACCCCCATCACCCGGAAACGCTTTAATATAGAATATCATTAATGCGGAGTAAAATATACATCTTGACACCTGACGGAATGCACTTCGGCGGAATCCTGTATTCCGAAAGCTGCGTTCCGAAGCAGCAATAATACCACGTATTTGCTGTAGTTTTGATGGCTCTTTGACTCTCATTAAAAACTGCGTGCTTAAAAACGCTAATATAGCTTGCTGTGATATATTATTATGCAAAGGAGTGCATAAAACCGTACCGCAGACCAATCCATTCAACCGGAGGAAGAGAATGAACGAGCAGTTGAGCATGAGGATAATCCAGACTGGGAACAAGATGATGGATATGGGCCTTACCATAGGGACCGGGGGGAACGTAAGCTGCAGGACTGAAGACGGAGGCGGCATGCTGATAACGCCGAGCGGGGTGCCATATGCTGCCCTGACGCCTGAGCAGATAGTCGAGCTGGACCTTATTACTCTTTCCACAGGCTCGAAGCTCAAGCCCTCTGTCGAGAGCATGCTTCATAGGCAGATTTACCTTGCAAGGCCTGACGTGAAGGCCGTCGTGCACGTCCACTCGCCGATGGCAATCGCGCTCGGTGTCGCCAGGGTGCCCCTTCCGGTTATAACCGACATATGCGCATTCAGCTTCGGCGGGCCCGTGGAGGTCGCCGATTATGCGATGTCGGGAAGCGACGCACTTGCGGGTAACGTGCTCAAGGCTTTGGGGAACAGGAACGCGGCCATAATGTCGAACCACGGTTCAGTCTGCGTCGCGGACACCCCCGAAAAGGCCCTTGAAAGGTGCGAGCTTCTGGAGAAGATGTGTTCCTGCTACATCCATGCCTCGCAGGTCGGCAGGCCTACGTCGCTTACGGCAGGACAGATGGAGGATCTGATCAGAAGCCTCGGGAAGACCTACGGCCAGAACAAATGAATCCAGGCGGGCACTTTCTTTATTGACATGTGCATTATATTTGATACAATTTAATTGATTTATATATATTTGAGAGGAGGCTTCCCAGATGACGATATATGATTTCAAGGTGAAGGATGCCAAGTACAACGAGGTCCCGATGTCCGACTACAAGGGCAAGGTGCTCCTAATAGTCAATACGGCGACCAAGTGCGGCTTCACGCCTCAGTACAAGGGGCTTGAGGCCCTATACGAGAAGTACCGCGACAGGGGTTTCGAAGTTCTTGACTTCCCCAGCAACCAGTTTCTAAACCAGGCTCCAGGGACCAATGACGAGATAGTGGAGTTCTGCCAGCTGAACTTCGGCACGAAGTTCAGGACCTTCTCGAAGATAGATGTAAACGGGACCAATGCAGAGCCTTTAATAGCCTTCCTTAAGAAAGAGGCGCGGGCGGAACTGGAGAACGAGGATATGTCTAAGTTCAAGAAGCGGCTCGAGGAGCTGAAGCAGACTGTGCTTGGAGACGACATCCGTTGGAACTTCACCAAGTTCCTAGTCGATAGAACCGGCAAGGTGGTAGGAAGGTTCTCACCGACGGTGAAACCGGAAGACCTGGATTCCAAAATTGCTGAGCTGCTGTAGGCGGCATTAGGAGGGAGTGCGAATGGAAAAGGATCTATTAAGGCTTGATGCCCAGCTGTGCTTCCCTCTTTATGCATGCTCAAGGGAGATAACAAAGAGGTACCGGCCCTTTCTTGAGCCTCTGGGCCTTACTTACACCAAATACATTGTAATGCTTGTGCTTTGGGAAGAGGATGGCCTTGGTTTGAAGGGTATTGGCGAGAGGCTCTTCCTCGACTCAGGGACCCTTACTCCCCTTCTTAAGTCGCTTGAGGAGCAGGGGCTCATAACAAGGGCAAGAGACCCAAAGGACGAAAGAAGCGTCATCATAGATCTTACTGAGGCGGGCAAAGGGCTTAAAGCCAAGGCTAAGGAGATCCCAAGCAGGATGGCCAAGTGCCTAAGCCTCACGGAAGAGGAGTTCGCGGCACTATACAAAGGCGCTTATAAGATACTAGGCAGGTAGAGATTGACGCTTGAATCAAAGGCCCTGGCGTTATGTGCCGGGGCCTTTCTATATGCCTTCATTGCCAGCCCGGCCCTGCCTATCCGGCAACTCAGGGAATCCGGGATAATCCCGCCCGTTTCTGCTAATATGTGATATAGCACAGTCGGAGGGTGGAAGATGGGTTCATCTAGAGGCGATTACCTTTTCGGCGTCATTGCCGACGATTTCACAGGCGCAAATGACATAGGGATAATGTTCGCCAAGAACGGCTACAAGGTGCTCGTTTACTCCGAGTACTTAGACGCGTTGAAGCTTGACAGTGCATCCGATGTCATCATCCTTAACACCAACAGCAGGCTGGACGATCCCGCCCTGGCTTACAGGAAGGTACGCGAGGCGACCGCGACCCTGAAGTCCATCGGCTGCACCGTATTCCATAAGAAGACCTGCTCAGTCTTCAGAGGGAACATCGGCGCCGAGTTCGATGCTATGCTTGACGAGCTTGGAGAGGAGTTCTGCGCCGTCATACTAGGCTTTCCCAAGAACGGCAGGGTGACAAAGGACGGCATCCACTATGTTCGGGGCATGCGCCTTGAGGAATCGGAGTTTAGAAACGACCCGATGCATCCCATGCTTGAATCGGACTTACTTCAGATACTAGGGAAGCAGACGAGAAGAAAGGTGGGGCTCATCTCCCATACCGTAATCTCTCAGGGCTTAGACATGACAAGGCTTGTGATGGAAGCTGCTATGAAGGACTTCAATTACCTTATCTTCGACGTCCTCGACCAGCAGATGCTCAACACCGTCGCAGGTGCGGTCAAGGATGTGCGGGCGCTTGCCGGAAGTTCGGCGATCGGCGAGGAGCTCCCGAAATGGTTGCCAGCCAAGGGCAAAGATATATCGACGGGTATTGATGCTCTTAGAAACCCGAAGCTCGGAGCCCTGATAATCGCAGGAAGCGTCACCCCTCAGACCAGAAGGCAGGTCGAGCACGCCAAAGCCCAAGGCATAGGTTATTTCACGCTTCTATCCGAAAGGCTCCTGGATCGCGCTGATAGTGCAGCTCAGATATCTGATTGCTCAGCTATGGCGACAGAGGCGTTACTGGCTGGCAAGCCTTTCCTCGTCCATTCGGAAAACGAGCCTGATAAGGTCGCCTCCTCAAAGGCGAAGGGTGTTGCAGCCGGATACGAGGAGCGCGAGCTGGGCAGGATGATCTCGATGGCCCTGTCAGGCATAGCCGACAGGGTTATCCGCACCACGGGGCTCACCCGCCTAATAGTGCTCGGCGGCGAGACATCCGGCTCGGTATGTGAAAGGCTCGGCATAATCGGCAACATGCTTTTAAAGGAGATCGCGCCCGGAATACCGTCGGTGCTGACACTCGGAAGGACGTCGCTACTGATGGCGCCGAAGTCGGGCAGCTTCGGTGACGACGACTTCATAATCGCCGCCGATGAACACTTGAAGGGCCTGTAGAAGGCCCTTCAGCGCCGCATGATTGATTCTTCCCCTAGTTACAGAAGTGGCCTGATCGCACCTACGAAGTTCTTAAGCGCAGTCTGCTGGTCCGGATAGTTCGCCACCTCACCCGACACGAACCCCTTATACCCAGACTCCTTCAATGCGTCGATAACCGCCTTGAAGTCTATATGTCCGTACCCGGGCGTCTTCCTGTTTGTGTCGCAAAGGTGCACATACCTCAGAGCATCAAGCCTGACCGCCTCTTTGATGCCCTCAGGAATGGGAAGCTCGTCTTCTATGTTCATATGGTACATGTCCACCATCATCTTGAAGTTCGGCCTG
>CAZHKX010000128.1:0-3744 GCA_964532805.1 uncultured Clostridia bacterium
GGTCTCGTCCGCCTCATACCCGGCCAAGCGGAAGGGAGTCAAGGCTGGAATGCCCCCTGAGAAGGCGCTGGAGCTTTGCCCTGATGCCGTAATCGTTGGCGGGGACTTCAGCTATTACGTCTCGGTTCACAGAATGATGGAAAGCAGGCTCAGGCAGATGGGCCTTGATGTCGAAAGCTCGTCGATCGACGAGTTCTATGCCGACTTCCGCGGTACGTACAGCGAGGCGGAGAGCATCCTCAAAGGATACTCGTCATGGGTGGAAAGCTCGCTGGGGATAACAGTCTCCGCCGGCATCGCCCCCACCCGAATGCTTGCCAAGCTGGCCTCGGAGATAGTCAAGCCCAGGGGGTTGTCGGTGCTCCTGCCCGAGGACCTGCCGGAGGCCCTGGACGGCTTTGCGGTGGGAAGGCTTCTCGGAATCGGGAAGGCGACGGCCTCCTTCCTGCACTTGGCGGGCATACGCACCTTAGGGCAGCTCAGGTCGGCGCCGATCGAATTGCTGTCTCAGATGGGCTTGGACAGCCGCATCATAGGAGCAATCCTCTCCGGCACACTGGAGGGCACCGACCAGAATTCCGGACTTCCGCCGAAAAGCGTCTCATGCAGGATGACGCTCCCGTACGACGTTAATGACCAGAAGTCCCTGGAACACTGCATCTTCTACCTCGCGGACAGGGTGAGCTCGAGGATGAGGAGGCACAGGCAATGCGCCAGGACGCTCACGGTCGTACTGCGAGATCCAAATTTCGTAACGATTCACAGGTCAGTCACACTCAGTAGGGCGCTCTATACGGGCTTTGAGGCCGCGGAGCAGGCCCTCAGTGTGTTCAGGGGGCTTTATAGGTCCGGGGCGAAGTCGAGGCTTATCGGCCTTTGCCTGAGCGGGCTGTCCAGCGTCGAGGATGGCGGATTGGACCTACCTCTGCTGCCAGATGACAGAAAGAGGCTTGAGCTGACGTCAGCCATGGACCGGATCAGGAAGAGGTATGGCGATTCCTCGCTTTCCATAGCTTCCGCTTCATGCATCTCGGGGACTGCATAGAAACGCCGCAGCGCATTCACGGTGGTATAATCTGAGTATGCTTAGGAGGTGCCATCCCATGCGATGCAGGCTGAAGGCACTCTTGATATGCGCCATCCTGATGGCCTCTGTATTGCTTGCCACAGCGGCGTCAGGCAAGGTGCCCCTTGTCGTTCAGACCAAGTCCGGACCTATAATAGGCGCTCTCGCATTCACCGGGCACAGGGTTTTCAAAGGCATACCTTACGCGGCTCCCCCTGTGGGAGAGCTGAGGTGGAAAGCACCTCAAGATCCTGAGCCGTGGAAGATTCCCAAGCTGTGCGACAAATTCGGGAGCAGCTGCCCTTCTTACCCTGCCTCCACCGACCTGGACTTACAGCTGGAGACATTCGACGAGGACTGCCTGTACCTTAATGTATGGACCCCTGCCGAGAGCCAGGATTCAAGGCTTCCGGTTATGGTGTACGTGCACGGAGGGTCGTTTCTGACCGGTTCTGCGGCGAAGACCTTCTACAATGGGGCATATCTTGCAAAAAGGGATGTAGTCGTGGTCACGTTCAACTACAGGCTAGGCATCTTCGGCTTCTTCTGCCATCCTGGGCTTGCCGACCCGCTGACTGGCGGATCTTACGGCAACTACGGTCTCCTGGACCAGATCGCGGCGCTGAAGTGGGTCAGGGACAACATCGCCGCCTTCGGAGGCGACCCGGAGAAGGTTACCTTCTTCGGGGAATCCGCAGGGGCAGTGAGCGTGCTTGCCCTTATGTCGTCTCCGCTGTCGCAGGGCCTCTATCGTGCCGCAATCGCCCAAAGTGGCGCAATCCCGTTCAACCTTAAGTCCAAGGAGGGCGCAAGCGGGTTCTGGGCAGGGATAACCGATAAGCACGGCATCGCAGAAGGACAGGCGTCGCTGGACGCCATGAGGTCCTTAAGCTGGGAGCAGCTTCTGAGGATGACCCCTTCCAACGACGGCTTGATGCCCGCAAGGAGCACACTCGACCTTCTTTGCATAGACGGCCATCTGTTCAAGCAGCAGCCGCTTGACGTCTGGCGGGCGGGAAATCAGATGCATGTGCCCCTGATTGTCGGGTTGACGTCTGATGAGATGGGGGTCATCGCCGCCGAGGGTCCCGCAAGCGAGGATGAGTACCTGCTTGCGCTGAGGAAGTACTTCGGTGAGCATGCGGAGAGGATCATCAGCCGTTATCCTTTCGACAGGACCGCACCGGGCAGGGCTTTCGCCACCCTGATGGGAGATTCCATCTTTTCCCATTCATCATACCTAGCATCGAGCCTTCATGCTAAAGCCGGCAACCCTGTGTTCAGATATGTCTTCTCATATGCGGGGAAGCTGCTTAAGTCCGCCGGTGTCGGGGCCTTCCATTCGTCCGACATCCTCTACCTTTTCGGCATAGTCGACAATGCCGCTTTCCCTCCTCAGGAGAGGGACATGGCAAGGCTGTTCGCGGATTACTGGACCTCTTTCGCGAAACTGGGTTCGCCCTCCCCCGAGGGGCTTCCATACTGGCCTGCATACGAGGAGGAGACCGCATACAGCATGGTGCTCGATTCGCAACCATATGCGCAATTAGGCTCAGGTCAGGACAACTTCATGTTCTGGGACCTGGTAATGGCCGATTTGATAGAGAAGCGGAGCTTCATGAGGAGATGAAAGTGAGCACAAGGTCTGTGCAGTTCAGGCAGCCCTGGATAGTGCTGTGAAGCACAATATATTACTTTTTTATGCTAAGGTGTATTATCATTAAGTTTGTAGCAAAATCGTCAATCGACGAAAATCCAAGGAGTTGGGCATATGTGGAAGTTCATAGTTAGGCGCGTTCTATCGGCAGTGGTCACGATATTCCTGATTGCTTCGCTGACCTTCGTGCTGATGCGCTTCGTCCCGGGAAGCCCCTTCAACTCGGAGAAGGGCCTTCCGCCAAGCGTCATCGAGGCCTTGAACAAGAAGTACGGCCTTGATAAGCCGATGCTTGACCAGTACATCACCTATATGAAGAATGTGGCCAAGTTCGATTTCGGACCTACAATAAAATACAAGGGCAGGACGGTCAATGAGATCATCTCGGACAAGTTCCCGATCTCAGCCAAGGTCGGCCTTCTGGCGCTGGTGTTCGCAGTATCCCTGGGCATCCCGCTGGGAAGCCTTGCTGCGCTTAACCACGAGAAGCTGCTAGACAGGCTGATAATGCTCTTCACAACTTTCGGCATCGCTGTTCCTGGTTTCGTTATAGGCACTCTTCTGCTTATAGTCTTCGGTGTCCTGTGGCCCATCCTGCCCACTTTCGGGCTGGATTCGTGGAAGAACTACATAATGCCTTGCATAGCGTTGTCCCTCTATCCGACTTGCTATATCACTAGGCTTACAAGGTCCTCCATGCTTGACGTCATAAGCCAGGACTACATTCGCACAGCAAAGGCCAAGGGCCTCAACAGGCTGATCGTGATAGGAAAGCACGCTCTTAAGAACTCCATCCTGCCTGTCGTGACATATCTCGGCCCCTTGACGGCATATATCCTGTCGGGCGGCTTCGTCGTCGAGAGGATATTCACAATACCCGGCCTCGGGAAGTTCTTCATAGACTCGATAAATGCAAGGGATTATCCGATGATAATGGGAACTACGATATTCCTTGCTGCTTTCATAATCATCATGAACCTCGTGGTCGACATACTCTATCCCTTGATCGACCCCAGGATCA
>CAZHKX010000129.1:0-3632 GCA_964532805.1 uncultured Clostridia bacterium
GAGTTCAACGGCGCGGCGAACCTTATGAAGGGCGCCATCGTCCTCTCAGATATGATAACTACAGTAAGCAGGGCTTATGCGGAGGAGATCAAGACTGCGTGGTACGGCGAGGGGCTGGACGGCCTCCTAAGGCAGTACTCTGATAAGCTGACCGGCATCGTAAACGGGATAGACATCCATTCCTATGACCCGGCGCACGACAGGCACATCTTCATGAACTACGACAAGGAGCACATAGCGGGCAAGGCGGAGAACAAGGCCGGCGTCCAGGCGATGCTGGGGCTAAACCAGTCCGAGGACAGGATACTCATATCCCTCATCTCCCGCCTGGTCGCCCCTAAGGGCCTTGACCTGGTTGTCCGCATCGCCGAGGAGATCTTGCAGGACCCAGAGGTGCAGATAGCGGTGCTTGGGACGGGAGACCCCAAGTACGAAGAGTTCTTCAGGATTCTTTCCGCAAAACACCCCGGAAGGGTGGCAGCCAAAATCTACTTCGACGAAGACCTGGCAAGGAAGCTCTATGCCGGCTCCGACATCTTCCTCATGCCATCCGCGTTCGAACCCTGCGGATTAAGCCAAATGATAGCGATGCGCTACGGCTCTCTCCCCCTTGTGAGGGAGACCGGCGGGCTGAAGGACACGGTCGTGCCATACAACCAGTTCACTGGCGAGGGCACGGGCTTCAGCTTCATGAACTACAACGCCCACGAGCTGCAGGAGACGATATGGCGCTCGCTATGGCTCTACAGGAACGACAGGCAGACTTGGGAAAGGCTGATAAGAAACGCAATGTCGTACGACAGCAGCTGGGAGCGCTCCGCCGGAGAGTACGTAAGCCTCTATAAGAAGGCAATCGAGCGCAAGAAGGGGATTTGAGGTGACAGGCATGACCGGCAACTGGCCACGCTTCGCCAGCATGAGCTACTCGGACCTAAAAGGGGCCCTTATGCTGGACTACAGCAGGCTCTGCCAGACACAGGACAAGTTTCTTGCCCTGTCCTCGCGGGCGTCCTATGCCTTAAAGCTCATGTCGGAGCTTGAAGCAGGAACAATCGCAAACCCCGACGAGGGCAGGATGGTCGGGCACTACTGGCTGAGAGACTCTTCGCTCTGCCCCGATAAGGGCATAGCCTCGGAGATCGCCGACACTTACGCATCGCTGAGGAGCTTCGCATCAGACGTCCATTCCGGCAAGGTCAAGTCCCCCTCAGGCAAGCCCTTCCAGAGCTTCGTCCTCATCGGAATCGGCGGATCGGCCCTTGGCCCCCAGTTCGTCTCCGACGCGCTGGCAGCAAAGTGCGGCGGCATGGTGGCGCACTTCATGGACAACACCGACCCTGACGGCTTCGACAGGCTATTCGCCTGCCTGGACGCGTCTCTTGACGCTGCGCTTTTCATTGTCGTCTCGAAAAGCGGCGGCACGGCTGAGACAAGAAACGGGATGATGGAGGCCAAAAGGAGGCTCAAGCAGGCAGGTCTGTCCTTCGAGGGCCAGGCGGTGGCTATCACCCAGAGGGGCAGCGCTTTGGACCGGACAGCGGAGACGGAAGGCTGGCTGGCAAGGTTTCCCATGTGGGACTGGGTCGGAGGCAGGACCTCTCTGATGTCGGCGGTGGGCCTTCTGCCTGCGCTTCTTCAGGGGATTGATACAGACGCGCTTCTTGACGGGGCCAGGTACTGCGACAGCCTCGGCAGAAACCCCGAATGGGAGTCCAACCCCTCGCTGATCATGGCTATGAGCTGGCTTATCACCACAGAGGGCAAGGCCAGGAGGGCATTAGTCGTCCTCCCCTACAAGGACAGGCTGTCCCTATTCTCCAAGTACCTGCAGCAGCTGGTCATGGAGTCGCTCGGCAAGGAGACAGACACAAAGGGCAACAAGGTCAACCAGGGCATCACGGTGTTCGGCAACAAGGGCTCCACGGACCAGCACTCCTACGTGCAGCAGCTGGTCGAAGGGCCGGACCAGTATCTTGTGACATTCATCCACGTTCTTCGCGACAGGCTGGGCACCTCGCCTCTTGTGGACGGGTCGAACACGAGCGGAGATTACCTTGCGGCTTTCATGTCCGGGACCAGGGATGCGCTCTCGCAGAAGGGAAGACCATCGATGGCAATAACGGTGCGCTCCGCCGACGCCTTCGATGTAGGCCTGTTAATCGCCCTTTTCGAGAGGGCGGTCGGCTTCTATGCGTCCATGGTGGGGATAAACGCCTATCATCAGCCCGGAGTCGAGGCCGGGAAGCTGAGCGCAGGAAGGGCGCTGGTCGCGCTCTCAGAGGCGATCGGCTTTCTGTCCGGCCGCAGGGGTGAAAGATACTCCGCCCTTGAGATATCGGAGCAGATCGGCCGGAAGGATGAGGCAGAGGCGATCTTCTTCATGCTCAGGCATGCAGCCGATAACCCGGACCGTTCTGTCCGCTCAGAGGGGACCCATCCCGGCTCAATGATGTTCTGGATGCCTTAGCCACACAAAGTTGGGCAAACAAGAACCCCGGCTATGGACTAAAACCACCGCCGGGGTTCTCTTCTACTGTCTAGGGCCTCAGCCTCTCTCCTCCACCATGCGCCTTGAGGATGCCTTAAGGGAACCGGCCTTGGCCTCAGCCTGCCTTCTCTCCTTCGCCTGAGCGCCGATGTATATCTTCAGCTTGGGCTCGGTACCTGACGGCCGCACGCAGATCCAGGAGCCGTCCTCCAGGACATACTTGAGCACGTTCGATTCGGGAAGGCCGGTCGGCACGCCATCCCTGCCATCTGCAAAGCTCACCCTCCCTGCCATGTAGTCCGCCGTGGAGAGTATCCTGTTCACGCCGACCACGAACGGAGGGTCCTTCCTTAAAGATGACATTATCCTTTCGATCTTCCTCTGGCCTTCCAAGCCGGTTAAGGTGATGTTCACGACTTCATCCACGAAGAAGCCATGCTCCTCATATAGTGCGTCAAGCCTGTCTCCCAAAGTCATGCCCTTCTCGGAGAGAGATGCCGCCATCAAGGCCACCAGCAGGGCTATCTGCACTGCGTCCTTATCTCTTACGAAGCCACCAGCAAGATATCCGTAGCTCTCCTCGTAGCCGAACAGGAACCTCGGCCCGCCCTGGCTATCGAATATGTCTATGAGCTCGCCTATGTACTTGAACCCGGTCAGCACGTCGATTACCTTGACGCCCGCCTTGGATGCCACCCTTGCTCCCAGGTCGGAGGTCACTATCGTCTTGATCATCACGCTGCCGTCCAGTTTTCCCGAGGAGCGCGATATCAGGTAATCGGTAAGAAGAGCCCCCATCTGGTTTCCGGTGATCAGGCGGAATGTGCCATCCTTCTCCCTGCTCATGGCCCCAAGCCTGTCAGCATCAGGGTCCGTCGCCATGATCAGGCCTGCTCCGCAGCTTCTTGCCGACTCCAGCCCCAGCCTATATACCTCAGGCTCCTCCGGATTAGGCTTTGTTGTAGTGCTGAACTCGGTATCCGGCACCATCTGGCTCTCCACATACCTTATGCCTGTGAAGCCCGACCTGCCCAGCGCCTCCGGCACTAGCTTGGCTCCGGTCCAGTGAAGAGGCGTCAAGACTATCGGGATGCCCATGGACTTCGCGCTGAGCCTCTGGCCCGCCGCAAGCTCCAGGACCTTC
>CAZHKX010000130.1:0-3617 GCA_964532805.1 uncultured Clostridia bacterium
GAGGCAATGTCATAGACCTGGCAATCGGCATAATCATAGGCGGCGCCTTCGGAAAGATCGTCGCATCCTTCGTAAATGAGGTACTGATGCCGGTAGTGGGCCTGCTTCTAGGGAAGGTCGACTTCAAGAACCTGTTCATCGCGCTTGACGGCAACAGCTACGCTACATTGGCTGAGGCCCAGGCGGCAGGCGCCGCAACCCTCAACTACGGAAGCTTCATCAGTACCATTATCGACTTCCTCATTATTGCGTTCGTGATCTTCCTAATGGTGCGCGCAATAAACAAGGCAAAGGAGGCGGCCGCCAAGAAGGAGGCAGCCCCGGCCCCGGCGCCCACCACGAAGGAATGCCCTCACTGCTTCACCCAGATAGACCTCAGGGCGAAGCGTTGCCCCAACTGCACCTCCGAGCTATAGCATCAGGCAAGCCGAAGATATGGCGAAGCCCGGCACCCATCAAGGGCGTCGGGCTTCTAACACACCTTCATGCTATCTCTCATAGACCAGTATCGCGTTCGGGATCTCCCTTCCCGGCTTAGTAACATACTTGCCGTCGAACCACAATCCGCTTGAAGCCCCTCCGTCGAGGCTCATGGCATCCTCGCACCCAAGCATAAGCATAAGCGCAGCAAGCTCCTGCATTCTCAGTGCGCCTGCGCTCACCAGCAGGAGCCTTCTATCCTTTGTCACGCCCACAGCGCTTCTTGCCAGGCTCTGCGACAGCACTTTGGCCTCCGTGAAGCCCTCGGCCATCGCGCTACTGATGTTAAACGACGCCCTGCCGTCCCGCACAAGCCTCGGTCCCGCCCCTATCGACTCGACCACCGTCTCCCAGAAGCCGCCCAAAGGCGCGCCTGATTCCTGAACGACCTTCCATTCTACGGCAGACCCGACCTTGAACCTGGACAGAAGGGACTTCTCGCTTCCCCTGAGGTGCAGTGCGAAGCCGTCCTTCGGCACCTTCGCCGCAGCCTCTGTGATAGCAGTCACCCTGCCTGAGGATGCGACTATCGTGGTGCCGCCGTCTCCTCCGACATCCCTTCCCCACTCAGGAGTGTAAAGCACCGCGGAATCTTTGGCCGTGCTGGCCCTGTTAAGATGGTGGGCATACCAGTTGTGCGGATAGATGTAGGAACCTTCAGTGGCTCCGATTATCTTGAAACGGACCGCCTCCATCAGAACGGAGTTGCCCTCCCCGAAGCCTATGATGGTGCCAGTGTTGCCCTTATGGAGCATACTCCCGCCAGTGATTATCGTCCCGACCGGATTCCAGACCGGCCCTTCGCTGTAGGCGTCGAAGTAGGTGCCGTTGATCGCGGCGGCTGCCCCCTTCCTTGCTGCAAGCGAGGAAAGCTCCTCCATGGCCCCGACTATGCCGTCCGCAAGTGCCACTTCAATGCGAAGGTCCTTATCCGACAGGTCCGCCTCCACGATGTTGACCATGACCTTGCTCTGGCCCACCTGCATCACCCTGGAAATCACGCTGACCGGCCTCTTCTGCGCGCCGAAACCCGGGGTTGCAAACGCCAGCATGACGGCAGCGGCTAGCGCTCCGCACCTAAGTAATGCTCCGATGTCCTTTCCCCTCACCAGGCCACCTCCGTACTACATCGCTAAGAGGATTATAACCCGCGAGGGGCCACAGGATGCAAAGGGGGCGAGGCATCAGCCCCGCCCCCTCTATCCATCTTGAAGCGCACAGGTTACCTGAACCTTTTAGGCATAAGCTGCGGCCTCATTATGTCGGCGTATGTCTCGCGCCTTGCCACAAGCTGCGCCCTTCCTCCGCGGACGAAGACCACGGGAGGCTTCGGATGCATGTTGTAGTGCGAAGACATTATGTAGTTGTACGCGCCTGTGGTCAGCACTGCGAGGATGTCGCCCGCCTCAAGCTCGGGAAGGTTTATGTTCCAGATCAGCATGTCGCCCGATTCGCAGGCGTTTCCGGCGATGGAGTACAGCTTCGACGGCTTCCTGTTCGCCTTGTTCGCCACTATCGCGTCATACTCTGCCTGATAAAGGGCCACCCTGGGGTTGTCGGTCATGCCGCCGTCCACTGAGGCGTATGTCCTTACGCCGGGTATGTCCTTGATTGCGCCCACAGTATAGAGGGTGATGCCGGCTTCGCCAACTATGGACCTTCCTGGCTCCACCATGAGCTTGGGAAGGGGCATCTCATGCTTGGCAGCTTCCGCCTTCACCGTAGAGCATATGACCTCGGCTAGCTGCTCTATGGTGCTGGGCTCGTCTTTCTCTGTATACCTGACTCCGAGGCCGCCTCCCAGGTTCAGCTCCTTCATCACGAATCCGGTGCGCTTCCTGGTGGCTGCGGCAAATGCAACCATCTTCTCCGTCGCAAGGCGGTATGCCTCGATGTCGAAGATCTGCGAGCCTATATGGCAATGGAAGCCGTGCAGGACGATGTTCTTCTTCGTAAGCGCCATGTCCACAGCCTTGTCTGCCCTGCCGTCCGCAATGCCGAGGCCGAATTTCGAGTCGGTCTGCCCGGTCTGTATATATTTATGAGTGTGGGCTTCGACGCCAGGGGCGAGCCTCAGCATTATGTCCGCCTTGGCTCCCGCCTTCCCAGCAAGCTCGTCCATTAGGTCGAGCTCGTCGAAGTTGTCCACTATGAAGCGGCCGATTCCGGCCTTTAAGCCCTGGGATATCTCCTCCGCGCTCTTGTTGTTGCCGTGGAAGTGGATGCTCTCGGGCTTCATCCCGGATGACAGGGCCAGGGCAAGCTCGCTTCCCGACACAACATCGATTGAGAGGCCCTCCTGCCTTACAAGGGCGGCCATGGCCTTCATAAGGAAAGCCTTGGAGGCGAAGAGCACCTCTGTGTTCTCATACCTGGACCTGAAGGCCTCAAGGTATCTCCTGCACTGCGAGCGCATGTAGTCTTCGTCCATAACGTAAAGCGGGGTGCCGTACTTCTGGGCAAGGCCCACGAGGTCCACCTTATTGAGCTTAAGGTGCCCGCCGCGCCCCGACCTGAGGTTATCTCTCTTATGCATAAACATACCTCCATGCAAAGGATATGAGAAAAAGATACCATTGCCGGGCAGGGACAGGCAAGACATGAGACCGGCAAATCTTTGCGGGCAATGTGCCTCTCCCAGCTTGGTATTGTATAATGTCGGTGTGATCTGTGCAGGTGTGGTGGAATGGCATACACGAGGGTCTTAAAAACCTTTGTCCTTTGGACGTGTGGGTTCGAATCCCACCACCTGCACCAACCTAATCACATTGGATTTGAATTACTTTCAGAGTACTGCCTAAAATCAATCACACTCGAAGAATGGTCACATTTGACGGTATTGGAAAGCAACCCGAATTCGCGTTACATAACCATCTGATAGGCTACGTTGGCAGAAATCTGTTCACATTTTCCTCTATCTGTAAGCCGCAAGAGGAGAAACTCTCATAATTCTACCCAAGATAGAACCAGCCTATAGTATCGGAACTGTGGTTATTACATTCATTCGGATGGTATCCTGGATTCCCGAATTAGTGTAACGAGGGCGGCTCAACCCCCATGAGAGTGAACAGTTCGATTTGTCTCTTGGTCATTTCGCCCCAGCGACGCTCCTTGCCTTTATGCTCGAAGCACTCGAT
>CAZHKX010000131.1:0-3604 GCA_964532805.1 uncultured Clostridia bacterium
ATGCCTCCTGCACGGACGGGTCGTCCAGAAGCTGCCTTCCGGTGCCCTCCATGACGACCTTGCCGTTTTGGAGCACGTAGCCCCTGTGGGCGATGCCCAGTGACTTCCTTGCGTTCTGTTCCACCAGAAGCACGGTCACGCCCTGCTTGTTGACCTCCACGATGAGGTTTAGGACCTCTGCCGTCAGAAGGGGCGAAAGCCCCAGGGACGGCTCGTCTATGAGAAGCACGTGAGGCTCGCTCATCAGCCCCCTTCCGATTGCGAGCATCTGGCGCTCGCCTCCTGAGAGGGTTCCGGCCGACTGGCCCTTCCTCTCAAGAAGCCTCGGGAACAGCTTGTAGACCCTGTCCACGTTCTTCGCTATGAGTTCCTTGTTCCACCTGAGATATGCGCCGGCCAGCAGGTTCTCATAGACCGTCAGGTTCGAGAAGATCTGCCTTCCCTCGGGCACCTGGACGATGCCGGACCTCACAATTTCCGATGCAAGAGCTGGCAGGTGCTTCCCCTTCCAGCTTATCTCCCCTTTGAAGGGGACTACGCCCGACACGGCGTTAAGAAGGCTGCTCTTTCCGGCCCCGTTTGCCCCAATGAGGGTCACTATCGTGCCCTCCTCGACTTTTATGCTGACGTCGGTAAGGGCGCGCACAGCGCCGTAGCTTACCGATACCTTCTTAAGCTCAAGCATGCTCAGTCCTCCCCCAGATAGCACTTCAGGACCTCGGGATTGCACCTGACTTCGGACCAGGTGCCCTCGCAGAGCTTGCTTCCGAAGTTCATCACGACTATCCTGTCGGATATGTTCGCGATGAAGTCCATGGTGTGCTCGATTACTATGATGCTGAGGTCGAATCTCTCCTTGGCCTTCTTGACGAGGGTGAGAAGCTGCTGCGTCTCCTCGTCGTTAAGGCCTGCGGCCGGCTCGTCCAGCAGCAGAACCTTGGGCCCGGTAACAAGCGCCTTGGCGATCTCCAGGAGCTTCTGCCTTCCGTAGGGAAGCGACTTCGCGTCCTTGGCGGCATCCTTATCAAGGCCGAAGAAGGAGAGCATCTCCATGCACGACTTCTCGATCTGCCTTTCGACCCTTACCTTCTTAGGGGTGTTTAGAAGCGCGTCTATGAGGCTGTAGCGGCCTGAAAGGTGGCATGCGGCCTTCATGTTGTCCATCACGCTCATGCCCTGGAAAAGGTGTATCTCCTGGAAGGTCCTTGCAAGCCCGTAGTCGGAGACCTCATATGGCCTGCACCTTCCTACGTCGTGGCCCTCAAGGACTATGCTTCCGCAGTCGCAGTACGTCACGCGGCTGATGAGGTTCAGCACCGTGGTCTTGCCGGCCCCGTTGGGCCCGATGAGCCCCAGTATCTCCCCCTGCTTAAGCTCTATGGACAGGGAGTCTACGGCCTTTAGGCCACCGAAGGACTTGTTGATCTCCTTTATGGTAAGGACGCTGGCTCTTGCCTCAGACATTGCCCTCGCCTCCCCTCTTTCCGAACTTAGGCAGCGCAAGCTCCCACTTCCCGAACACGCCGGAGGGCCTGAACAGGATCGTGATGAGGATTATCAGGCAGTAGATGATTATGCGCCACTCGGCCGCGGTCCTCAGCGCTTCCATGAGAGCCGTAAGGATTATCGCCCCGAAGACGGCGCCCGTCTGGCTCTTCAGCCCGCCGAAGAAGACCATTATCAGGTATTCAGTCGAAAGGGCTATGCCGAACATGTCTGGCGAAAGGTAGCCGAGGTAGAATGCGAACAGCCCGCCGGCAAGCCCTGCTATGCACGCCGCCAGCGAGAATGCCATCTGCTTTGCCCAGAAGGAGTTCACGCCATAGACCTGGGCTGCGGTCTCGTCCGTATTTACGGAGACGCAGGCCCTTCCGTAGCGGGACAGCTTGAAGTTCCTGACTAGCCAGATGACCAGTATGGCGGCTGCGGCAACGTGCCAGAACCTCGTTATGTTGGGCACGCCGATGAGGCCGATGGAGCCTCCCGTCCACGATGACACCGTTATGATCGACTCCACGCCGTAGCCGAATGCTATTGTCGCAAGGGAGAAATAGGTGCGCTTGAGCCTTAAGCTGGGCGCCCCTACCATGAAGCTTGCCAGCAGGCTCGCAACCGCGCCGACTGCAATCGACGGGATGAAGCCGAGTCCGAAGCGCATATTCGCTATGCCCGACGCATAGGCCCCTACGGCGACGAATGCCGCCTGGCCCAGCGAGAACAGGCCCGTAAGCCCGGTGAGCACGAATACCCCCTGGGTGACTATTACCACTATGCCGGTCAGTACCAGTACGCCTTCATAAAATGACATGTCTCATCACCAGGCTTCCTATATCTTCTCGTCTGTTATCCTGCCGCTTATGCCCTGTGGCCTTATAAGTAGCAGGACGACCAGAAACGCGAAGGTGATAGCAGGGCTTACCGCCGAGCTTATGTATGCGCTGACGAACGTCTCCATGATGCCGATGAGTATGCCGCCCATGACTGCGCCGGTGAGGCTTCCAAGGCCTCCGACCACGCAGGCGAACAGCGCCTTGTAGACGAAATCGCCGATTCTCGCATAGACCGCGTACTTCACGCCCAGAAGGGCACCCGTGACTCCGGCAAGCGCGCCCGACACCAGGAACACGCCCGCTATTATCACGTCTATGTTCATGCCCATGAGCGCCGCGGCCCTTAGATTGTAGGAGCTTGCCCTGACTGCGAGGCCGAACCTGGTCCTGAAGAGGATGTACGAGAGTCCGCCCAGGCAGGCGAGGGCTATCGCCAGCATCCCGACGTCAATCCACGGGATGTACATGTTCCCGATCATGATCGTGCCTGTGAGGAACGCCTTGGGGTAGGACACTATGTTGCCCCTCGATATGTAGATGAGGGCGGCGGTCACAAGGTTGAATATCGTGAGCGAGGCTATGAAGAAGTAGACCGAGCCCTGGTTCCTCTTCCTGAGCACCCTTAATGTCAGCCTCTCCACCAGCATGGAGCTGAGGCCGGCCAGCGCAATCGCCCCTACTATGGCGACGGGCACGGGCACTCCTATGTAGAGCACGATGTAGTAGCAGAAATAAGTCCCTAGGGCGATCATCGCCCCGTGGGAGAAGTTGGCTATGCCGAGTATGTTGTAGACCAGCGAGAAGCCCACCGCGAGCATCGCGTACATGGACCCCACCGATATTCCGTTTATGATCTGCTGTATGAGCACTTTCAGCACCCCTTACGCCCGAAGGCAGGCCGTATTGTGTTCCGCCGGTCGATTGTCCGGGCCCGGGCCGGAAGGCCTCTTGCAGCCTCCCGGCCCATGGTCCGTCCGGTCCGGTTCAGGATCAATAAGGATAGAACAGCTTCTGCGGGACCTTCTGTCCGCCTTCCCACTTGAACATCCACAGCGGCATGTTGTCCGGCCTGTGTGTCTTGGGATCCAGGGTTATGCTGCCGTCGCCCTGCAGTATCTTCACCTTGGTGGTGGTCTCGAGGGCTGCTCTTATGGCCTCCGGGTTGTCGGAGCCGGCCCTCTTTATGGCGTCGGCGATTATGTACATGTTGTCGTAGCCAAACTGCACGTTGGTGGTGAGGATGCCCTCGCCGAACCTCTTCGTGTACTTCTCGT
>CAZHKX010000132.1:0-3602 GCA_964532805.1 uncultured Clostridia bacterium
GCTTCTTTCCCATGATGATATGCCAATGTATAGGCCCCGTCGATTAAGCATCCGACCTGGCATACCGAGGAAGCCAATGTATGATTCTCAGCTGTTGGTTTCTGCATCAAGATGTAGCCGCAGAAACCGTAAGCAAGGATATTGTTGTCGAAAGCTATGCAGTAAAGTACGCTTTCCCTCTCACTTTGGGGCAAGCTCTCATATAGCATATATGCTGAGGGAAACCTCCCGCTAAGGATCTGAGCCTTCAGTTCGTCCATCGTCAATCACCTGGCTTGTTATGTCTGAGCCTAATCAATGCGTAGGCCATGATACTAGTTCTCTAGTTGGGCAGATTGCCCAAAACAACCGGCCAAGTCTGCTGAGCTGTTCTCTCGCATGTGTTTCCTGTTTCGTTAACCACCTGCTGCATTGGTGATAATCTTCAATTTTCACTCACTATGCACGAAACTCCATTATCCTTTTGTCTTCCAAGTTGCATCTCAATAATCCGAAGTAGAAGACCGCCCAGATCCTCATTCTCAGTCATATCGAAGACATATCGCTTTTCTTCTCCATGGGCGATTATTACAGGTGGCTCACCTTCATCATTTAGTCTTCCATAATCTAGAAAGCCTACATATCCATCATCGAAAGAGATAATCGGAATCCATTGGACCGGAAGATTATTGGCTTCTCTTTCCCTAACAGCATAAGCTACCTAATCACCTTCAACTGAACTCGTCTTCTTGTCAGGGAACAAACCAAATACGGTACGCCCAAAGAAGGAAATCCCTTCGGTTCTTCTTAAGAATTCACAGTGCTGCTTGGAGAATGCCACTCCAAGAGTATCCTCAGCGGCAAAAATATCCTCATTCGTTCTCTTTCCGGCAATGACATAACCACTGCATTGTTTAACCAGCTCCAATGCTTCAAGGAAATCTTTGTAGCTCATCTTCCCTCCCTGGTACATGAGCGCCATGCTAATCAATCATGACTGCTGACAATAGCACTACAATGATGCACCCCAAGACCTCCAAAGAAAACTAGACTAGTTCGGGGTGCGGACGTTTCGGAGTGCGGACGTTTTCTTGGACAACCTAGATAGCAAGTCCTCAAAGTCTCGTCATTGTCCCCTATTGTCGCATGAGTATCAGGGCTCTGATTGCCCTATCTAGACGGACTACAAGGATAACGGCATTATGCTCGCAATATCAGGTTCTATTGTAATTGCTTCAACAGCATCCAGCCATTTCCTCTCAGCGAAGAGAAATAAATCAAAGCACCTTGCTGCTTTCTCAAGTGACACTCAGCAGGCTTCCAAATCATGGCCTCCTAACATCCAGCTGCTATAATCGGTATTGATGGGCGTGCTATCCGATATGTGAAAATTCTTATTTACATTTTCCGCAATCAATGTATATTCGTTTCTGTAACGTATACGTTCCCAAATACACTTCGGGAGGTTATCGGATGAAAGGCAAGTTCAGCATTGTATGGATACTAGTAGGCCTGGTCGTTGTGGCAGCCCTCGCTTACATCAGCATCGGCAACCAGCTGGTCGGCATGGAGGAGAAGGTCAATACTGCTTGGGCCGAGGTCGAAAACCAGTTCCAGAGGAGATACGACCTCATCCCTAACCTGGTGGCGACAGTCAAGGGATTTGCCGCTCAGGAGCAGGCTGTAATCGATTCGGTCACAGAAGCCAGGGCGAAGCTGGGCGGAGCCAGGTCTGTAGACGAGAAGATCGATGCAGCCAACGGACTCGAAGGAGCCCTGTCCAGGTTGCTGGTCGTAATCGAGAACTATCCTGAGCTTAAGTCAGATGTGCAGTTCTCTGCCCTGATGGACGAGCTTTCCGGCACTGAGAACAGGATTGCCGTAGCACGCGGCAGGTATAACGAGGAAGTCCGCGCCTGGAACACCAGAATCAGGACGTTCCCCACCAGCATAATAGCAGGCATGAGGGGCTTCACCGCAAAGAAGCTGTTCGAGGCGGTTGAAGGCTCGGATGTGGTACCGAAGGTGGAGTTCTAAATGAGGAGCAAGTCGGGAGGAATCCGGATCCTCCTAATGGCGGCGGCGATAGCGCTCGCCGCCACATCAATCGCATTTGCAGCAATCCCTTCCCCGCCTTCCCCTCCGAGGCTTCTTAATGACTTCGCGGGGATGCTGGATTCATATGCCGCAGAGAGGCTCGAAACAGAGCTCCTGCAGTATGAGAAGGATACAAGCGCGCAGCTGGCTGTAGTCATCGTGAAGAATATGGACGGTGATTATATAGAAAGCTATGCAGTCAAGCTATTCGAAGCCTGGGGCATCGGTAGGGAGACTGCCGACGACGGTATCCTGCTGCTTATCGCCGAAGAGGAGAGGAAAGTAAGGATTGAAGTCGGCTACGGCCTTGAGGGGGAGGTCAATGACTCCAAGGCTGGCCGCATCCTGGATGAATACTTCACGCCGGCGATGCGCGCGGGCAACGTCGAGAAGGCAATATCGGAGACGATGCTTGCCATCCGCTCCGAGATAACAGGCGTGCCCCTCTCATCATCGGAAGATGAGCTCTCGCCGCTGGGAGTGGTGGTACTGATAGTAATCGCGATTATCATAATCATATTGGTCCTGTCTTTCCTGATCTTCATCTCGAAGATCAAGCCGCCTGGAGGGACGAACATGCGCCCGCCGTTCACCGGTTTCGGCGGCCCATGGAGCAGCGGTCCGAAGAACTTCGGAGGATTCGGCGGCTTCGGTGGCGGAAAATCCGGCGGTGGCTTCGGTGGTTTCGGCGGAGGGCGCTCCGGCGGCGGTGGAGCCAGCAGAGGCTGGTAAGCTGATAAACATAGTGAAAGCCCGGCTGAGCCGGGCTTTTTAATTCTTCTGCGCTTTTAGAGGCTACTCGTCACTTCGGCAGGCCGATGCGCTCTAGCCTTTCCTCATCACGCCTTGCCAATACGATGAGCTTCCCCTTGAGAAGGTCGGTCAGCCCTTCGTTGAGCCCGCACTCAAGGTCCCCCCTTATCGCGTAGCTCACCTTGATCTTCTCCTCGTATATCGGCGCAATCTCCTTTGCGCCTTCGCTCCTTAGAAAGGACGAGACCTTGTCCCAATCGGAGTATTCCAGCTCGATCTCCGTCTTAAGGTAGTTCACCAGCGACGCGGCTCCGGCGGCTTCCACCGCCTCCCTTGCAGCGAGGCCGTATGCCCTAACAAGCCCGCCTTTGCCCAGCAGGGTCCCGCCGAAGTAACGGGTGACTACTATTATGCTGTCGGTTAGCCTTTGTCTCGTAAGCGCCTCAAGGCAGGGCCTTCCTGACGTGCCTGACGGCTCGCCGTCATCGCTTGAGCGGCTCACCTCGGCGTTTCTGCCGATGACGAACGCATATACGTTGTGTGCTGCGCCCTTCTCGGCCCTTCTGATGTCCTCTATGTAGGAATAGGCTTCCTTCTCGCCAGACACGTGGGCCGCCCTTCCAATAAAGCGGCTCTTCCTGTCTTCGACAAGGGAGCTTCCCTCCTGCATCAAAGTCACGTAATCCCGGTCCGGCATGCACGCCTCCCGCTTCTTCGCGCTATAATCTCATTATACTCAAGCAAGGCTAGGAGGAAACGCAATTGGCTAAGGA
>CAZHKX010000133.1:0-3597 GCA_964532805.1 uncultured Clostridia bacterium
TCATCCTATGCGCCGCAGCCTGCAGGAGGTGGGTCTTCCCCATCCCGACGGAGCTGTATATGAGGACGGGGTGCTTGTCCGTCCCTTCGAGCATCTCCTCTATGTATTTATAGGCGAGCTCGTTGTAGGAGCCTACGTGATACCTGTCGAAGACGAGATCCTCCCTGAGAGGCCTTCCCTCAAAGGGCCTCTTACCGTCAGATTGGGCTTTGGCGGGATGGAATCCCTCAGTCTCTCGAGTGCGGGGCTTGCGTTCCTTCTGAGCCTCCTTGGGTTCGGGATGCTCTTCTGCCGGGGGGACATCCCCCACCGTGAACTCTATCCTGCAGTAGGAGCCGACTAGGTTTCTTAAGGCGTCCTCCAGCTTCTCCATATATCTTGTAGCGAGCCAATCCTTTGAGAAATCGTTCTGGACCCTGACCATGGCCCTGTTGCCCTCAAGGGATTCCAGCGTGCTGTTCTTAAGTATGTTGTCGAACGAAAGCTTCTTGACGTCAGGCTGGATGATTTTCAGCGCCAGCTCCCAAAGCTCCGTTAGATCCCTTTCCTGAGTGGACATGGCGGTCGACCCCCAATTTCTATGAAGAAGGACGGTTTCTAGTTATATATGTAGCGAATGAGGTTCCCCTTGCCGTGATTGCCCGCTTTCCGTCTGAGGAGGAGATGAGGCCCAGAGCCTCAAGCGACTCAAGGTCCCTGTAAGCGGTGGCTGCGCTTATGCGCATCTCCTTTGCGACTGCTGATGGGCCGGCCGTTTCGTTTTCGGCTATGAGCATCAGGACTTTCTTCTGCCTTGCCGAGAGGTTCTCGTCTATATCCCTGTCGCTCATCCCGTTAACTATTTCATCTACCTTTTCATCTTTTTCAGGCAGAGCTTCCTTTAGAGGCTCATCATGGGTTGTCGCTGGCGTTTTAAGGGTTGCGCCCTCCTGTTTGCCCTTGAGGGTTATGACCAGCCCCGATGAGAGGTTATCTTCAAGAATAACACAACCGCCCATCAACTCCAAAGACTCCTTGACTATCGGAAGCCCTGAACCCACCCCTTTGATATACCTTTTGAGATCGTTAGTAGCGGTTGTGAAACCGGGGGTGAAGGCCCTCTGCTTGTCCGCAATGCCGGGGCCGTGGTCTGAGATCCTTATCACATTTCCGTCCGGCTCCACGCTGATGACTACATCCTTGAAGCCGGCGTGGATCAAGTTCTCGACGACTTCCCTGATGACTATATAAGGGATTTTACCGCCCCTCTCCCTTCCGAGGTTGTAAGCTTTCGCGGATATTTCATCCACAATTCTAAGGAAATCGTCGGAACCGATGTCGACGATGAAGGGGCTTGCGGTGAATGAGTCGTATACGGCTATCCTCGCAGAATAGCTTATCTCCTTATTATGCTGGGGTATCTCTTCGCTTATGACAGGTTCGGGCCTCTGTGGGGGCTGCTTCTGCGAATTGCCCTGAGAACCCGACAATATCCTTGATAGAAGCCCTTTTCTTGCCATGGCAGGCCACATACCCCTTTGCTACCGTCTTGTTCCGGCTGCATACCTTCCTTAAATACTTATGCAAGGGCCGGTCTATCAGAAAAGGTTTCATACCTTCCGCAAGCCACTAGGCGGTTGTTGAAAGACGAATCACAGCAATTTCGCTATTGCAGATTCCGGGAAAACGAATCTTTGCGAAACGAAGCCCACTAGAAAGGGCTAATGCCTTTCCGCGGTGAAATCATCCGTCCGACCGCCTCTTTTCAACAGGATTGTCAACAATCTGTTGAAAAGCTATCATCCGGTCCTTCAAGGCTTTTCGCCAGGATCTGCCCTAAGCCCCCCGGAATCGGCGGAATCGCGACAGAATCATGGCCCCCGCCCTGTCCCGCCCTGCGCAGGCCGCCCGAAAAGGCCAGCTAAAACGGGAGTTAAAAATAAGGGGCTTTGAAACGCTCCCCGACTTGATTTTATCAGCCGCATCTCTGAGTTATCAACAGCATTATTAACATGATGTGAATAAGGCCCATTTTGCTGGGGTGAGATGCTTCCGCTGTCAGCAACAGAAAGTACAAAGAACATGCGTTTGTACTGTGCATTCAGTATGATGCAGATACTCTGCATTGACAATGTGCTCTTATAGTAAGTAAAATCTAATTTGCTATCGGACAAAGACGCATCAGTTCAAACGACGGAGGAATGGCCATGAAGAGGACATACCAGCCCAATACAAGGAAGAAGGCACGCACCCACGGCTTTCTCGTAAGGATGAGCACCCCCGGAGGACGCAATGTCCTTAAGAGGAGGCGCGCAAAGGGCCGCGCACGCATTTCCCTCTAAACCGGGCTAGTATCCGCCACGGGCCGTCGAAGCGACGGCTTCATTTATTATAAGGTGTGGCGATGAGATGGATGTCAGGATACGAGAGGCTGAGGCGAAGCGCGGACTTCGATAGAATACGGAATGAAGGCCGGTTGCTTAAGGGATCCTTGATGTTGATCCGCATAGCGCCCGGCCTTGAAGGTATTACCAGGGTAGGATGCATAGTAAGCAAAAAGAACGGAAACTCGGTCAAGAGGAACAGGATCAAGAGGATGTTCAGGGCTGCGGCAAGGGCGTCAGAGCTTCCCGGAAGCTGCGATATAGTTCTTATCCCCAGGTCCAGGATGGCGTCCGCGGAGACGAAATCGACCGAAGTCGCAGAGGAGCTGGCAAGGCTTCTTGCGTGAAGGGGTGGACGGGGTAATGAAGTCGGCAATGCTGGCGCTGATAGATTTCTACAGGCGATTCCTTTCCCCGATGAAGCGTTACCCGACATGCCGGTTCAGGCCGACCTGCTCTGAGTACGCGTACGAGGCCGTGAGCCGTTACGGAGCCCTTAAGGGCGGGATGATGGCGGCAAAGAGGATCCTAAGATGTCACCCATGGGGAAGAAGCGGTTACGACCCGGTCCCATGACTGACCAAGAAAGGACGACTACTGTTATATGACAGGCATAGTTCAGACGATATTGAGGTACTTCGCCGAGCTGACGGGAAACTACGCGTGGGCGATCATAATCTTCACGGTGCTTCTCAAGCTCGCGCTCTTCCCCATCTCAGTAAGCCAGATGCGCACGATGGAGAAGCAGAAGGTCATACAGCCCCTTGTTGATGAGATCCAGAAGAAGTTCAAGGGACAGCCGGAGGAGATCAACAGGCGCGTAATGGAAGTCTACAAGCAGAATAACTTCAATATTCTTGGAGGATGCCTGCCGTCGCTTCTCACGCTGCCCATCATGCTAGTGTTCTACAGCGGCATGCGTGACGTCAACTTCATGCAGACGCTGGTCGGCGAGGGAATCAGCATGCAGTTCCTGTGGATCAAGGACATCATGCTCCACCCTGCCATAGCCTTGCCGGCGAATGTCGCGGACATCGGTGCATGGCTCATACTCCTCAGGGAGCTTATAATGCCCGTGCTAACGGCCGTGACGACGTATCTCACGTTTGCGCAGACCAGCCAGCCCTCCAGCTCTTCGAGCAACAACTCGATGGCGATGTTCAAGTGGATGATGCCGCTGATGTTCGGCTACTTCGCGATCATATCGCCCCAGAGCCTGGTCATATACTGGGTG
>CAZHKX010000134.1:0-3526 GCA_964532805.1 uncultured Clostridia bacterium
ATTCACACATCGGAAAAAAAGTTGGCAATCGGCTCTACATAATTGCCCCGGCAAATTCAGTTGATTTCATTAGTGATTATCACACCATCGAGAATGTCAGGTACTATTTTTTAAAAGTGCCTTACCAGATCATCAAGGAATTACATAAAGTTGAATTTAAGAAGTTCAGACAGCCACAAAGCAAGAGCAATGTAAATGACTTGGAGGATGCGGTTGGTTTTCATTTCATGCGGCAGCCTAAAGTGATTTCAGAGTTAAAGTCTGACAGATACAAACTATCCATCAAAATCAAAGAATTTTACTCTGATTTTACGGAGGAGGAAACAGAAAAAGACATGGCTAATTTTGAATCTTTAGCAATGGTTTTAATTGACAAACACTACAATGGAGAAACCTTTGAAATGGATGAATATTTTTTTGCCGAGGATTTATTGCCAAAGAAAAAGAAGAAAGAAGAAGAAAACATCAAGGAAGAATTAAAGAAACAGAAAATCATCAGTATTGAATTAAATAAGAAGGACTGTGGAAATAGACTTTTGGTGATTTACATTGATATTTACGGAAACGAATTTAAAGAAGTGTTAAGTCTGAAATGATGCAAGAGATCAAAACATACAAAACGGCTGACCTAGTATTGTCTGTAAACAAAACGGTTGATCCTTCAAAACTGGATTTGACACTTTGGGATCGCTTTTTAGATGTACTGTGTGGCGACAGGACTTACCAAAAAGAAGCTATTCAAATTGCAATCATTTATCTGGCATCAGGGAAGTACAATAGCATTGAAGATCTTGTTCATGAGAATTATCTTAATACGCATAACGTTGAAATAAGGCAACGTTACAAAGATGCAGAAGAATATATCCGGCATTTACAACTTAAAGGGAAATTTAGCGCTAATATTGATTTGGCTACCGGAACGGGGAAAAGCTATGTGATTTACGGTATTGCACAAATAATGCTAAGCCTGGGGTTGGTTGAAAAAGTGCTGGTGCTTTGCCCCTCTCTAACCATTGAGAAAGGTTTAATGGAGAAATTTACCCTACTTAGTGGAGACCGTAAACTCAAAGAAACCCTTCCGGAAAAATTTGGATTTAAAAATCCCCGCATCATCAATGCCAATCAAACTATCAAATCCGGTGACATTTGCGTTGAAAATATTCATGCCGTCTATGAACGCACCGGTTCTTCAATTCAGGATAGTATAAAAAATGATGGAGAAAAGACACTTGTTCTTAATGATGAAGCACATCATATTTATAATGCAACCGGGGGCCGGGATAATAAGAGCCAAAATTTTAAAAAATGGAAAGATTTTCTTTTAAATCCAGATTATCAATTCAGATATATACTTGGCTTTACCGGTACAGCTTATATTGATGATGAATATTTTAATGACGTGATTTACCGTTACTCATTGCGTCAGGCCGTGGATGACCGGATGGTGAAAATGGTGGACTATGTCAGTAAAGACGACAGCATCAATGATAATGATAAGTTTCAAAAAATCTTCGATAATCACGGGCGTAACAAAGAAACATACCGGCATATCAGACCCCTGACTATTCTTATCACTAAAGATATTACAAACTGTAAACGGCTTACATCCAATCTCATTGATTTCCTTGTTGAGAAGAAACACATTCCGAGAGAAGAAGCAGAGAAAAAAGTGTTGATTGTAACCTCTAATGAGGATCACAAAGCTAACCTGGTGCGGCTAGAATATGTTGATCAAAAAGACAATCCGATTGAATGGATTACCTCTGTCTCGATGCTTACAGAAGGATGGGATGTAAAAAATGTTTTTCAGATCGTACCATGGGAAGACAGGGCATTCAATTCAAAGCTTCTCATAGCGCAGGTATTGGGCAGAGGATTGAGAATTCCACCTGAATATCAGACACCACAACCCAAAGTGAGGGTATTCAATCATGATTCGTGGAGCAGAAACATAAGGGGATTAGTTGATGAAATCCTGGAAATTGAAATGAAGCTGTCCAGCCGGGTTTTGACAGAAGGCAAAAGAAGCAATTTCAATTTTGAATTGTACAATATTAATTACGACAAGCTGCAAGTTGAAAAAGAATCGAAAAAAGAACATTCTGTTTTTGATTATACTAAAGGATATATTGAACTAATTGCCCAAGCAGAAGAGGCTGAAAAAGACACGGATTATACCGATCTAAAAGGAACGATTTCCTCGAAAAGGACACTAATTCAATACAACACCTACACAGTAGATGAAGTCGTCAATAAGATATTTGATGAGTTTAAAACAAGAGAGTGGGAAGGGAAGATATTAAAACTGCCGGAAGGACAGTATACAAAAAATGAACTGCCTCCGAAATCAGAACTTAGAAAGATTATTCTAAACTCAATGAGCAGAAGGGGTATTAAGGGAGATCGGTTGGTGGATAAAAATGCACAAAGGATTTTCAGCGCCTTCAACACATTGCTTCGAAAGAAAGGTAAAACCATTGTTCACGAGCGAAAAGTCACAAAACCTGTGGCAATTCTCACCTCTAAAATGGCAAAAGAAACCATTGCAATTGGTAATCTACGGCACCAGGCATCTGTATTCTTTACTGATGACTATGAAGCTGAAGTTAATATTGATGTAAAAGAAATCCTTGAAGCGGTAATTGAAGATGAAAATCTCCCCAGAAGTGCAATAAAAAGAAGTAACCCCTATTTATTTAAAACACCTTTAGATGTTGTTTTTACAAAAGCAGAACCAGAGAGAAGGTTTACTGAAACGCTTTGTAAAAAAGAAAATGCTGAAAAAATAGAAGCATGGATTAAATCACGCGACGTTGGCTTTTATTCAATTGAGTATTCTATAACAACAACAGGAGGTAAGCACTCAAAGCAGCTTTCATTTAATCCTGATTTTTTTATCAAGATCGAAGAAAACGGAATCTCATATTACATTGTCGTTGAAGTGAAATCAGACAATGACGCTTCAGATGATAATAAAGCTAAGTTCAAATACGCCCGGCAACATTTTCAGGATCTGAATAAAGAATTAGCAAGAGAAAAGATTAAACAGAAGTATATTTTCCATTTTCTCAGTCCAAACAGCTTCACTGAGTTTTTTCAATATTTAAAAGATGGGAGATTATTGAAAGAACAATTTAGCAGCGAACTGGAAAGTAAATTATTGTCAGAAGACGATGAATAGAATAGCCAAAGCAACAGTCACACACACTGGCTGGCCGCTCAGGCTAACACACAGACCAAAGCCAGCCAAAGAGTGTGCCTGCGCAAACTCACAAAAGAAATTTTCAAAAATGGCCAACGCCGGACTTTGGGAACAAATAATAATGAACCAATCAGAAATCATACTTCGCTATTCAATTGATAATGTGTGAGTAATTAAAATGGAAAAAGCACGATGCCCCAACAGGTCGGTATATGCAATTGGCTTTTCCGCACCGCGAGAACTTTCTATCTAAAGAGGAACGTTAAGTTGTCGGCGGTGCGGCCTGCCCCGGCTCCCGCCGGGGGCTCCCACTGGTGTCACGGT
>CAZHKX010000135.1:0-3489 GCA_964532805.1 uncultured Clostridia bacterium
ATTTCACCTCCGGCGGCGAGTGGCTTGACAGCACCGGAAAGCTCGCAATCGGCGGAACCGTTGGCCAGAAGGCCCTCCAGTTCATGGTAGACCTCATCAACAAGCACAAGGTCGGAGCATACATGAGCGGCTACTGGGACGCCGACTTCGGCGCCGGCAAGACCGCGATGTACTACACCAGCTCGCCCGGCCTCAGCTACACCGAAAGCGCAGTAGCCGGTAAGTTCGAGTGGGCAGTCGCGCCGCTTCCCTCCTCAGAGGCGAAGTATAAGGCGACCCCCGTCGCTGGTACCGACCTTGCGATCTACTCCAAGTCCACCAAGGCCGAGCAGGATGCCGCCTGGACCTTCGTGAAGTGGATGGTAGAGCCCATGCAGACAGCCAAGTGGGCGATCGGAACCTCCTACATACCCGTAAGGAAGTCCGCCCTCTACCTCAACATCATGAAGGAGCACTTCGCGAAGAACCCGAAGGCGGAGCAGAGCCTCAAGCAGCTCAACTACATCAAGTACGACCCGAACCTCTCCGCCTGGAACGGCATACGCGGCGACATCAGCACCGCTGTGCAGGAGTCCATACTCGCAAAGGCGACCGTCGCCGAAGCCCTCGCCAAGGCAGTAACGGTCGGCAACAAGAAGCTAGGCTTCTAAGAGGCAGGGAAATCCTGTAGCTTAAGTACGCAGCCCGGGGATTAGGCTAATGCCGAGGCCCCGGGCTGGTCTTCGAATCCAACGGTCGGAGGGGTTCAAATGCGCAGGCTTTCAGTGATGGCGATATCGGCGATGATAGTATTCTTGCTTGCCTTGATGGCAGCAGCGGCTCCGGACCAGGAGTGGAACTTCTACTTCGGGAACCTTCACGCTCATACTTCGTACTCGGACGGCATGGGCACCCCAACGGAAGCATATACGCAGGTCAGCGGCCCGGGCGGGATGGACTTCTTCTCCACGACCGAGCACGGCTACTATTACCAGGAAATCACCAACATCCACCTCTGGTACAAGTCCTTCGAGGAGGCGGATGCTTTCTATATCCCTGGAAGGTTCGTCTCGCTTGTAGGGTACGAGTGGACGCATTCGGAGGGCCATATGAACGGGTACGGGACCCCCAAGGCCGCCTCTAGGGACACGCAAAAGAACTTCACCGCATTCATCGAATATCTGCACACCTACGGCGGGATAGCAACGTTCAACCACCCCAACCCGGAGATACAGCCCAACTGGAACGACTTCTCATATTGGAGCTATGCCGACGAGGTGGTCTCCATGATAGAGGTCGGAAGCGGCGCCTACTACCGCAACACTAGAAACGAGCCCTCCTACATAAGGGCCCTGGACAGGGGATGGAAGATAGGGGCGGTCAACAACCAGGACAACCACAGAAACGACTGGGGCACAGCGGCTGAGGTAAGGACGGGCATCGTGGCGAAGGATTTGACCAGGGAGTCGGTGATGGACGCGATGCGCAACATGCGCACCTACTCCACTGAGGACAGGGATGCAAGGGTGCTCATCACCTCCGGAGAGCACATGATGGGGGACACCATCACCTTCGGCGGGTCAGGCAAGGGAGAGAAGTTCACAATAGAGCTCTATGCGGAAGATCCTGACGGCGACACTTTCAAGACGGTGGAGATAATCACAAACGGGGGCAAGGTTGCCGCAAAGGCCGAGCTCCTCAACGCCGGACTCCACCAGTTCGAAGTCCAGCCGCAGCTAGACTACAATTATTACTACGCCAAGCTTCTCCAATCGGACGGCGATACCATAATCACCACGCCCATCTGGATAGAGACCGGCTCAGGCGTTGTGGCGTCGGACTTCCGGATGGAGGACATATTCGTAAGCGCCGGAAACCGCGCTACCTTCTATGCGAGGGTCGCCGACCGCAACGGCGCAGGGGATGTCAAACTCCCGTATGAGCTTCTCGCCGACTTCGGAGAAGGGTTCAAAAAGGTGGCATCCGGCGAGCTTCCGGTGGAATCGGGCAGATGGTCGCACCTTCTGGTCCCCTGGACCCCGCAGGAGGACGGCAAGGCGGAACTGAAGCTTCTGATAACGGCATCATCAGGCGTGCAGGCCTTTGCCGCCGGCACGGTCGACGTCCTGAAGACCAAGCCGTTGGGCTTCGCTGTGGACGAGGGTCACAACAACAGGATGACCTCCTATTACGGCAAGCTCATAGGGCTGGCCAAGTCCCTGGGCTATGAGGGGAAGATAAACGAGGATCTCATCACCCCGGCATACCTTGAAGGGCTGAAAGCCCTAATAATGCCGCTGCCGGAGCAGGGATTCGCGCTCAAGCCGACGTATTATGAGGAAAGCGAGCTGGCAGCCATCGCCGAGTGGGTGAAAGGCGGCGGCAACCTGCTTCTCATAGGTTGGTCGGACACTGGAGACGGCTCAAGGGACAACAAGGACTTCAACGCCCTTTTGGCCGCCCTGGCGACGGGCATCTCATTAGGTTCGGATCAGCTCATATTCGGCGATTCGGCTCAGGGGTCCCTGGAGGCAAAGCTGCCGTTCGGAGTCTTCAAGCTCGTCCTGGGAGACGTGTCGTCGGTAAGGGCTTCGGGAGACACCCAGAGCATCATCAGGGCGACAGGGTTAAAGGCGGTCGCACCGGACGCAAGCACCGTGGAAGACCCCGTTATAGCGGCCTCTGCCCCTTCTGGAAAGGGCAATGTCATGGTATTGGGCTCGGTTCTATTCTCTGATTACGAGCTGGGCAAGTCCGGATACGGAAACGCGGATCTCACGAAGGCCATCATCAGATGGCTGTTCGAGGGCAGGTGGTAGATATGGCCAATGCGGCAAGGAAGGCGGAGGCGCCAAAGGGCTCCCTGCCGGCAGGAAGGAAGCACACCATACTGGACGACCTGGGGGCGTACCTGTACATACTCCCGGCTACTGCCATACTTGTGGTGTTCCACTTCTTCCCGGCGTTCTACGCGGCGTACATAAGCCTCTTCAACACCAATCTCCTAGGCAGGTGGAACTTCGTAGGCTTCGGCAATTACCTGGAGATGTTCAGCGACCCGGACTTCACCAAGGCGGTGGCAAACACGATCATCTACGTCCTGGGTACTGTGCCCACAGGACTTGCCCTCGCCCTTGCGATAGCATATCTGCTGAACCAGAAGATAAGAGGCTCGGGCTTCTTCAGGACTTCATACTTCCTGCCCTATGTGACTCCGGTGGTCGCCATATCGATAGTGTGGATGTGGATCTACAAGGAAGACTCCGCGGGGATGCTGAACTCGATAATAAACCTCTTCGGAGGAAGCAGCCAGAGATGGCTCCTCGACCCGAAGTGGTCGATGTTCGCCCTAGTGCTCATGAGCATCTGGAGGCACCTCGGCTACAACATCATCATCTTCCTGGCTGGCCTTCAGAACATACCGCAGGAGTATTATGATGCGGCCGCGATAGACGCCATACATTACAAGATCAAGGAAGGGGAAAAAGAAAGGATACAGCAGTTTCAGGG
>CAZHKX010000136.1:0-3474 GCA_964532805.1 uncultured Clostridia bacterium
TCGTGAATCTCTTCATCGAGTCATTACCTCCTACTTAACAAGATGGACAAAGCACGCCTTTTCGTTTGGTCCCTTTCCCTCCCTCTCTTTCACTTGGCTATGACGGTCAGGTATATATATACCCATAGGTATTATAATACTAAAAAACCCAAATGTCCTAATAAGCAGGAATTGGTCCAGAAAAAAATCAATGGGGCGGGGTGAGCCCGTCCCATTGAAGGATATATATACGTTAGTTATTGCTGGCACTATCCTTACTTCGCTGGAGGATAGATAACTGCAGGGTCCTTGCTCTCCACTACCTTCCTGAGCCATGCCTCGGGATAGCTTACGCTCTGCTTCTTTCCGGTTGTGGCATTGAATACGAAGCCTGCGTCATACTTCCACATGAGGGTGTCGAGGAGCTGCCACCAAGCTGCTGTGACGGCCTCCACGTTGTTGTTGGCGTAGTTGGTCAGCATAGCGACTCCCTTTGCCTTGTCTGCCTCCATCGCCTCAAGGATCTCCTTCTCTATCGAATCCTGCAGCTGTATTGACATTCCCTCGTACTTGTCGATGACTGCCATTACATCCTTGCTCATAAGCGACCACTTGAGGTCGGCATAAGTGCTCACTGTAGAAATCGCCCACCTGAAGGACGTGCGCGTGAACTGCGAGTGCGCCCCTGCGGTAATGCCGCTGACTGTGGGGGAGAGCTTCGTCATCGCAGGATAGAGTGGCACATGGCATGAGAGGTCGGGATTAGCCGGCGCATACCATACGCATCCCAGCTCGTCCGGAACGGAAGCCCTGCTCTGCGTTACGATGGTGTACTCGGTCTGGACCTGTGAGATGCCGCGCTGCCATGAGTAGGTGACTCCATCCACTTTGAACGATGCGCCGCGGTAGCGCCTAGGGTCGTTCCAGGGGCCCGCGCTGAGGCCGACGGTCATATCGAAGGCGGTCCCCTCGAAGTGGTCGCGGTTGAGGTTAATTATCTGCCTCAGCTCAAGCTTCGAGGCAACAGGAACAGAGAACGGGAGGTTGGTCTCGTCCAGGGTCTTGCCGACTTCGGGGTTAACGAGGTTGAAGATCCTCCAGATTCTGCGGCCCGAGTAATCGGCCCTCTGCGAGTTGGTGAAATGCACCCTCCAGCTGAAGGGCACGCCGGCCTTGGGGTCGAACCAGCCGTTAGTTACGGCGAAGTCCACGATGCCGGGCGAGCACATGAAGCCGTCAGGGTTATTGAGCTCAAGGGCGTCGACGGTCGAGGCATTGCAGGTGGCTGAGATATGTCCGTCAGGGACCTTCTTGGCAACCCAGTATGCGCCCGGTTCGGGGCTGCCCTGCTGCCAGAGCGGGCCTCCGCCTACGATCTCGAATGTCCAGGCTTCCAACTCATCTCCTACTGCCAGCATCTCGCCGCCCTCGAAGTAGCCGTACTTCTCCGCGAGGCTACCCATTATCTGTATGGCCTCCCTGGCGGTAGAGGCGCGCTCCATCGCAAGCACGGATAGAAGCTGGATGTTGAGCCAGCCGTTCGAGCATCTGAGCTGGGATCTGCCGCCGAATGTAGATTCGCCGAGTCCCACCTGCTTGTCGTTCATGATGCCGAAGCTTCCGCTCATGATATAGGCGTTGGTCTTCTCGGCCTGGGGGATGATGTGCCCGGAGGGCTGTCCCTGGCCGCTCTTAGGGTCGCTGAACTGCACATTGGTGAGCATCTGAAGCATCACGGGCAGATTGAATGTGGAGCCTGCCGGGAATGTCTTTGCGTCAACCTTGTATAGCTCCCAAGGGGCTCCGCCCGCATCGCAGGTGTGGGTGACTGAGGTTGCGCCGTTAACAGTGCTGGATGCGGGCACAAGTATCGAGGTGCACGCCATTGCTTGGGGTGCGACTGCCGCCATCAGCATTATTGCTAGAATGGCGATGACCTGGTTCCTTCTTGTCTTCATTTGTCTTCCTCCTTCATGTGTGGTCTATAAAAAAGAGGCCCGGCCACCTGTGCCGGGTTCCTACCTATATTGGGCCGTCTACAGGCAGGTTATTCAGCTGAAAAATGCATAGTAATAAAAGTAGAAGGCGAAGCCGGTAAAGATGAAAGCCGTCACCGAAAGGAAAGAAGAAAGGAGGCCATGAAAACTCATGGCCTCCTCTACGTGCTTGTTAACCTTGGCGGGGGCGCAATTGATGCCTGTAATGCTAATCATAGTCTCTGACATCTAAGCGCACCTCCTGCCGTTTTGTTAATAGATTACATAGATTTGCGCGATTGGTCAATAATTATTTACATCTCTTCAAGCTGCGCGCCCTCGGCGCTGGGATCCAGGAAGTAGCTCTTCAGGCCGTTGGCCATGATGTCCTCGTATGAGGGGGCTGTGAACTCGATCGCCTTATCCTCATAGGAGTAGGACCACTCCTCGATTACCAACGTCGCGGTGGTGAAGTGGCGCCCTACCCTCTGGTCCATGGTCTTGCCCTCTTCCGGGTCGTAGGGGCAGAACAGCAGTCCGAGGTCTCCGAGCTTGCCGAGGAACTCGTCCTTGCCGTCCAGAAGCAGCTTCTCGGTCTTGGGGCCGGTCGGCTGGTCGAGGAATGGCTCAGGGGCCTCGAACAGGAACGGGTATACGTCCGCAAGGCCGGTGGAGGAATCTCCGATTTCCCTGTGGGAGAAGCCCCTTGCAAGCTGCGGCGAGCGGAACGTCACTATCTCGAAAGGCGCTGAAAGCAGGGCGAAGGAGGCGATGTTCATGCTCTTGTCCGGAGCTACGATGCAGTTGGTGACGGGGTAGAACAGCTCCGCCTCATGCATGTCGATAGCGATGTCCAAACCTTCCTGCTCGATAAGCTGCATGACTGCGTATGCCGCCTTCTCGGTCAGATTGCCGTTGGGGTTTCCGGGGAAGCAGCGGTTGATGTTCCTCGCTTCTACATACGACTGCGACTGTCCGGTGGGGTAGTGGAACTGGATCTCGGGATCCGGCCACTGGTCTACGGCAGAGGAGTTCCTGTCGCCCATCCTGAACTTCCTGGGACCGAAGTTGGTCTCGATGTTGAAGAAGAGGGGGAATCCTCCCGAGGCCTGCGTCGTCGTCGAGCCGCTGCGGTTGACATGAGGGATTACTACTACCTTGCCCTTTGTTACCTGCATGCTCTCGATTGCGACTACTGCGGCGACTACGCCTGACGGCTCGCATGCATGCGCTCCGCCGAACATGAGGGCTCCTCCGCCCTCCTCGGAGCCTTCAAGTATGAATACCTTTGTATCCATCGGAGTGCCCTTTATGCCGTCGAAGTAGTCCGACAGCATCTTGACCTCGGTGACTCCGGGCCCCTTGACTACGATTTCCTTATAGTTCCTGTGTGCATACAGGCTTCCGCCGCCTACGGCAATTACAGCGATGGCCGCAAGGGCGAGGATAATCTTGACTGTACTATTACGCATCTTGTTTGCCCTCCATTTCGGCCTATTTGAACCTTAGGAGCCTCAGT
>CAZHKX010000137.1:0-3390 GCA_964532805.1 uncultured Clostridia bacterium
AGCAGAGGGTCCTTCAAGGTCAACAAAGAACCCGCGCATGAGCATCCCGTTATATATCGTTCCTGTATATAGCGGCTCTCCGTCGTAGAACGGCCTGAAGAAGAAGGAGTGCCTCATGTACTTCCCTTCTTCTCCAATAGGTACCACATGTGCGACCTTAGATTCTTGGTTGGGCAATACTGCTGAGTAGTAAGGAAGCGAAGGGGGTAGTGATCCAATTTCATACCTAAAGACTTCTAGCTCCCAAGTCACCTTATCCGGATCCCAATTGATGAAGGTGCCAGGGAAGCTTGAAAGCCTGTCCCATCTAACCAGGACTTCCCTGTCATTTATTACTGAGTCCGTGGCGATGCCGGTTTCCGAAGGAAGTCGCAGTATTTCGTAGCTATAGGTTGCAATCTGAGGAAGAGGAAGGGTTCCTTCCAAGCTATACTCGCTCCACTCGCTTTCTTTGCCTTCGGCATTGATAGCTCTCACCCTGGCACGATAGCTTGAATAGACATTACCCGTCGGCCACCATGCGGCAGGGTCGAAGGCTAGGCTTGTTGCAGTACCTGGCACTGTCTCCTCATATGACAGCCCGTTTGCGCCCGTTACCTCAACTACATAGTTGGCGATCATGGGAACAAGAGGATTCGCCGGGCTAATCGGAGTGGCCCACTGGAATCCCGTTATGATACCAAGTCCGTCTATCGCAACAGATGGTGCCCCTGGATAAAGCAGGTCGATATAGTATGGTTCTGATATCGAGCTGCTGGAATCCACGGAGTTGTAGGTTATCACGAATGCGTAATAGCCATTGCCTCTTTGGACTCCGGTCAGCACTGCATCAACATCTCCAGCCACTGTGGTCCAAGTGCCCCAAAGGCCAGAAGGTAAACTTGATTCATACAATCGAACCTCGTAGCTTGTGGCATCAGGCACTGTACCCCAGGTCAGCGTGTTCGTTCCTTTGTCGTAATTGGTAATTGTAGTTGTTCCTACTGCCAGCGCTCCCGTTGACAGAAGAAGAACAGCAATTGCCGACAGCAGAAGAACACCTAACAAGCTCTTCTTCAATGCAATCTCCCCTTCCTTAACTTTAGATATCTATATTGGGTACTTTTCATAGGTTAATGTGTTTTCTCTTACACAGGTTATCTTTTTAATTATTCTCGCCTGCTCTACTTCTTCCTTCCTGAAAAGACCACTATTTTGTCATTATTCACTTTGATGATAGAACCATCCTATGAATATGTTTTGACATCTACGGCTAACAATCGGGTAGGAGGCTGACTCTTAGTGAGTCGGCCGACCTCCCACAGAACCGTACGTATCGTTCGGTATACGGCTCCTCCCGTGTTTACGCTCGAACAGACTCGTAGAATTCAAGGAAGTTTAGATATCCGGCCTCTTAAGTCTCTCGGCAGATATGGCTTTAGCAATGATTGGGTTGCTGGCACAGCGCCAGCAGCCCTTTCTTATGTTTGCGCCTTCCCTAGCTACCCAGTCTAAAAATGCCTAACCTCTTAAGCATCATGTATCGCGTTCTAATCCATTTCCACTGTTCGAAATGACCATACGAATACGTCTTCGTAGCCATTTGTCCGTCTCTTTCAGTAGAGTTCTCATGTCCGCAAGTTTGAAGTAGTTGACCCACCCGGTTATCAGCTGTTTGAGCTTCAACTTCCCCTGCTCGTATCCCATTACGTTGCTTCTCGATGTTATCATGCGTACTTTCGTCTTCATCCTAGCGACGATTTTGGAGTGTACTAGCAGGCCCGCGGCCTTGTCTTTACTCAAATAGAACGCATAACCTAAGAATTCGACCTTGCTCACATAAGCTATCACTGTCTTTTCCTTGTTCACTTTAAGGAGTAATTCCCTTTCTATGAACGGGATTAGGTTTTCCAGTGTCCTTTCCGCCGCCCTCTTGCTTCTGCAGAAGATGAGCATATCGTCCGCGTACCGGACGAACCTGTGCCCTCTTCGTGCAAGTTCCCAGTCCAATTCGTTCAGGATTATGTTCCCGCAAAGGGGACTTAAGGGACCCCCTTGCGGCACTCCGCGTTCCGTCTCCTCGTATCTGCCCTTGCGCATGTCGACGCCTGCACGGAGATACTTATGGATCAGGGAGATTACTCTCCCATCCTTTATGCTCCGTGACAGCACCTCAATCAGCTTGCTCTGGTTCACTGTGTCGAAGAATTTCTCCAGGTCCATATCCACTACGTACTTGTACCCTTCGCGGATATTCCTCTGACACGCCTGATAGCGTCATGCGTGCTTCTTCCAGGCCGGAACCCATAACTTGCTGTCCGAGAACTTTGGCTCATAGATTGGCGTCAGGACCTGCGCTATTGCCTGCTGTATCACCCGGTCTGCGGCTGTTGGTATTCCAAGCTTCCTCTTCTTCCCGCCCTCTTTGGGTATCTCTACCCGGAGCACGGGCTTTGGACGGTACCTCCCGTCCAGGATGCTCTGCCGTATTTCCCTCCCGTTGTCCTTGAGATACTGCCACAAGGCCTCCACTTGCATCCCATCGACTCTGCCTGCACCATTATTCCTCTTAACCCTTCTGTATGCCTGGTTAAGATTGCTTGGGGCCAGGATTTCCTCCAGCAGCCCATCTTCAGTTCTATCGGCGTTGGTGATGTAGTTTTAAGTTATCCTGGAATCAATAAGCGCTTCCGTATAGCTTTCATGTTCCGCACTATCCTTCTTCAGCTAGCCACTACTTTCACAGTGTTTTCTGCTTTCATCGTCCCAATCCCAGGTAACATTCATTTGCTTTCACCTCCATGGGTTCAGCCCTTCACAGTGCATCATTTGCTCTGCTACTATGGCTTCATCTGACTCCTTACGATAAATCTTGTTTCAACCGGCTTCAGCAGTTCGCTTCCGCCGTCCGTGAGGCCTCCCCGGGTAAGAGCGCAATCTTTCCCTCCATCTCGCGATGGACGCGCTTGGCCTTGGCTATGCACTTCCCGCTACCGGGCGTTCTCGGGACTTCCACCCTTGAGACTGCGCCCATGCCGGGAGCACAAGAAAGGAGCCGCCCCGGATGAGGGACGGCTCCTTTTCCTGTTGTATCGGTTTGTCTTGCTTAGTCTGCCTTCAGTTCAGATCAGTCAGGTATACCCGGCTCCGCGTCGAAGTGGATCTCCATCGCGTACAGCTTGTACTCTCCGCTCGCATCCCACACTAGGGTGAACTTCATGTACCCGCTGTCCGATACCCAGATCTCGTCCAGCCCGAAGTACGGTGCCAGCTCCTCCACGTAGAACGTCTGCTCGTACACCGGCTTCGTCAGCAGTTCCTCAGGGTCCGTCGTGCACAGCAGTTCCCCGGTCACCAGATCCATCGTGTAACCGTCGTCTCTTAGTGCCAGCTGATAGTTCTCGTCGTTGT
>CAZHKX010000138.1:0-3299 GCA_964532805.1 uncultured Clostridia bacterium
TGGGGCGAGGTCGTGGCTGTGGGACCCGGCAAGTTCGAGGACGGCAAGAGGATCGCTATCGAAGTTAAGGCCGGAGACAAGGTGATCTACTCGAAGTACGGCGGAACCGAAGTCAAGATCGACGGTGTTGACTACCTTATACTCCGCGAGAGCGACATACTGGCGATAAAGTAAGTAGGAATACAAAATTCTAAGGAGGTAAGAGCAATGGGCGCAAAGCAGCTAAGCTTCGATGCCGAAGCCAGGGTAGCCCTGGAGCGCGGCGTGAATACCGTAGCCAACGCAGTCAAGGTAACCCTCGGTCCCAAGGGCCGCAATGTAGTACTGGAGCGCAAGTTCGGCTCCCCCACCATCACCAAGGACGGAGTCACAGTAGCGAAGGAGATCGAGCTGGAGGATCCCTATGAGAATATGGGTGCCCAGCTTTGCAAGGAAGTCGCCAGCAAGACCAACGACATAGCCGGCGACGGCACCACCACCGCTACAGTGCTCGCTCAGGTCATCGTACGCGAGGGAATGAAGAACGTCGCAGCCGGCGCAAACCCGATGTTCATAAAGAAGGGCATCGAGACCGCGGTCAGCGCAGTCGTCGACAAGCTCAAGGGCATGTCGATACCTGTAGTCGACAAGAAAGACATCGCACACGTCGCAGCCATCGCAGGCAACAATGACGAGTCGATAGGCAAGTGGATCGCAGAGGCGATGGAGCAGGTCGGCAAGGACGGCGTCATAACGGTAGAGGAATCCAAGGGCATAGAGACTTCAGTTGAGCAGGTCGAGGGCATGGAGTTCGACAAGGGCTACATCTCCGCCTACTTCGTGACCAACACCGAGACGATGGAGACCGTGCTGGACGACCCATTCATTCTCCTTTATGAGAAGAAGATCGGAAATGTCCAGGACCTCCTTCCCCTCCTTGAGAAGGTGGCCCGCTTCGGCAAGCCCATCCTCATCATCGCAGAGGATGTCGAGGGTGAAGCCCTAGCAACCCTGGTAGTCAACAAGCTCCGCGGCGTGCTGAACATCGCCGCAGTCAAGGCCCCGGGCTTTGGAGACAGGCGCAAGGCCATGATGGAGGACATCGCGATTCTCACAGGCGGCAAGTTCATAACCGAGGACCAGGGCATCAAGCTCGACAAGGTCGACCTCGACTACCTAGGCCATGCCAAGACCGTCAAGATCACCAAGGAGAAGACCACGATTGTCGAAGGGCGCGGCGGCAAGGAAGCAGTCGAAGCCCGCGTGAAGCAGATAAGAAAGCAGATCGAGGACACCGACTCCGACTATGACCGCGAGAAGCTCCAGGAGCGCCTGGCGAAGCTCGCCGGCGGAGTAGCAATAATAAAGGTGGGCGCCACCACTGAGACCGAGATGAAGGAGAAGAAGCACCGCATAGAGGATGCACTCTCCGCAACCAGGGCCGCAGTCGAGGAAGGAATCGTACCCGGCGGCGGAACGGCGCTTCTTTACGCAGGTTATGCGCTTGACGCGATAAAGGCCGACGGAGACGAGAAGGTAGGCGTCGCCATAGTCAGGAAGGCCCTTGAGGAGCCTCTCAGGATGATAGTTGAGAACTCGGGGCTTGAGGGGTCCGTCATAGTCCAGAACATAAAGGCCCACCTCAAGAAGTCCCCGAACTACGGCTTCAACGCCCTTACCGAGGAGTACTGCGATATGATGGCCTCGGGCATAGTGGACCCCTTCAAGGTCACCCGCTCCGCCCTGCAGCACGCTGCGAGCATCGCGTCGCTAATACTCACCACCGAGTGCGTGATCGCCGACATCCCCAAGAAGGAGACCCCCCCGCCGTATCCTCCGGGAGGCGGAATGGACTATTAAATAGTCTGGGAATATTGTAAAATGTGCCGGGGTCCGTTTACACGGATCCCGGACGTTTTATTGGGGCTTTGTAACATAATTCACAGCTTCGGGGGTAGCAGATGCCTGAAAGGACTACAGTATCCATCGCAAGATGCGACAGCTACGACAGGAAAGCTGTCAAGGAAGCGGTAAGCGAATCCTTGGCCCGCCTAGGCGGCCTATCGATATACATCGCTCCGAAGGACAAGGTCCTCATAAAGCCCAACCTGGTAAGGGGCGCAAAGCCCGAGAGCGCCATCTCGCCTCACCCTGAGGTCCTAAGGGCGCTCATAGAGCTCCTGCAGGAGCTTGGAGCCGAAGTCCTAGTCGGCGACAGCCCGGGCATGGAGAGCCCTGAGCAGGCGCTAGAGGCATCGGGCTATATGGACGTGATGCGCGAGTACGGGGTCAAGGTCGCTGACTTCTACAGGGAGGTCGAAGTTGTCGTGCCTGACGGTGGCTTCAGCAAGAAGGTTAAGGTAGTCAGGGCTATCATAGAGGCAGACAAGATCATCAACCTTGCCAAGATGAAGACACATGGTTTCATGATGTTCTCAGGTTGCGTTAAGAACATGTTCGGGGTAGTAAGCGGTGTCTCTAAGGTGCACTCGCATATAAGATTCCCGAATCCAGACCTTTTCGCCCAAGGGCTCTTGGATATTTTCACTACAGCCAAGCCGACTTTGAACTTCATGGATGCGATAATAGCAATGGAAGGCGACGGGCCCACCAACGGCAAACCGAAGAAGGTTGGCATCCTGATGGCCTCCCCAGACGGAGTCGCCCTTGATGTGATCGCCAGCACGGTAATCGGCATCGACCCCTCCTCCCTCGCCACTACGGCAGTGGCTCAGAGGAGAGGCGCCGGCATCACAGACCCGTCCATGATCGACGTGGTTGGATGCGGAGTGAGCGAAGTCGCTATCGCTGACTTCGAGTTCCCGAAGAGCTGGAGGGGGATCACCTCGAGGTTCGCCAAATCGCGCTTTATGAGGTCGATCGGTAGTGTAAGGCCGAAGGTGATCCATAAGACGTGCAAGAAGTGCCAAAGGTGCATAAAGGGCTGCCCGGCGAATGCAATGAAGATGGTTAAGGGCCGGGTGATCATCAACCATTCCAAGTGCATTAAATGCTACTGCTGCAAAGAGCATTGCCCATATGATTCAATCAAGCTGAAAGCACCATTGTTCGCTAAGCTGCTGTTTAGCCTCTCCCAGGCAAGGGAGCTGAAGCATAAAAGGATAGAAAACGACTGGAGATAAGCAGTAAGGCATTCTTTGGCGGCGGCACTCAGGTGCCGCCTCTGTTTTTAAGATGGGTTCTTTTTAGCATTTCTAATTGAATTATGCAGGAAAAGCAAGGCTCACTAAGAAGAACTAATTGGAGGTGAGATTATGAAGAGGAAAATGTTGGCGATAACGTTGCTATCCCTATCACTT
>CAZHKX010000139.1:0-3293 GCA_964532805.1 uncultured Clostridia bacterium
CGTTGTCCTCTTGCGCCTGTACGCTTTGGAAGCTTACGGTCATATTGCCCTTCTCATTCATGAAGCTTCGCCTCCTGAAGTCTTAACGTCGCCCTATGCCAGCTTGTTCCCAGCGATGAGCCGTCCTGCCTGAAGAGCCTCGTCGGCCTTTTCGGGGTCCTTGCCGCCGGCCTGCGCCATGTCGGCCTTACCCCCACCGCCGCCACCGGCCACCTTTGCCATCTCCTTGGCCAGCTCGCCTGCATTGACGCCCCTTGCGACAAGGTCAGGCGTCACGCATGCTATGAAGGCAGGCTTGCCGTCTGAAACCGAGGCGAGCAGTATCACGCCACTTGAAACCTTCGCCTTCAGCCTGTCGGCAAGGTCTCTTAGCTCGGCTGCCGCCATCCCGTCGAACCTTCCGGCGACAATTCTCGAGCTGCCGACCACCTCTGCGGAATCCACCATTCCGGCAATGTTGGAAGTCGCATGCTCTTGCCTAATCTTCGCCAGCGCCTTGTCCGAATCCTTGACGGCCTGCTGGATTTTCTCTATCTTCGCCGACAGGCCTCCCCTGTCTGCCTTCAGGACCCCGCATGCCTGGTCAAGCTCAGCCTCAGCTGCCCTGTAGTAAGAGAGTGTGTTGAACCCTGTCAGGCATTCGACGCGCCTTACCCCGGATGCGATGCCTGAATCGACGAGCAGCTTGAACGGGCCGATGTCCCCGGTCCTTCTTACGTGGGTCCCTCCGCAGAGCTCCATGCTGATATCCCCCATGCGGACGACCCTTACGCTCTGGCCGTACTTCTCGTCGAATAGGGCGATGGCCCCGGACTTCTTAGCTTCCTCTATACTCATTACGGAGGTTGCGACCTCGGCATTCTCAAGCACCCAGCCGTTTACCAGCGCCTCGACTTCGGCGACCTCATCCGCCTTCAGCGGCTGGAAGTGCGAGTAGTCGAACCTGAGCCTTTCATCCGTCACATATGAGCCAGACTGCTGCACGTGCTCGCCCAGAACCTTCCTAAGCGCAGTGTGCAGCAGATGCGTCGCGCTGTGGTTTCGCCTTATGGCGTCGCGCCTTCTCGCATCGACCTCCAGGGTGTACCTGTCTCCCACCTTGACCGGCATCATAAGTTCGGCCTTATGGAAGAATGTGTCGCCGAGTGGCTTCTGGACGTCGCTTACTACTGCCGCAAGCCTTCCCGACTCCATGATACGTCCCGTGTCGAAGACCTGTCCTCCTCCTTCGGCATAGAATGGGCTCCTGTCGAAGACTAGCTCCACTGATTCACCCGCACCGGCCTCCTCGACTTCCCCATCCCCGTAAAGTATCCCGGTCAGGATGGCTTCACTTGCCGTCTCGCCGTATCCGGTGAACTCAGTAGGTCTGGAGCTTAGGGACTTGTATCTAGCGCTGCTCTCATCCATGTAGACGTTGGCGCCTCTTGCGCTTCTCGCCCTCTGCCTCTGCGCCTGCATGGCTTCCTCGAAACCCGCCCTGTCTACGCTGAAGCCCTTCTCGCCTGCCATCTCCTCTGTAAGCTCATACGGGAAGCCGAAGGTGTCATAAAGAAGGAACGCGTCCTTGCCCGCAATCAAGCTGGACTTCTCACCGGCGGCTCTTCCCAGGATGTCCTCAAGAAGCGCAGAGCCCTGCTCAAGCGCCACCATGAAGCGCTGCTCCTCAAGCGTGATGACCCTAAGGATCCGCTCGGAGTCCTTCTCAAGCTCGGGGTATGCGCCTTTCATGGTCTCTATGACCTTCGCAGTCATCTCCGCCATGAACTCACCTTGAATGCCTATGAGGCGTCCGTACCTGATCGCTCTTCTTATGAGCCGCCTTAGAACGTAGCCTCTTCCCTCATTTGTGGGCAGTATGCCGTCGGAGACCATGAAGGTAGCCGCCCTCGAGTGGTCGGTTATGACCCTTATACCGACGTCGGCAGTGCCGCCTGAGCCGTACTGCTTGCCGGAAAGAGCGCACACCTTGTCTCTTATCCTCATCATCTCGTCCGTGTCGAACACGCTCGGCACTCCCTGGAGGAATGCTGCCGTTCGCTCCAGCCCCATGCCCGTATCGATGCTCTTCGACTCGAGCGGGCTGTAGTTGCCGTCCGCATCCTTGAAGAACTGAATGAACACCAGGTTCCAGATTTCGAGGAAACGGTCGCATCCGCAGTTGATGTCGCACTCGGGCCTTCCGCAGCCAAATGACGGGCCGCGGTCGATGTGTATCTCAGAGCAGGGCCCGCAGGGGCCCACTCCTATCTCCCAGAAATTGTCCGCCTTGTCCTTCCTGACTATCCTCTCTGAGGGCACGCCGATGACCCGGTTCCAGATGTCGAATGCCTCATCGTCGTCTAGATAGATGGTTATCCAGAGGTCCTTCGGGTCAAGGCCCAGCTTCTCGGTCACGAACTCCCATCCCCACGAGATGGCTTCCTTCTTGAAGTAGTCGCCGAACGAGAAGTTGCCGAGCATCTCGAAGAAGGTGCAGTGCCTCGCCGTCCTTCCGACGTTGTCGATGTCTCCGGTCCTCACGCACTTCTGGCAGGTCGTGACCCTCGAGAAATCGGGCTTGGCCGTGCCGAGAAAGTACGGCTTGAACGGGACCATGCCCGCTGCAGTCAAAAGCAGCGTCGCATCCCCGGTAGGAATAAGCGAAGCGGAAGGGAGCCTTCTGTGCCCCTTCCCCTCGAAGAAACTCATGTACATCTCTCTAAGCTCAGACGTCTTCATTCAAGCGACCTCCGCACGTATATATACAGTTAACTTTATGTTTCGAAGGCAGAGGATGTCAACTGCGCAAAGGCTTTCGCCTTACTTTCCGCAGGCGTTGCCCTCTTCCTCGTCATCATGCCCGTGCTCATCCCTCACGATTATCGTCGAAGGGTCTATGCCGGCGACAGCACCCGGGTTCTTCGTAAGGTAGTCCTTGATCGCCAGGTGAAGGGCATCTGCGGCCAGGTTCGAGCAGTGCATCTTGTTGGCAGGAAGGCCGCCCAGCCTCTCAGCCACCATCTTGTTAGTAAGCGAGAGCGCCTCGGTTATGCTCTTGCCCCTCATCATGTCGGTCACGGCAGAAGAGGTAGCTATCGCTGCCCCGCAGCCGAACGTCTTGAACTTGATGTCCTCCAGCGTCTCTCCGCTCACCCTTATCGTGATTCTCATTATGTCCCCGCATACGGGATTTCCTATCTGCCCGATGCCGTCGGGGTTCTCAATCTCGCCCATGTTCCTAGGATTCGTCAAGTAGTCCATCACTATGTCAGTATACATCCCAGCACCTCATATCCATATATTCATATATT
>CAZHKX010000140.1:0-3026 GCA_964532805.1 uncultured Clostridia bacterium
AGAGGGGACATCTCCCTGAGCTTCTCCACGATTCCGGGGAACACTTCCACCACCCGGTCGACCTCCTGCTCAGTATTGTACATGCCAAGCGACATTCTAACCGAGCCATGCGCAATCTCGTGGCTGAGCCCTATTGCAAGCAGCACATGCGATGGCTCCAGCGAACCGGACGTGCAGGCGGATCCGCTCGAAGCGGCTATGCCGTTTATATCCAGGTGCAGCAGGAGCGATTCTCCCTCCACGTACCTGTAGGAGATATTCACGTTTCCGGGAAGCCTCTTCGTAGGATGGCCGTTCAGCTTCGTATCCGGGATGCTTCCCATAAGGCCGGCAATAAGCCTCTCTCTGAGTCTGGCCAAGTGCGCCATCTGCTCGGGCATCTCCTTCACGGATAGCTCAAGCGCCCTTGCCATACCCACTATGTTTGCAACTGATTCCGTGCCGGCCCTGCGCTTCCTCTCCTGGGCTCCTCCCGTAATCTGCGCGGAGAGCCTTACTCCTGCCCTTACGTACAGCCCGCCTACACCCTTGGGCCCGTTGAACTTGTGGGCTGCGAAGCTTAGCATATCCACGCCCATTGCCTTCACGTTCACAGGGATGTGCCCCACCGTCTGCACTGCGTCGGTATGGAACAACACGCCCTTCTCGCGGCAGATTGCGGCGATCTCGCCTATCGGCTCTATCGTTCCTATCTCATTATTGCCGTGCATTATGGTCACAAGCCCTGTATCAGGCCTTATCGCCTGCCTCACCGATTCAGGGTCTACCATCCCGTACTCGTCAACGGGAAGTATGGTGTATTCATAGCCCTTCTTGGCCAGGAGCTTGACTGTGTCATAGACGGCGTGATGCTCTATCGCGCTTGTGATGATGTGCTTCTTGCCGTAAGCCTCCATCGCGCCCCTTATCGCCAGGTTATCAGCCTCGGAGCCTCCACCGGTGAGGATTATCTCTGAAGGTTCTGCTCCTATGGATTGGGCGATAGACGCCCTTGCCTCCTCCATGGCCTTCTTTGCAGTCCTTCCGAACCAGTGGATGCTGGATGGGTTCCCGTACACTTCCGTAAGGTAGGGCATCATAGCTTCGAGTACTTCCCTCCTTAGCGGCGTAGTTGCCGAGTTGTCGAAGTAAATCCTGTCCATAGCCATCTTCCTTCCTACAGCATGTCCTTAAGCGTCGAGCTGTCCAGGATGTCGTTTATCCCCGCTGTAATCTTCACCCACACCGGATGCACCGGGCATCCGGCGAACCTGTCGCAAACCTCGCCTCCGAGGCAGTCGCACAGCGCGACCGGCCCTTCCAAGGCGCTTACGATGTCGCCGAAGCTCACGCTTCCGGGCTCCTTCGCCAGGATGTAGCCTCCTGACGGCCCCCTCATCGCGGTGATGAGCCCCGCCTTCCTTAACTGCCCTAGAAGCTGCTCGAGGAAGTTCTCGGGTATCTGCTGGTCTGCAGCTATCGCGCGCATGGAGATGGGACCCTCGCCGTATGCCCTGGCAAGCGCGTACATGGCCCTTATACCGTACTCGGTCTTCGCAGTTATCTTCATCTCACATATATCCTACTAATTAAGTCGGAAACATTTCGAGTATATTCCGCAAGGATTTCTGTGTCAACCTTTTTCGCAGGTTCCGCAGCCCTTTTCTTTGTCCCGGTTTTGCTGTGTTATCCTTAAGGAAAAGCGATCAGGAGGGCCTATGTCGGAGACAGGAAGAATGGAGCTTCACATAAACGGGATATCCCATGAGGGCGCAGGGGTGGCAAGGCACGAGGGCCAGGTGGTCTTCGTCGATGGCGCACTTCCGGGGGAGCATGTCATTGCCAAGGTTACGGAGAGGGCCAAGTCGTTTATTAGGGCTCAGGTAACTGAGGTGCTCACACCTTCACCGGACAGGGTGCAGCCTTTCTGCCCCCATTACGGGGAGTGCGGAGGCTGTTCATTGCAGCATGCCGGCTATGAGGCCGGGCTGTCGATTAAAAGGCAGGTCGTGGAGAACGCCTTAAGGCGCATCGGCAAGTTCGATGAGGCAGAGGTGCGTCCGGTAATTGGGATGAAAGACCCGCTCCACTACAGAAACAAGGCCGAGTTCAGGATAGAGCAGTCTGAAGGGGGCATCATCGCAGGCTTCAGGATGAGATCATCTCATGCGTGCGTGAACCTTAGCGAGTGCTTAATAGTCCAAAAGGAGAGCTTCGAGGTGGTTTCGGCCCTCAGGGAAGAGCTCAACAGGCTTGAGGGTCTGGGCTCCGCCGGCATCAGGCATGCCGTCATCAGGGCCGGAGCCGCCGGGAAGATGATGCTCGCCCTTGTTAGCGCGGCACCTGCGGTCCCGACGCATATCAAGCTCGCCAATGCGCTCTCAGAGAGGTTTCCTAACCTTGTCAGCGTATACCACAGCCTGAACCCAAGAGACGCCGGCGAGGTGATGGGCAGAAGGAACACGCTGCTTTACGGCGTACCTAAGGTCGAGTGCATAGTCGGGGGTTTCTCCCACATGCTCTCCCCAACCTCCTTCCTGCAGGTGAACAGCCTGCAGGCCGACTGGCTGTACTCCGAGGCCATCTCATTGGCTGCCCTTAAGGGCACGGAGAGTGTCCTTGATGTCTACTGCGGCATAGGGACGATCACCCTCATGCTTGCCAAGTCGGCCTCCAGAGTCTTGGGCATCGAATACAACCCTGAGGCAGTCAGGGATGCGGAAGCCAACGCCAGCAGGAACGGCATCGATAACGCTTCGTTCATGGTGGGCAAGGCTGAGTTCCTGGTCGGATCCAACAGGGCGAAGGGCTTTTCTCCAGAGGTAGCGTTTCTAGATCCGCCCCGGGCCGGCTGCGAGCCCGCTGTATTAAGCGGAATATCCGCGATGGGTGTGGATAGGATAGTCTACATCTCTTGCGACCCGGCAACTCTTGCAAGGGATGCGGGTAAGCTTGCGCAGATGGGTTATGAGCTCAGGGCGGTTCAGCCTGTTGATATGTTCCCGTTCACTTCGCACGTGGAGACGGTCGCCTTATTGTCCAGGGTG
>CAZHKX010000141.1:0-2987 GCA_964532805.1 uncultured Clostridia bacterium
TATCTTTCTTTGCCTATCTCTTCTCTCTTCCTTATTCCCGGTTTTCAAAGAGCCGTCGCCTCGTAGACGCGACAATGAATAATTTAGCATTCCCAAAACCTTAAGTCAACAGGAAAAATGGACGAAATCGGCACTTTCTTCTCTGCAAAATATAATCCCTGCTAAACCGGCATATTATATCTTGCGCCTTCCTTCCATCGCCCTAGCTAGCGTGACCTCATCCGCATACTCAAGGTCCCCTCCAACAGGAAGGCCCCTGGCGAGCCTTGTGACCCCAATGCCCGTATCCCCTATCAGCCTTGCGATGTACATGGCCGTTGCCTCGCCTTCGACGTCGGGGTCGGTGGCAAGGATGACCTCCCTGATATTGCCGTCTCTAAGCCTTTCAAGGAGCTCCCTCAGCCTTACATCGTCCGGGCCTGTACCGTTCATCGGCGAGATGTTGCCCCCCAACACGTGGTATAAGCCTGAGTACTCGCCCATCCGCTCCAGGGCAATCACGTCTTCCGGCCCCTCCACTACGCAGATGAGGCCCCTGTCCCTTGCAGCGTCCGAGCATACGGAGCAGATATCCTCGTCTGTGAGGTTGAAGCACCTCGGGCAGGGGTGCATCCTCTCCTTGGCCGCCACCATCGCATCAGCCAGCCGGCTCACCGAATCGGCATCCATGCTGACTATATGAAGGGCAAGGCGCCCTGCGGTCTTCTGGCCGACGCCGGGCAGCTTCCTCAGCTGTTCGACAAGCCTCACCATGGTTTCAGGCGATCTCATGACTCCTCCTAGAAGCCCATCCCGGGCAGTCCCATCCCCCCGGTGACGCGCCCCATCTCCCTTTCGGTTATCTCATCGGCGGCGCTTAGCGCCTCCTTGGTCGCTGCTAGGATGAGCTCCTCAAGCATCTCCACATCATCTGGGTCCACGGCGGAAGGGTCGATCTTAAACTCCACAGGCTCCTTGGCGCATGTGAACACGGCCTTCACGGCGCCGCCTCCAGCAGTCCCCTCCACCTTCCTGGCTGCGAGCTCCTCCTGCACCCTTTTTACATCCTGCTGCATCTTCTGCACTTGCTTCATCATCTTCTGCATGTTCATACCCATCTTGCAGTACCTCCGCTACTTATCGTCCTCAAGCTTGATCTCAACCTCGCTGAACAGGGCCTTGGCCTTCTCGAGGCTTCTCATCACAGCCTCCTCGTCAACCGCCTTTGGTGAAGGCTCAGCATCCTCTTCAGGTTTATCCGCCGGCTTTGCCGATTGGGGCTTCGTCCTGGCGGACTGCCCCTTCGAAGCATCGCCTTCCCTCTTCGGCGGCTTATCCGGCTGCGATGCAGGCTTTGCGCCCTCGGCGGACAACCGGCTGATGAATCCGGCTCCTTCGCCCAAGACGGCCTTGACCGCCTCCGACATGACCTTCTCGTTGACTGGCTCCGTCATCTTCTGGTGGTGGAAGGACCAGTCGGCCGAGTATTCCAGCACGACAAGCTCTCCTTCCATAATGGCCTTGCCCTGTCTTGCAAGGGCCTCCACCTTAACGCTTCTCCTTCTAAGCTCATCAAGTATCCGCGCCCACGCCTCCGGCTGTTTTTGGCTATCCTGAGACTGAGGCTTTCTTGCCTCTTCAGCCTGCTGCCTGGCGCCTTCTGCAGGAGCTTGGCCCTCCTGCGGCTTATGGGGTTCTGCTGCCCTCTTCAATGGCGCGGGGGCAGGGACATCTTCCCTTGCCTGCTGAGGGCGCGCAGCCCTCTTGGGTGCTGCCGGTTCCCCTGCCTGCCTTGCCGTGCCTTCCTGAACCTGTTCCGCATCCTGGGGTCCTAGAAGGCGTGCAAGGAAGAGCTCCATCGTAAGCCTCGGGTTCTGGGCCTTTCCGATTTCGGCAAGGCCTATGCCTATTGACCTTATTATCGAATTGAGCCTGCCCTTTGCGAACAGCTCCGACGACTTGGAGAGCTCAGCGAAGCGCTCCTCTCCGGAGTGCAGCAGGTCCAGCCTGTCCGGGCACTCGGAGGCCAGCATCATGTCCATGAAGTGCTCGCCTACCTCGGCAAGAAGCTGCCTGGGGTCCGTGCCGGAGCTGAGTGTGTCGGATATGAGGGGGTATAGCTTACCTGGGTTACCCTCTCCGATTGCGCGGGCAATCTCGTCTAGCCTGTCGAAGCCGGTCGCCCCCAGCATCTCGGAGATGAGGGCCGTGGTAAGCCTGTCTCCGGATCCGCTGACCTGCTCCAGAAGCCCCAGCGCATCCCTTGCGCTTCCCTCCGCCTTCCTTGCGATAAGCGTCAGCGCATCCGGCTCGAAGGACACCCCTATCTCCTCGCATATCTTCCTGAGGTGCTCGGAAAGCTGCGTCACGTTCAGCCTGTTGAAGTCGAAGCGCTGGCATCGGGATAGTATCGTCGACGGCACGCGGTTTGATTCCGTCGTGGCAAGTATGAATATCGCGTGGGAGGGAGGCTCCTCCAGCGTCTTGAGAAGCGCATTGAAGGCCTCCATCGTCAGCATGTGGACCTCATCTATTATGTAGACCTTGTACCTGCCCTGGGCCGGGGAGAATCTCACCTTGTCCCTTAAGTCCCTGATCTCGTCTATTCCCCTGTTCGAGGCGGCGTCGATCTCTATTACGTCAAGGGCGTTGCCCTCCTTGACGGCAAGGCATGACACGCATTTCCCGCAAGGTTTCACGGTCGGTCCCTCAGAGCAGTTCAAAGCCTTTGCGAATACCTTGGCGGTTGATGTCTTGCCCGTGCCCCTCGGGCCGGAGAACATGTAGGCGTGAACAACGCGGCTGTTGGTTATCGCGTTTCTGAGGGTGCGGACTATATGCTCCTGGCCGACGATGTCCTCGAACATCTGGGGCCGCCACTGCCTATAAAGAGATAGGTATGACATATCGTCCCTCCTTCGCGCCCTTTCCGGCTGATGCTTGCGTCTTTGAGATATGGAAAAAAGGCGGGCTCCATCCGAGCCCGCCACAAGAAATGGCCGCGCACC
>CAZHKX010000142.1:0-2969 GCA_964532805.1 uncultured Clostridia bacterium
GCTCCTTCTGCTCCTTCTCCGTCTCGGTGAGAAGGCCCCTTCTGAACTGGCGCTCCACCTTCTCTATCTCGGTGTCCGCCTGGCCGAGTATCTGCTTCTTCTCCGGGGGAATGGCTGCGTCCATGATGCCGACCGTGGTGCCGGAGTATGTGGCGTACTTGTAGCCGAGCCCCTTGATGTTGTCGAGCATCTCGGCCGTCATGGTATTGCCGTATGTATTCCTGTACTTGGCGACAAGCTTCGCAAGGAAGCTCTTTGATGCCGCCTTCCTCTCCTTGCCGGTCCTCCTCGTCACGGTGTCTATAAGGGCGCGTCCAGCCTCGTCGCGGGGCACGGCCTTTATTGCGTCGAGGTCTTCGGCAAGCACCACACCGCCACCTGTGAGCCCTTCATCCAGGGAGTTCACTGCGCTGTTGATGAACGGGAACTCGTCGGGGAACACGCTGTTGAAGATGAGCTTGCCTACTGTGCTCATGAACAGCCTGCCGCTTTTGGGCTCGCTTCCGAGTATGCACTTCGCGTCCGGCATCCTTACGAATATCCTGGCTTGCAGGTGCAGCTCTCCGTTCTGGAAGGCCATAAGAGCCTCAGACATGTCCTTGAATAGCCTGCCTTCGCCGGCTACGCCAGGCCTCTCCGCGGTCAGGTAGTGGCAGCCGATTACTACGTCCTGGTTGGGGACGGTGATCGGATTGCCCGACGCGGGCGAAAGTATGTTGTTCACGCTGAGCATCAGAAGCCTGGCTTCAGCCTGGGCTTCGGGGGACAGCGGCACGTGCACCGCCATCTGGTCCCCGTCGAAGTCGGCGTTGTAGGCGGCGCAGACCATCGGGTGTATCTGTATGGCCTTTCCGGTCACAAGTACCGGCTCGAAGGCCTGTATGCCTAGCCTATGCAGCGTAGGGGCGCGGTTTAGGAGGACAGGGTGCTCCCTGATGACCTCCTCGAGCACGTCCCAGACTTCAGGGCGCAGCCTCTGCACCATCTTGTTGGCGTTTCTCATGTTCTCCGTGTACTTCTTCTCCACGAGCCTTCTCATTACGAACGGCTTGAACAGCTCAAGGGCCATCTCCTTGGGAAGGCCGCACTGATGCAGCTTGAGCCTGGGGCCTACGACGATGACGGACCTTCCGGAGTAGTCCACGCGCTTGCCGAGCAGGTTCTGGCGGAACCTGCCCTGCTTGCCCTTCAGAAGGTCGGACAGGGACTTAAGGGCCCTGTTGCCGGGGCCGGTGACGGGCCTTCCGCGCCTTCCGTTGTCTATGAGGGCGTCGACGGCCTCCTGGAGCATCCTCTTCTCGTTTCTGACTATGATGTCCGGCGCTTGGAGCTCAAGAAGCTTCTTCAGCCTGTTGTTCCTGTTTATCACCCTGCGGTAAAGGTCGTTGAGGTCGCTTGTGGCGAACCTGCCGCCGTCCAGCTGGACCATGGGCCTTAAGTCGGGCGGTATGACCGGCAGGACCTCAAGGATCATCCACTCGGGCTTGTTGCCAGACTCCCTGAATGCCTCGACCAGCTCAAGGCGCCTTCTGGCCTTGTCCCTCTTGGAGCCGGAGGAGGTCTTGATCTCCTCCCTGAGCTCTTCGGAAAGCGCCGGTATGTCGATCTCCTTCAGGAGGTCCTGGACCGCTTCCGCGCCCATTCCCGCCCTGAAGAGGTTATGGTACTTATCGTTGTAGTACTGATACTCGCTCTCGGTCAGAAGCTGCTTCTTCGATAGCGGCGTGTCTCCCGGGTCCACGACGATGTACGAGGCGAAGTATATGACCTTCTCCAAGTGCTTGGGCGTCATGTCCAGAAGCAGGCCCATGCGGCTCGATATCCCCTTGAAGTACCATATGTGCGATACCGGGGCGGCGAGTTCTATGTGGCCCATGCGCTCGCGGCGGACCTTGGCCTTCGTGACCTCGACTCCGCACTTGTCGCAGACTATGCCCTTGTGGCGCACCTTCTTGTACTTTCCGCAGCTGCATTCCCAGTCCTTCGTAGGGCCGAAGATCTTCTCGCAGAAGAGCCCGTCCTTCTCAGGCTTCAAGGACCTGTAGTTTATCGTCTCGGGCTTCTTGACCTCGCCCGAGCTCCAGCTCCTGATCTTCTCAGGAGAAGCCATCGCAATTTGTATCTTATCGAAATCGTTGACATCCATCATCGGCAACGCCCCCCTATCTTTAGGATGCTGAGGACCGGACGGGCTATTCGTCCGCTTCTTCGTCCTTGCTGTCCGCCGGGATCTCCAGGTCGCTCAGGTCCGACATTACGGCTTCCTCGCCCTCAGGGCGGTCGCTTTCGATGCCGATGTCGTCCTCCATGCCGACCCTGAAGTCGGAGATAGGAAGGAGGTCGTCCTCCTTTTCCTCCTCGCCCCGCCTTGATTCCTTCTCGGGCCTGCGCTCCTCGACGTGGAAGTCCCCGCCTATCCTGTAGGGCCTTGCCCCGAGGTCGAATCCGAGGTCCCTTGCCGAGTCGCTTGCATCCTCCTCGAGGTCCTTGATGCTTATCTCCTTGTCTTCCCCGGTCATGATCCTCACATCGAGGCTGAGTGACTGGAGCTCCTTTATGAGCACCTTGAAGGCCTCGGGTATACCTGGTCCGGGCACGTTCTCACCCTTGACTATCGCAGCGTAGGTGTTGACCCTTCCGACTATGTCGTCGGACTTGACCGTCAGCAGCTCCTGCAGTGTGTTGGCCGCACCGTACGCCTCAAGCGCCCAGACTTCCATCTCTCCGAACCTCTGGCCTCCGAACTGGGCTTTGCCGCCCAGGGGCTGCTGGGTTACGAGGGAATAGGGGCCGGTCGCCCTTGCGTGGATCTTGTCGTCGACAAGGTGTAGCAGCTTCAGGAAGTATGCGTATCCGACGGTCACGGGGTTTGCGAAGGGCTCTCCCGTCCTGCCGTCACGAAGCTCGGTCTTGCCGTTGCTGTTCCAGCCGGCCTCCTCGAGCATCTTGATAATCTGGTCCTCATGCGC
>CAZHKX010000143.1:0-2962 GCA_964532805.1 uncultured Clostridia bacterium
GGCCGGCGCTGGTGCTGGCATTGGCATCTGTGCTCATCAAGGAGGCATGCTACATCACCACGAGGCGTGCTGCGGCCAGGACCCACAACAGCGCCATAATGACTGAGGCCGTTTATCAGAGGATAGACATGGGCGGATCGCTGGTGGCCTTCTTCGGGGCGCTGATTGGGATGCTGTGGGTCCCGGCCATTGATCCGGTCGCTGGCATCATCATAGGTGCGGGTTTGTCCTGGATGGGCCTCCAGCTATGGTGGAACTCCATAGCCGAGCTCCTCGAGGAGAAGCTTGAGCCACAGCTGATGGCATCAATAGGCAAGGTGCTGGAATCCGTGAGGACGAGGCAGGGCAAGTTCACCCTCAGGGAAGCCACCGCAAGGAAGTATGGGGGATTCGTCTATGTCGACGTGAAGGTCGGCATGGACCCTTCGATAACGCTCCTAGAATCTCACGCTGCCTCAGAGAGGATAGAAAGCCTCATCAAGAGGGCGCTGCCGTTCGTTTCAGGAGTGGACGTGGACGCCGAGCCGTCGTCTGAAGAGCCGGCGGATTACTACAGGAGCGCGGAAGAGCAGCCAGGTGAGCCCAAATCGGATGATCAGGGGTGATTGTATGAGCGAAGGCGGCATCTTCTTTCCAGGTTTCAACCGCGAGCATGCGAGGGCGCTCGAGGAAGTAAGGCAGGGCCTGAGGGTCCCTCATGCCGGAGATGGGGCGGAAAGCGCCGCCATCGACGAGCTCGTTGCGAACGGTCTGCTCTATAGGGACAGGCAGGGGGTCTCAATCGACCCTGAATATGGCTACCTGCTGGGCATAGACATCGGCGGCACCTCCGCCAAGTCCATGCTCATCGACTTCAGCTTCACCCCGGTAGCCGGAAGCTTCAGAAGCGAGAACAGGGGCACGGACATCGATTCCTTCAGGAAGAGCCTAGGCAAGGCGCTTGACGGCACCATGGCGGCAGTGAACCCCAGAAGGCTGCTAGGCATAGGAATCGCGATTCCCGGCACAGTCGATCCGAAGGCTGGCAAGGTGCTCTTCACCCCGAACATCCAGTTTCTCTCCGGGCTGGGGGCCAATGAGCTGCTCCCCGAGAGGTACAGGAAGAAGTGGCACGGGCTCAAGATAATGCTCGAGCACGACTGCAAGGCCGCAGTAGTGGCTGAGAAGCTGGCAGGCGGCCCTAGGCACACGAAAAGGGCCGAGGATTCCGTGGTATCGGTCACCGTCGGTACCGGTGTGAGCGCAGGTTCCTATGTCAACGGAGGGGTGCTCAGGGGAACGGGCAACACCGCGGGCGAGTTCGGCCACATAGTGGTCAACAGCGTCGAGGGAAGGCTCTGCGGATGCGGCAAGGTAGGCTGCCTTGAGGCAGAGGCCTCCGGGCTTGCTCTTCAGGCCAAGTGGCTTGAAAGGACGGGGCTGAAGGCCACTGTGGTCGAAATCGCGCACGCCGCGATGAACGGCGAGCCGGAGGCGATTGAGCTGTTCAGGGAGACGGGATACTGGTTGGGCCTCGGCTTAAGCTATATCGTGAACCTGATGGAGCCTGCCCTCATCACCCTCTATGGCGGCGTCTCTGCGGCCTATGACCTCTTCAGCGAGTCTTTGAACGAGACTCTGTCGAAGTATGCGTGGCCGCTTGCCACATGGAAGGTCGAGAGGTCCATGCTAGGTGCTGAGATTGTGGGGCTTGGCGCCGCGCTTGTAGTATATGAGGATATCCTGGCATCGTATGCCTGACGCGGAGGTAGCGCATGGGAAAGGCCATGGAAAACTACAGGAGATGGCATGATTTCAAGGGCATGGACCCGGAGCTCAGGGCTGAGCTTGAGGCCATGAAGGGTGATTCGTCGCTCATCGAGGAGTGCTTCGGGGCGAACCTCGAGTTCGGCACGGCGGGCCTTAGGGGAATCATAGGCGCCGGCACCAACCGGATGAACATATACACGGTCAGGAAGGCGACGCTCGGCCTTGCCAGGTATGTAAGGGAGAACTCCCCGGAGCCTTGGTCGGTTGCCATATCCTATGACAACAGGCGCAAATCCCGGCTGTTCGCCGAGCAGGCAGCAATGGTGCTCGCCCGAAACGGCGTGAAGGCGCTTCTTTTCGATGAGATGCAGCCGACGCCCCTTCTGTCCTTTGCGGTCCTGGACTTGGGGGCAAGCGCGGGCATCATGGTTACGGCAAGCCACAACCCCAAGGAATATAACGGCTACAAGGTCTACTGGAGCCACGGCGGGCAGGTCGTGGAGAAGCATGCATACCCACTCATGAAGATGTTCGACGCGATAGAAGACGAGCTCTCCATCGAGGCAATGGAGCTTCATGAGGCCCTGGGCAAGGGGCTTGTGGTGATGATAGGCAGTAAGGTCAAGGAACGCTACATGGCGAAGGTCCTGGGCCTTGCTGAAGGCCAGAGGCTCAGTGCGAAGGCCATGGGCATCCCGATTGTCTTCACCCCCCTCCACGGGACCGGAGCCAAGCTCGTACCGGAGGCTCTCGGCAGGGCGGGCTTCACAGGCATAAGGTATGTGGAAAGCCAGATGGTGCCGGACACCGAGTTCAGCACTACTGCGAAGCCCAATCCGGAGGAGCCGGAGGTATACAAGCTGGGGTTGGAGACAGCAAAAAGCTGCGGAGCAGGCCTTATCATGGCAACGGACCCAGACGCTGACAGGCTCGGGGCTATGAGCAGGGAGAAGGACGGCACCTTCCGTCTGATCACGGGAAACCAGATGGGGGCGCTACTTACTGACTACCTGATCTCCCGCTCCCCGCAGAAGCTTCACGGAAGCGTGATGATAAAGACGATAGTGACCTCCGACCTGGGAGCGAGGGTGGCTTCCAAGGCAGGAGTCAAAGTAATCGACGTGCTGACCGGATTCAAGTACATCGGGGAGCTCATAGACATATTCGAAAGCCAGGGCGGGCCGAGGTTCCTGTTCGGCTACGAGGAGAGCTA
>CAZHKX010000144.1:0-1665 GCA_964532805.1 uncultured Clostridia bacterium
TTTGCCAAAATGAAACCCTCCTGCAAATGATAGCTGTCTCAAAATGCTATTGCTATGGCGCTAATTCCTGAGCCTGGGGTCCAAGGCATCCCTAAGCCCGTCTCCAACAAGGTTCAGGGACAAGGCGCTTATGGCTATCGTCAACCCCGGGAAGATTACCAGTGAAGGGTAGTATCTCATGAACTCCTTGCCGTCTGACAGCATGGCCCCCAGCTCAGGGGCGGGAGGCTGCATACCCATGCCTATGTAGCTCAGAGACGCGATGGTTAAGATCGTGCTTGCAAGGGACATTGTGGCCTGCACAATGATGAGCCCGAAGGCGTTGGGCAGGATGTGGAAGGCGATTATGCTGGCATCGGTGGAGCCGTAGGACCTTGCGGCCTCCACATACTCCATGCCGACGATATTCAGTATCGCCGAGCGCGTGACCCTGGTGAAGCCCGGAATCTGGGCGACAGTGACTGCGAGGATGAGGTTTCTCATTCCGGGGCCGAGCGATGCCGATATGGCTATTGCCAGCAGCAACAGCGGTATGCCCATGAACATGTCCAGTATCCTCATGATCACATTGTCGATCAGCCCGCCGTAGTAGGCTGCTATGGAGCCTATCACGCTGGAGATCACCAATGCTGCGGCAGTCGCGGTGAAGGCCAACATGAACGAATTCCTCGCGCCGTAGATTATCCTTGCGAATATGTCGCGGCCATACTCGTCAGTGCCGAACCAATGGCTTGAGGAGGGGGGCTGCAGCCTCTCGGAGGTGTTCTGGGTTATCGCCCTGTCCTCGTAATCCGCGATGAAGTTCGCGAAGATTGCAAAGAACAATATCACGCATAATATGACGAGGCCGAGCACAGCCAGCTTGCTCTTCTTGTACCTTCTCCAGACTTCCGCCACGCCGCTCTTCTTCTTCGGCTTCATCACCTTAGGCATTTGCTCTCATCCTTCTGACTAGATATTTCGCCTTGATCCTGGGGTCGATGTAGGCATAGGCCACATCCACCAGAAGCATCATGACTATATAGGTGAATGCCAGGAACAGGACCGATGCCGTCGTCTGGGGTATGTCCTTCATCCTTATGGAGTTGATGGTCAGGCTCCCGACCCCGGGTATGCCGAAGACCGCCTCGATAAGCACGGCCCCGCCGAGCAGGAAACCGAAGTTTATGCCGATTACCGTCACTATCGGAAGTAGCGCGTTTCTGAACGCGTGCTTTAGGACTATTGTGCGCTCCGGAGCCCCCTTCGCACGGGCGGTGCGGATGTAATCCTGCCTGATTATCTCCAGCATCGCAGAGCGCGTCAGCCTTATTATCGTTGCGGCTGTAGGCAGCGACAGGGTTATCACGGGAAGGATGTAGTGCCTTATCGAGTACAAGCCGATGGACGGCAGCCAACCCAGCTTCACGGAGAAGATGAGTATTCCCATCAAGCCCAGCCAGAACTGGGGCACGGCGGCCATGAACATGGCAATTATCGTCCCTGTCATGTCGAACCAGGAATACTGCCTTACCGCCGATATTATCCCTATGGGGGTACCCACGATTATCGCAAAGAGTATGGAGCCTATCGCAAGCTTCAGGGTAGTGGGGAACCTGGAGAATATCTCCCCGAAGACAGGGTTGCCGGACCTGTAGGATTTTCCGAAGTCTCCCCTCAACGCGC
>CAZHKX010000144.1:1675-2897 GCA_964532805.1 uncultured Clostridia bacterium
AAGCTGAAGTACCTGACAAGGAACGGGCGGTAATAGCCCAGCTCCTCGTTCAGCTTCTGTATATCCTCCTTGGTGGCCATGGGCCCCAGGATGACGGAGGCGGGATCGCCCGGCGTGAGCGACATAATGGAGAAGACGATGAAGGAAACCCCCAGCAGCACCGGGATTAACAGCAGTATCCTCTTAAGAACGTACCTCAGCATGCCTGCCGGCTCCTTTGTGGTCAAGATTTTCGTACCCCGCAGGCTCCCAAGTGGACGGTTCCGCCAGTTATTGGCGCCTGCAGTGACTTAAGGGGTTGCTTGCCGGGCGTCGCCGCCCGGCAAGCTTCAGGCTTACTTCAACCACTTCATGTCGATGACCCTTGCGTAGCCGATCGACGTGAACCTCTTAACCTCGAGGTTCTTGCTGTATGCGACGGGTATGACCTGGAAGTAGTGGGGGATTACCGAAGCGTCGGCGTAGAGGACTTTCTCGATTACTGAATAGGCTTCCTGCCTCTTCTTCGGGTCGATGATCGACTGGCCTTCGTCGAATGCCTTGTCGACCTCGGGGATATTCATCCTGCCGAAGTTGAAGCCGCCGATTCCCTTCGAGTGGAACGCGTTTGACCAGAACTCGACGTCGAACTCCATGGACATGTTGACCGTGGTCATGTCGAAGTTGCCCTTCCTGACCTCGGACAGCCATGCGTTGGACTCCATCATGGACACCTTTGCGTTTATGCCAACCTTCCTGAGCTGTTCCTGTACCAGTGTGGCGACTTTCCTGTAGTACTCATAGCCGATGATGAAGTTGAGCTCTTCACCCTTATAGCTGGACTTGGCAAGGTATTCCTTGGCTTTCGCCAGGTCCTTCTCCACGGGTTTGTATGCTCCGGAGTAACCGCCGGCCCTCTCGTCCCACAGGCTCTTGGATACTACTCCAAGCCCTTCAAGGGCGACATCCACGATCTCTTCCGTGTCTACTGCATAAGCCATCGCCAGCCTGAAGTTCTTGTCGTTGGTGGGGTATTTGCCGAGGTTCATGACCAAGAAGCCGCTTGCCAGGGTGGGGGCCTTGAAAAGGTTGAGCCTTCCCGCCTTTATTATCTCGGGTACCGCGATGGGAGGCAGAGTGAATGTGAGGTCTATCTCGCCCGTCTCGGTCGCCATGAGAGCGGAGTTGGGGTCCGTAAGGAACATGAAGGTGGCGGTCTTTATCGGAGCCGTTCCGCCGTGCC
>CAZHKX010000145.1:0-2874 GCA_964532805.1 uncultured Clostridia bacterium
GTTGATGCAGTGAAGATACCAGCCTTTGCCTACAATAACCCTAAGACATCCAACAACCCTCTCTCTGCCAAGCTCATCAGCGACTTGGCTGAGATCGGCCTTGCGGGGCTTAAGGATAGCTCGTTCGACCTGGTCACCTTCTATAAATTTAAGGACACCATAAAGAAGGCAGGGTTCAAGCTTATCGTCGGTACCGAGGCTATCATGTTCGCTGCCCTCATGTCAGGCGCTGCCGGAGTCGTAGCAGGCGCCGCCAACGTATACCCTGAGAGGATCAAGGCGCTCTACAACGCAGTAGAAGCTAAGAATTACGCTGAAGCAAGCAAGCTTCAGGCCGAGGCGTTGGCAATCAGAGATGCAATCAAGCTTGGGCCTACTGTTGCAATCTGCCACGAAGTCTTGAAGATGAGGGGCGTTGATGCGGGTTATCCCAGGGCACCTTTCCTTGAGATCGATGATGCTATGAAGGCTAAGGTTAAGAAGGCTTTCGAGAAGCTCAATCTTATGTAGGACGGCAAGAGATGACTCCAAGAATCATAATCCTAACCAGGTCGTTTGGGGCTGGCAAAGGAAGATCTGAAGGCGCGCTTGAAAGAGCGTGCCTCAAGGGATGCTCGGCAGACTTCAAACAGCTATCCGATATATTAGGGCCTTCAGACGCTGAAGGGATAATTGTGGGGACGGATTATATCGGAGAAGAGGTTCTTAAGCTGTTCCCGAAGCTTAAATGCGCAGTTAAGTTCGGCGTTGGGGTCGACAACATCAATGTTGGGGAATGCAGCACAAGGGGAGTATATGTCGCAAAGCTCGAAGCTGGGATCAACTCTGCCACCGTTGCGGAGTTTGCCTTCTCCCTGATGCTGTCTGCGGCAAGGACTATAGCATCTTCCGACAGGGATATGAAATCTTGCAGATGGAACAGGGTTGTAGGAACGAATCTGTTCGGAAAGACGGTAGGCATAATCGGCACGGGAGCTATCGGTCTTAAGCTTACGGAATTCTTATCAGGTTTCAATGTCCGCCTTCTTGGTTATGACGCCTTCAAGAATGCCCAGTTCTGCGAGAAGGGAGGCGTCTATGTCTCTTTCGATGAGCTTCTGCGCGAAGCGGACTTCATCTCGGTCCACTTGCCGCTAAACGATGCCACACGAGGCATTGTAGGCGAGAGAGAAATGTCGATTATGAAGAAAGGCGCAATCATCATTAACACATCCCGCGGAGGAGTGGTTGATGAGAAAGCCCTTCTGAAGGCTCTGGAAGAGGGACGAATAGGAGGGGCAGCGCTGGATGTTTTCAGCAAGGAGCCCCCGACAGATTGGGATCTTGCCTCGCATCCAAAGGTGGTCGCCACGCCGCATGTGGCTGCATACACGGTTGAGACGCTAGAAAAAATGGAGGATGCCGCGATAAGCGTTGCGCTTTCCCTGATTGGAGGGCAGCCAACGGCGACAACGCTGAATCCGGAACTTCCAAGGTAGATGGCGCTCACATAAAGGAGGTCAAGTAGATGAGAAGATTGATTGGAACCGCCCTCGTAATCACTCTGTGCATCTTGACTCTGCTTACTGTCACTATTGCAGCACCCGGATACCCTTCGCGCCCAATAACGATGATCATACCTTTCGCTCCCGGAGGAGCAACTGACCTAATTGCAAGAGCTTTGAAGCCTCATATGGAGAAGAACCTCGGCATCTCCATTGCTGCAACTAACATGGCCGGAGCGGCGACTGCCGTAGGTCATCAGTACGTCTGGGATGCCCCGCATGATGGCTACACCATTCTGGTTCAGCCTACCGACATAGTTAGCATTGCGGTTATGGAGCAGTCCAAGTTCACCTACAGGGACTGGCATGTCGTCGGTGTGGCCGCAGCGGTTCCCGCAGCCCTGGTTGTAAGCCCGGATTCTCCGATTAAGACAATCCAGGACCTTGTCGCCGAAATGACGAAGAGGTCGATAACTGTCTCCGTTGCAGCGAAGGGCTGCGCATGGACAAGGACGATAATGCTCATGGCGAGGAACCTTGGTACCAAAGACCCTCAGCTCGTACCCATGGGCGGCGGCAACCCTGCTGCAGTATCGGCGATGAAGAAAGAGGTCGATCTTGGCGCTTGCGGTCTGCCAGAGGCGATAGACCTCATCCTTGGCAAGAAGCTCAGAGTTATCGGTTACTTTGGCGCGACGGACGTGGAACTCCCCGGCGTTGGGACAGTCCCCAGCATAAGCAAGGCATATCCTCAGCTCGGCAAGTTCCTTCCCTTCGGTGGATGGGTCGGAATGTCAGTTCCCAAGGACACCCCTGCTGACATTAAGGAGAAGCTGCAGCAGGCATACGATTATGCAGTATCGACCCCGGAGTTCAAGAAGTTCCTAGCGGACAGCTATTTTGCTTCCGTCGGAGTTACCGGCGAGAAGGCTGAGGCATACGTCTCGCTTAGCACATCAGTGAACGCATGGCTGCTATACGACCTCGGCATGGCTCCGAAGTCGCCGGCAGAGTTCAACATCCCCAGGCCATAGGGAATCAGCGGAGGCAGGGGCATCCCTGCCTCCGTTTATTGAATCGAGGTTGTGCAAGATGTTGATCATTGAATCCTTGTCTGGAGTGATACTGGCCGCATTGTCTGCATACATGGCTTATATCTCCGTCGGGATGAAGGCTCCTGACGGCTTCTGGACGGGTACTGGAGTGTTCCCGCTCATAGTCACATGCATAATCGCCATCTGCTCCGCAGTATGGTCGATCGGCAGCATTTCCTCCCTCTTAAAGAAGGGCATAAGAAACGATATTGAAGCACTGGTCGAGCCGATTAAGAACTCCGAATCGAAAAAAAGGGCTCTTAGGCTAGTCGGTATTCTTTCAATGAGCCTGGTGT
>CAZHKX010000146.1:0-2870 GCA_964532805.1 uncultured Clostridia bacterium
CGTCTGTATATAGAATGGCTTGTGGTATCCTCTATTTGTACAACTACTATATATGACTCCGCGAAGGCATATTCCTGTTCCCGCTTCAGGCGGCCTCTTAATAAATAGTCAACAGGTGGTGGTTTCTTTGTCTGGAAGGACCGTGCTCCTAGATGGCCACAGCCTTGCCCACAGGGCTTATCATGCGCTTCCCCCTACGCTCACCAGCCCTGCAGGCGTCCCGACGAACGCTGTGCTCGGCTTCTGCAACATGCTAATAAGGATAATGGAGATGGAGGGGGCAGAGAGGGTAGTCTGCGCCTTCGATTCGCACGGGCCTGTCTTCAGGCATGAGGACTTCGCGGACTATAAGGCAACAAGAAAGCCTATGGACCAGGAGCTGAGAGTCCAAATCCCGCTTATCAAGGATGCCTGCAGGGCATTCGGCGTGGAAGTAGTCGAGCTTCCGGGCTTTGAGGCGGATGACCTTCTGGGCACGATGGCAAGGAGGCTTGAGGCTGCAGGCAAGGATGTAACCATAGTCACAAGCGACAGGGACTCCTACCAGCTTGCCTCCGATAGGGTAAAGCTTCTGATGACCAAGAGGGGTATATCGGACTTCGAGATCATGGGGCCGGATGAGGTGAAGGCGGCCTGCGGCGTGGAGCCGAGGCTCGTTCCCGACCTGAAAGGGCTGATAGGGGACACCTCGGACAACATACCCGGAGTGAAGGGGATAGGGGAGAAGGGCGCCGTCAGGCTGATAACGGAGTACGGAAGCCTTGAGGGGATAATCGAAGCTGGAGAAACAGTAAAGCCCGACAAGGCGGGAAGCCTCGTCAGGCAGGCGAAGGAGATTGCGCTTCTGAGCAAGAAGCTGGCCACGATAGATACCGCTGCCCCCATCGACTTCGACCCTGCCAAGGCTCAAGAGGAGGCCGACAATGCGGTCCTGATGGACTTCCTGGCTGGGATGGGCTTTAAAAGCCTCATGTTGAAGTTCGAGAGGAAAGGGCAGAAACCCAAGAAGGAAACCCCTGCGAAGGAGCTTTTCGGTGCAATGCCTGCTTCCGCATCAATGGAGTCGAAGGATGCGGGCGATTCTTCTTATGTAGTCAAGGAGCTGTCAAGCCTGGATGAGCTTGCCGGGGTATTGAGGCGGGAAGCTGGCAGCAAGGTGCTCAGCTTGGACTTCATAAGCGAGGGCAAGGGCTGGGAGGCCGTACCGAAGAGGCTTGTCATAGGACTTGAAGGCGTCTCGTACGACATCGCGGTCGATGCTGAAGGGTCCCTCATAGGAGGCTCTGGCATAGAGCTGAAGGCTGCGCTGGAAGCGCTTGAGCCTTTGCTTGCCGATGGCAGCATCGCCAAATGCGGCTGGGACATCAAGGCGGCCTCGGTGATCATCGGCAGAGCTGGAGTGAAGATGAGGGGTATCGCATTCGACCCCATGCTTGCCGGCTTCCTGCTAAACCCGCTGGGGCGTAGCGATTCGCCCCAGGACATACTTTTCAGGTACTTCAGGATGCTGCCGTCGCAGATCGCCGGGGAGAGGCCTCATGAGGCAAGGCTTGCGATAGCCGCGCTTATGAGCAAACTCAAGCCCGTTATGGAATCGGAGCTTCAGCAGCTTGGCATGGGTGCGCTGTTTGCGGAAGTGGAGATGCCGCTTGTTGAAGTGCTGGCCCGCATGGAAATCGAGGGCGTAAGGGTCGACATACAGCGGCTGAGGGATATTTCAGCCGACATGAGAGCAAGGCTCGACGTCCTCGAGCAGGACATATACAAGCTGGGAGGCGGCGAGTTCAACATCGGCTCGCCCAAGCAGCTGGGCGTGGTCTTATTCGAGAAGCTGGGCCTTCCGGCGGACAGGAGGACGAAGACAGGATACTCGACAGACGCAGATGTCCTTGAGGGTCTCTTGCCGCTCAATCCGATAGTGGGCAAGATCCTTGAGTACCGCGGCATATCGAAGCTCAAGTCCACTTATGTGGATGTCATCCCCGAGCTTGCCTCAAGGCAGGGCGGCAGGATACATACCACCTTCAACCAGACGGGCGCGGTCACAGGAAGGCTCTCATCCTCCGACCCGAACATGCAGAACATACCGATAAAAAGCGAGGAAGGCCTTGAGATAAGGGCCGCATTCACAGCGTCGGCCGGAAACCTCATCGTAAGCGCGGACTACTCCCAGATAGAGCTCAGACTGCTTGCACACCTAAGCGGCGATCCGGTCCTTCTAGAGGCGTTCAGGCTCGGGCAAGATGTCCACACCAGGACCGCAGCCGAGGTGTTCGGGGTCCCCATGGATGCAGTGAGCAGGGAGATGCGCTACAGGGCGAAGACGGTGAACTTCGGGATTATCTACGGGCAGTCGGAGTTCGGCCTGTCCAAGACGCTGGGCATCCCTCAGGCAGAGGCGAAGGAGTTCATAGAGAAGTACTTCAGAAGATATGTAAGGGTGAAGCAGTACTTCGCCGAGGCGCTGGAGAAGGCGAGGTCCAACGGCTATGTATCCACAATAATGGGCAGGAGGCGCTCAGTGCCTGAGCTCTACAGCGCGAACTTCAATCTGAGGAAGTTCGGCGAGCGGGTAGTGATGAACGCTCCGATACAGGGAAGCGCGGCCGACATAATCAAGGTCGCGATGATAAGGCTTCTAGGAGAGCTTGATGCAGACGGCTGGAAATCGAGGCTTTTGCTGCAGGTCCACGACGAGCTCGTAGTGGAGGCGCCTGAAGATGAGGCGGAAAGCGTGGCGGCATTGATCAAGAGTATCATGGAGGATGCGGTACCTCTTTCGGTGCCCCTGATCGCAGATGCGGGGATAGGACCAAACTGGAAGGAGGCAAAATAACCTTCAAGAGGGCGGATGCTGTTGCATTAAGAAC
>CAZHKX010000147.1:0-2791 GCA_964532805.1 uncultured Clostridia bacterium
TGCCTGCTTCCCTGATCTTTCCTGAAGCGATGTCATCCTTGTAAGTCGCAAGGTTGTCTGTCCATATCTCCATGTATACGTCTATGTCGCCTTTTAAGAGCGCGGAGTAGGTGATTGCCGTCGCTCCGCTTACTTCCTCCGTCTTGTACCCGAATGCATTCCGGATTATGTACATGGCTACAGCATCATGGAACTTGATGCTGTCCCAGCCGGCCTCACCGAAGACAATGGTGACGTCCTTCTGCTCTGCCGCCTTCTCGCCGCATCCGGCAAGGGCCATCGCCGCGATTAGCGCAGCTACGACAATCCACATCCTGTATCTCATGGCTCGCATCCCTCCTTATTCCAACAACTTGATTAATGATAACAAGTTGTCAGTAACAAGTGTAGAAGGATGAAAGGAGGATGTCAATGAAAAATCCTGGACATCCTCCTCTGAAAAGCCGCTATTGCAGGCCTTAGCCTTCTGTAATTAGTTTGATGACGCGCGCAGGGGCGTCCTTGTCGCCGATGATAAGCACGATGTCCTGAGGGATGAATGCTGCGTAGGGGCCGGGCGATATTATTATCTTGCCCTGCCTTTTAATGCCGACTATGGTGGCCCCGGTCCTCTGCCAGAACCTGAGGTCCGTCACTGACATGCCGATTATCGGGGAACCTTCCGGGACTTCGATCTCTACCGCATGGACGGGGCTGATGTTCCTCAGCCGCTCGCTTAAGTCATAGACTTTGTCGATGAGGGAGACCAGCTTGCTGTCCAGCTCGGTCCTCTCCTTCAGAAGCGATGCGATCTCGTTTCTGTGCGTGCGCATGTCGTTTCCGACGTTGTAGTGCTCGATGAAGCCTGCAGCGGCAGCCCTGGATGCGATCTCGACGCCGCTTCCGGGGAAGACCTTCACAATGGACATGTCCTCAAGGATTCTAAGCGAGCGCCTTATCGTCTCAGGCGATACCTTGTACTCGCTGGCAAGCACCGACCTTCCGCTAAGGCGCGTGCCTTCCTTGATTTCGCCCTTGGATATCCTGAAGGCGATGTCCAAAGCTATCTGCGAATATATGGGAGATTCCACTTTCTCTTTCATCTGCACGCTCCAAGCCGTATTACAAAGGATTATACATCATAACCGGGCCATAGGGCACGTTGCGGCGAGCGCTTATGCAAGTCCGGATTCGGTTATTGTGAAGCGCCTGTGGGCGGCGTCAACCTCGCCCAAGACGCCTATGGGTATGGTGATGATGGGGGATGTGTGCCCGAACGGGAGGCCCGTAAGGATGGGCATATCGGGGCGGCCGGCCTCGACTGCGATGAGCCTTCTTAGTATCTCATGGTATTCTTCCGCATACATGCCACCATAAGGCCTTGCGAAGACGAGGGCGGATGCGCCTGTCAGCGCCCCTTTCTCCATTATCCCCCTCAAGTACTCCTCGAAAAGCGGGGGAGGAGGGGTCTCCTCAGATGTCTCGATGAAGGCTACAGACCCGTCCCACTCCTCTTGCCTTGGGAAGACAGGGGTGTCCTTGATCCGGTGCAGCACAGACAGGCAACCGCCAAGAAGCGGCCCTTTGGCCAGGCCCTGCCCGGACACCAGGCTGAAGCCTCCAGATCTTATGACCTGCCTCGGCCGCGAGTTCAGGACCCTGTCGTTCCAGTCCAGGAACTCGCTGGTCCAGAAGCCCGGGGGGACCACCTCCCCGATGGGGGTGCGGTCCATCACAGCCCTTGCGAAGTAGTCAGACGTATATGAGAACATGCCCGAATTCTCAGCGAAGTCGGTAAGCACGGCAGGGCCGTAGAAGGACAGAAGGCCGGCCTTCCTGAGGATCATATGGACTGTTGTCGTGTCTGAGAAGCCCGTCAGCACCTTCGGGTTGTCGCGGATGACCGAAAGGTCGAGGTAGGGGAGCATCCTGATGCTGTCCTCTCCTCCGATATTGCATATGATGGCCTTTATCGACTTGTCTCTGAAAGCCTGCATAAGGTCATCTGCCCTAGCCTCAGGGTGCTTGTCGTTGAACTCCATCCCCTTTAGGGAGTTGGGCATCGCTACCACCCGGAAACCGAAGAGCTCGGCCAGCCTTCTTGCGCCAAGCTCATACCTCCATCTGACGGAAGCCTCCCCCGCTATACCGCTTGACGGGCTCACCGTTGCGATCGTGTCCCCTTTTGCAAGGGCAATGGGTTTAATCATCGCACACCTCCGAAGCTGTCTGCTTCCATGATTTCAGGCCTTCCTGTACCAGGCGGGCGCCAATGCCTTCAGGCCGTCGAAATCCGAGAGGACCGCCCTGGCACGGCCCCGCATCCCCTCGACCTCAGATTCACCGAAGGGCATCGCCCACACCAAAGAATGCAATATGACATCCGCCAGATAAAGCTTAAGGACCTCCCAGAAAGCTGCCGGCGGGTCGCCTTCGAAGTACTCATGGATCTGCCCGTTCGTGAAATCCGTGCTCAGCTGCCTGGAGAACATCTCAGCCTTGTAGAACTCGTCATACGGGTCGCCGAAGTCGCACCTGTCGAAGTCTATTATGCCAAGCCGGCCTTCGGAAGAGACCACCATGTTGCCCGGGTGGTAATCGCCGTGCCTTAAGCTTATGGGCCTTGCCCTTAGTAAGCCTATGTTGTCCCTGATGTATAAGAGGGCGACCTTCTCCCAGGCCTCAGAAAAGCCGGATTTTAGGTACCCATCGATGTGCCTTTCGATCCTCCTTGCGGCCTTGATGAAGGCAAGGTCGGTCGAAGGCGCCATTGTTGACTTGTGTACAGACCGAAGGGCCCCTCCAGCAAGCC
>CAZHKX010000148.1:0-2747 GCA_964532805.1 uncultured Clostridia bacterium
GGCTGCCGAAAAGCAGTATGGCCATTACAGCCGAAATGACCCTGAACGCCCTGTTATGAGACATCCTTGAATTCCTCCCCATTCATTTGATTCGAACTTCCAAGCAAGGCAAAGCCCTTCTAGGCTAATAGTTTTCTATACTTTCTCTTTGTATACCTTGTTGGTTTACAACAATTGTTGAAACAATAAATGGTTGAATCACACAAATGCGCTTTGATGTAGCCCCTGGTTTTGGGATGGGGCATCAAGCTGGGAATTCGTGGCAGATGCCGGCCGAAAGGCCGAGCCGCTGCCCCCATATGAAACCCACTTTCATATGTAAAAGGGCACTAAGATTATGGTATGATTGTTTGTGAAACGATTGTACCTACAATTATATCTATAAAGGAGGATGGTTCAGTGGAGACTATAGGTTTCATCGGATTGGGCATCATGGGAAGGCCCATGTGCAAGAACCTAATGAAGGCGGGCTACAAGACGGTGGTGTTCGATGTAGTGCCCGCTGCCGTCCAGGAGATGGTGGCCGAGGGCGCCGAGGCCGTATCCTCCCCGGCGGAAGTCGCATCCAAGGTCAAGAGGATGATCACAATGCTTCCCGACTCGCCCCAGGTCAAGCAGGTAGTGACGGGCCCCAAGGGCATCTTGGAGGGCGCCAGCGCCGGTTCCATCATCATAGACATGAGCTCCATCGCCCCCCTCGCCGCCAAGGAAGTGCATGACGCTGCGAAGGCGAAGGGCGTGAGGATGATAGACGCGCCCGTAAGCGGCGGACAGCCCGGGGCGATAAACGCGACCCTATCAATCATGGTCGGCGGCGACAAGGCCGACTTCGATGAGAGCCTCGACCTTCTGAAAGTTCTCGGCAAGTCGGTAGTGCTGGTGGGCAGCATCGGCGCCGGCAACACAGTGAAGCTAGCAAACCAGATAATTGTAGCCCTTAACATCGCGGCTCTGAGCGAAGCGCTCGTGCTAGGCGTCAAGGCTGGCGTAGACCCTGAGGCGATCTTCGATGCCATCAAGGGCGGGCTTGCTGGAAGCAACGTCATGAACGCGAAGGCGCCCATGATGATGGACCGCAACTTCAACCCCGGCTTCAGGATAGACCTTCACATCAAGGACATAGCAAACGCGCTTCAGACCGGCAAGGAACTTAATGTGCCCCTCCCGCTGACGGCGCAGGTGGCGCAGATCATGCAGGCGCTTAAGGTCATGGACCTCGGAAGCGCCGATCATTCGTCTATTGTCCGCTACTTCGAGTCAATATCGGGCGCCGAGGTCAAGAGGACCCACTAGAGGCAAGCATCCGAAAAAGACGCCTGGAACCTTGAGGTTCCAGGCGTTTTGCATTTTTTGCAGGTTTGTTGCTACATGTTGATTATCTTGCTCAGATCCCCATCCACCGCAGCTCTTAGTATCGGGCCCATGTATTCGTCTATTTGGGCGGCCGTAAGAGGGATGGGCATGTTCCTCAGCTTCATCTCCAGCTGCGGGTTCTTCGCCGCGGCCAGCGCCCTGGTGATATGTCCCTCGGTGAATCCGGGCAGTTCCGAGAGCTTTGTCGGGAAGTCGAGCTTCCTGCCCAGCGCCATCATGGCCTCCGCCACCGCCTCGCCAAGCTTCCTTCCGGAGAGTTTCTCCACATCTTCATCCATGTAGCCATACTTAGCATATATCCTGCCGACCACTTTGAGCTGGTCCTGGATTGCGGGGGCGAAGAACACGGTGTAGTAGGGGTTCATAAGCGCCACTCCCCTGCCGTGGCTTGCTATGTCCACAAGGGAGAAGCTGGTAAGATGCGCGCCGTTTGTGCCGCCCACCATTATCGCGTAGCCGCCGATGTCGGTTGCAAGGCCCAGCGCCTCCCTGGCGTTGTCGTCCCATGGGCTCTCCACGGCCGTCACCACATTGGCTACTGCCAGCTCTATGCCTACTTCGGCTATCTCGCGGCAGAGGTCGTAGCTTGCGCCCTTAGCCCCGTAGAAGACTTCGAGGCAGTGGCTTATGCCGTCCAAAGCACCGTCCACCGTCATGCCCTTGGGGACAGACCTTGTCACACCGTAGTCGAATACGGCCTTGGGAGGTACTATGGCCTCATCAACGATAAGCTTCTTCTGCCCTGCCGCAAGGTCGGTGATGTTCGAATACTTGGTCAAATGCGCGCCCGAGCTTGCCGCCGATTGCACAGCAATGACCGGCAGAAGAGCCGCGGAGTGCTCCTTGAGCATCGCAGTGACCTGCCCTGTGCCGAAATAGGGCTCGATTTCCGGCTCCCAGCGCCCCAGCGCCGCCAGCACGTTGGCCGCCTTCACCGCATCGATGGTGCTTCCGCCGCCCACCGCCATTAGGCTCTTCGGCTTATGCTGGAGTATATAGGTGGCTATCCTGTAGACGTCCTCGCGGGGAGCGTTCGGCTGCGCGTCCGGGACAAGCCTTCCTCCCGCAAGCTTCACGCCGTTTGCTTCAAGGGATGCCAATAGCCTGTCCACCACGGGCTTGAACCATGCTCCGCCGTTCGCCACGACCAGGCAGTCTTCCCCATATCCCTTGGCAAACTCCGCCGCCTTCTCAAGGGATCCTATTCCGAAGGCGTAGTTTTCTCCCTTGAAGCCCCTCAGGAGCTCCTTGGCCCTCGTGATCAGCTTAACGTCCATTCCAATCCCTCCGTCTGCTGCATGCCCGGCCTGACGGCGCAGGGCTCAGCCTTCGATGTACGGTATGGTCTGGGGCCCCTCCGGAAGCACGCATAT
>CAZHKX010000149.1:0-2739 GCA_964532805.1 uncultured Clostridia bacterium
CGCACGAAGTTTTGGAGGTGTGCGATTTGCTCAAGCAAGCCCTTGATGTCCTTAAGAAGGCCGAGTCTGACGCAGAACAGATGGTGGCCTCCGCTAAGCGGCGCTCCAACGAGATGAGGAAGCAGGCCGAAGACGATAAAGAGGCGTTGGTCAGGAAGGCAACCGAGGATGCGGGCGTCAGGGCCACCGAAGCCGGTGCCGGATACTCGGGTGAAGCCGCCAGAATCGCCGCAGAAGCCCGGAGCAAGGCGGTAGATCAGGCAGCTGCGCTCGCGAAGACGGCTCAAGCCAATCACAGCAGGGCCCTCAACAAGGCCGTCGAGAGGATTGTGAGAAGAAATGGCCATCGCTGAGATGCTCAGAGTGGCCATAGTTGGCCTTACGGAGGATTCATCCAGGATATCCGAGATACTGCAGCGCCACGGCGCTGTGCAGATAGAGGTGGCTTTGGAGGAGGAGCCCTCAAGAAGGCTCTCAGAGGTCACCGACGTGCAGGCCAAGGCCATGAGGTCTGAGGAGCTGGCGATGGGCCTCAAGACCGCGCTCGACTTCATGGACAAGCAGCAGCCGGTGAAGAAGGGCATGCTCGACACCTTCATAGGATGGCATTACCGCATAGGTGAGGATGAGTACGAGAAGCATGTCTCTGCCGGGGAGGCCGGGGCCGAGGAAATATCGGCTAAGGCCAGGGGCATCGAGACAAGGCTCAATAGCATATACAACGAGCTCAAGGCAATAGATTCCGAAGTTGCCGCGCTCAAGCCCCTAAGCAGGCTGGACGTATCGTTCACCGAGCTACGGGAGCTGAAGCATCATTCATTCGTGATAGTCACATACCCCGCCGGAAGGGCTGGCAAGGCGATAGACGAGCTCATCAAGGGCTTTGATGCCGACGCCGCCTATACCGAGATAGCCAGGGACGAGAAGGCGGCCTACGGCATCATCGCAGTATCCAAGGACGATGCTGGCGCCCTTTCGCAGTATCTCGCCCAGTCGGGCATGGATTCGCTTCCGATGCCGGAAAGCAGGCTTGCGCCCGCGCTGGAGATAAAGAGGCTTGAGGCCAGGAAGGCTGAGCTTGCCTTAGAAGAGGCCAAGGCGAAGCAGGAGGCAGTCAAGCTATGCGAGATGAGGCCGGCGGCATTCAGCCTATACGACCATTTCTCCAATGAGAAATCCAGATATGAGACCGCTGGGTCCTTCATCGCCACGGACAGGGCGTTCGCCGTGGACGGCTGGATCAGGAAGGACCTGCTGGATGGGCTCAAGAAGGAGCTTTCGGCGAAGGCTCCTTCGGCAGTCGTCATGTCAAGGGCTCCAGAGGAAGGCGAGGATGTCCCCGTCGACCTCATCAACAAGGGCATATTCGCGCCGTTCGAGGCAGTGACCAGGATCATGGGGCTTCCAAAGCAGGGCACCGTGGACCCGACGCCGCTTCTTGCAGTCTTCTTCTTCATATACTTCGGCACATGCATGGGCGACGCTATCTACGGCGTGATAATGGCAGGATTGGGCATCCTCATGCTCAGGAAGATCAAGACCGCGGGCATGGGCACCCAGCTTCTGCAGCTGCTTATAGTAGGCGGAGTGGCCACAATCCTCATGGGAGTGCTCTTCGGCGGATATTTCGGCGACCTGTTCATCAAGTACCTGAAGCCGCTTTGGTTCGACCCCATGAGCACCCAGGGGCCGATGATGTTCCTCGCTTTCTCATTTGGCATGGGCATAGTGCAGATACTCTTCGGCATGGCGATCAAGGCGTGGGACAACCTCCGTCAGGGCAAATGGCTCTCCGCCATCTATGACCAGGGCTTCTGGGTAGTGCTCCTGCTAGGTTCAGGGCTCCTCATCGGCGGAGGCGCGATTGGCCCCGGCTACCAAGATGCCGGTAAATGGATGTCCATCATAGGCGCGGCAGGGCTCATACTCACCCAGGGAAGGCACCACAGCAACCCTCTGGTAAAGCTCGGTTCCGGTGTGGTGAGCCTCTACAACATAACATCATACATGTCGGATATCGTATCCTACAGCAGGCTGTTCGGTCTCGGCTTCACGAGCATAGTAATCGGAATGGTGATAAACTACATGGCCAAGATGATGCTGGAGATCCCTTACGTGGGATACGTGCTCTTCTTCATCGTGCTAATCTTCGGTCACATGTTCAACCTATTCATTAACATAACAGGCGCGTTCATCCACTCATCGAGGCTCCAGTACGTGGAGTTCTTCGGCAAGTTCGCCGACTTCGGCGGTACGAAATACATGCCTTTCCGCAAGTTCAACAAGTATGTAGACATAGATTTCAAGGAGGCAAAGTAAAATGATCATCTCTTTAGGCTCAGTTCTTACACTTCTGGCAATCGCTATCGCAGTTGGGCTTCCCGGTTGCGGCTCTTCCTACGGGGTAGGCCTTGTCGGCCAGGCCGGCGCCGGTGTGGTATCAGAGGATCCTGACAGGTTCGGACAGATCCTGCTTCTGCAGATAGTCCCTGGCACCCAGGGCATCTACGGCGTGCTGGCTGGCCTTATGATCATGCTCCAGGCCGGTTTCCTGTCCGGCGCCGCGGTTGAGATCGACCCTCTTAAGGGATGGGCGTACATAGCGGCAGCCCTGCCAATCGGCCTCGTCGGCATGGTGTCGGCGTTCTACCAGGGCAAGGTCGCAGCCTCCGGCGTAGGCATACTCGCAAAGAGGCCCGGCGAGATGGGCAAGGCGATACTCTTCGCCGCGATGGTCGA
>CAZHKX010000150.1:0-2724 GCA_964532805.1 uncultured Clostridia bacterium
TCCAGCCGGCCTCCTCGAGCATCTTGATGATCTGGTCCTCATGCGCCCCGTCGAATACCGGCGTCGCCATGTGGGTCTTCGGGCGGTCGGGGTACTTGAGCGGGTTGGGCACTGCCGCGCGGCCGAGGTGCGTCTCCAGAACCTGGCCTATGTTCATGCGCGAGGGCACGCCCAGGGGGTTCAAGACCACTTCTATCGGGGTTCCGTCCGGCAGGAAAGGCATCTCCTCCTCCGGGAGGATCCTTGCTATGACACCCTTGTTGCCGTGGCGGCCTGCCATCTTGTCGCCCTCGGAGATCTTCCTCTTCTGGGCGACGTATACTCTTACGAGCTTGAGCACTCCGTGCCCCAGCTCATCGTTGTTCTCCCTTGAGAAGACGTCGACTGCGACTACCTTCCCTGATTCGCCGTGCGGGACCTTAAGGGACGTGTCGCGCACTTCCCTGGCCTTCTCGCCGAATATAGCCCTTAGGAGCTTCTCTTCGGGGGTGAGCTCCGTCTCGCCCTTGGGCGTGACCTTGCCTACCAGTATGTCGCCCGCCCTAACCTCGGCTCCTACTCTTATGATGCCCTCTTCGTCCAGGTCCTTAAGTGCTTCCTCGCCCTGGTTGGGGATGTCCCTGGTTATCTCCTCGGGGCCCAGCTTCGTGAGCCTGGCCTCGCACTCGTACTCTTCTATGTGTATGGAGGTAAAGACGTCCTCCTTCACGAGCTTCTCGTTTAGAAGTATGGCGTCCTCGTAGTTGTAGCCCTCCCAGGGAAGAAACGCGATCAGGACGTTACGTCCGAGCGCCATCTCGCCCATGTCGGTCGCAGGCCCGTCTGCCAAGACCTCTCCCGCCTGAATGAAGTCTCCGAGTCTCACCACAGGCTTCTGGTTGATGCAAGTGCCCTGGTTGGACCTCTTGAACTTGAGAAGCGGATAGGTCCCGGTCGTGTTGTCCTCATAGGCCATGGTTATATGGTTTGCGTCCACATCGATGACTGTGCCAGGCTTGTTCGCGGTGACGACTATGCCGGAGTCGACGGCCGCCCTGTACTCCATTCCGGTTCCCACCAAGGGAGCCTCGGCCTTGATGAGGGGTACAGCCTGCCTCTGCATGTTCGCGCCCATTAGCGCGCGGCCCGCGTCGTCGTGCTCGAGGAACGGTATGAGCGCCGTGGCTATGGAGACGATCTGCTTCGGAGACACGTCGATGTAGTCCACCTGGGCGACGTCGCTTACTATGATCTTGTCCTTGTATCTGGCCTCCACCCTGTTCCTTGTGAACCTGCCGTCGGCGGTGAGCTCCTCATTGGCCTGCGCGATGACGTAGATGTCCTCCTCGTCGGCTGTAAGGTACTCTATCTCCCCGGTGACCTTCCCGTCCTGCACCCTCATATAGGGCGTCTGGATGAAGCCGTAGGGGTTGATCTTGGAGTAGTTGCAGAGGGCTCCAATAAGGCCGATGTTCGGGCCTTCAGGAGTCTCGATGGGGCATATCCTGCCGTAATGGCTGTGATGGACGTCTCTGACCTCGAAGCCGGCGTGCTCCCTGTTCAGGCCTCCGGGGCCCAGCGCGGACAGCCTTCTCTTGTGGGTCAGCTCCGCCAGAGGGTTCGTCTGGTCCATGAACTGTGAGAGCTGCGAGGATCCGAAGAACTCCTTGAGGGCTGCCACCACGGGCCTGAAGTTGATGAGCGTCTGAGGCATTACAACCTCGACGTCCTGCAGCGTCATCCTCTCCCTGATGAGCCTCTCCATCCTGGACAGGCCTATTCTGAACTGGTTCTGCAGCAGCTCGCCTACGGTCTTGAGCCTCCTGTTGCCCAGGTGGTCGATATCGTCGATCCCGCCGACCCCGTAGCTTAGGTTGACGAGATAGTTGATTGCGGTAATGATGTCTTCCTTGGTGACGATCTTGGTGGCATCGGGGATGTTGCCGTTGCCCTGGACCCTCAGCTCCTTGCCGCTTCCGTCGGGGGACTGCACCCAAGCTTCGCAAATGTGCTGGGCCTTGGGGTCGCGCTTTAGCTCATGTGCCTTCCTGCGGTCTATGAGCGTGCCTGCCGGAACAAGGACCTCGCCGTCAAGGATCTCGCCTGTGGCCTCGTCTATGCTGCCCTCGGCCAGAAGGTCCCTGGTTATGGTGCGGTCTATCAGCCTCTCCCAGATGTTGAGCTTCTTGTTGACCTTGTAGCGGCCAACTTCGGCCAGGTCGTACTTCTTCTCCTGGAAATAGAGCTGGTCGAGGAGGTTTCCGCCGAACGGGGCTATATCGCCTACATAACGGGCCTTGACCTCCGGGTCGATGCTCTTCTTGGAAAGCTCCTTTGCTCCCTGCATCGACGTGAAATCGTCAGGCCTCATGGTCTTGTATATCTCAACGAGCGCCTCCTGCTGGTTTCTGGAGGGGTCCCTCTTCAGGGTGTTTGCAACCTGCTCGTCGCCGTTGAATTGCCCGAGTATCTCCTCGTCGGTGCTTAGGCCGAGCGCCCTTAGAAGCACGGTGACGGGGAACTTGTGGTTCCTGTCCAGCTTCACGCCGATGCCCCTCAAAGGGCTTGCATCAAGCTCGAGCCAGGCTCCTCTGTTGGGGATTATGCTGGCGTTGAAGATGTTGATGCCTTCCTTGTTCTCCTGGCTGAAGTACACGCCCGGGGAGCGGACAAGCTGGGTCACGATGACCCTCTCAGTCCCGTTAATAATGAAGGTGCCGCGGTCGGTCATCATCGGGAAATCCC
>CAZHKX010000151.1:0-2710 GCA_964532805.1 uncultured Clostridia bacterium
CTTTCCAACCCCTTGAATCGGTCCCGATGAATATCAAGCATTAAAATTCAAGATGGCAGGATCCGAGCAACAAGGGCTATCAGATAATACAGACGCTGTACGCGCTCGGCTCAGGCGGCTTGAAGGGCCTGGGGCTGGGCCTTTCAAGGCAGAAGATGTACTACATCCCCGAGCAGCACACCGACTTCATATTCGCGGTAGTGGGCGAGGAGTTGGGGCTAATCGGCACGACCGGCTTCGCCCTCATGTACCTGATAATTGCGATCAGGGGCTTAAGGCTTGCCAACCTGTCGAGCGACGTCTTCAGGTCGAACCTCGCCTACGGCCTTTCCATTTGGCTTGCGGTCCAGGCTTTCATCAACATGGGCGTGGTCGCGAACCTGCTGCCGGTAACCGGCATGACGCTGCCTCTGGTATCATCAGGGGGCTCATCCCTCTTGCCGACCATGGCGGCGATAGGGCTCCTGCTGAACGTATCGAGGAGCGCATGAGACAGGAGGATAAGATGCGGCATCCACGCTTCATAGTGACCGGCGGGGGCACCGGCGGCCACATATACCCGGCCCTTGCGGTGGCCGGCGAGCTCAGAGGAAGGCACCCAGAGGGGGAGATCCTCTACGTCGGTGCGCAGAAGGGCCTAGAGAAGGACCTAGTCCCGAGGGAGGGCTACGAGTTCCGCGCCCTAGACATAAGGGGCATGGAAAGGAGCCTCAGCTTCGGGGCAATCGTCTCGGCTATGAAGGCGGTGGGCTCTGTTGGCCAGGCGATGGGCATCATAAGGCAGTTCAGGCCCGATGCGGTGATCGGCACGGGCGGCTACGCCTCGTTTCCCGTTGGGGCGGCGGCAGTGCTGTCCAATGTCCCGCTCATACTTCACGAGCAGAACGTATACCCCGGGCTTGCCAACAGGATGCTGGGAAGATATGCCAAGGGCATAGCGATAAGCTGGGAGGAGTCCAGAACAGGCTTCAGGGGAAGGGCCGAGCTGGTCCACACAGGAAACCCGATCAGGAAGGCAATAGTGTCGACCACGCGCGAAGAGGCGCTCGTTAAGCTCGGAATAAATGCTGGAGCCGCCACTGTTCTCGTGTTCGGCGGCAGCCAGGGTGCGATGAGGATAACCGAGGCCGCGCTCGGCATGATGAAGTTGCTCGGAAAGGACGGGGTGAGGGTGATACTCGCCACCGGGAAGGCCAACTGGCAGGTCGCGAAGGAGAAGGCGTCCTCGATGGGGATATCCTTCTCGGAGGAGCTTACCGGTGAGGGCCGCTTCTTCGTGCTCGACTACCTGCACGACATGGCATCCGCCCTTGCTGCGTCTGACCTTGTAGTAAGCCGCTCCGGGGCGCTCACCCTGGCAGAGATCACCGCCCGCGGTATTGCATCAGTCCTGATACCCCACCCTTTCGTGCCGGATGACGTGCAGCGCAGGAACGCGTATGCGATGCAGAAGGCGGGTTCCTCTGTGGTCATAGAAAATTCGGAGCTGGACGGTGACAGGCTGTACGCTGAGGTTTCCGCCCTGATCTCGGACAAGGGAAGGCTAGAGGCGATGGCGGATTCTGCAAGGAAGATGGCGATGCCGGATGCGGCTGTACAGGTGGCTGACCTCGCCGAAAGGCACATGCTAGGAGGTGGCGCAAGGTGAGGGGGGGCAAGGTCCACTTCATAGGCGCTGGCGGCTACGGCATGAGGCCGCTGGCAGCTATATTGCTCAGCATGGGAAGGCAGGTCTCCGGATCGGACATCAAGGACAGCGAGGGGCTGATGGAGCTCAGGGCACTCGGGGCGGACATCTGGGTGGGGCACGACAGGCAGAAGGTAGCCTCTGCGGCGAGCGTGGTCTACTCGAACGCCGTGCCGGAGGACGATCCGGAGCTTCTAGAGGCAAGGCGTCTCGGGATAGAAGTGCTCAAGAGGGCGGAACTTCTTGCCGAGCTGTTCAACGCTACCAAGGGCATTGGAGTCACAGGCACGCACGGCAAGACCACCACGACTGCGCTTCTGACCTATATGTTCATCGAAGCCGGCTGGGACCCGATGGCGCTTGTGGGCTCGGGCCTTTATGACATGCCCACTGGAGGGCGCCTCGGGCAGGGCGGTTACATGGTGGTCGAGGCCGACGAGGCCTATGGCACCTTCCTAGGTCTGAGGCCGTATGCAGCCGTGATAACGAACGTGGACGACGACCACAGGGACCACTACGGGACATATGATGCCATCAAGGAGGCGTTCGCCAGGTTCTCCTCCCAGGTAAGATCGGACGGAGTGGTAGCCGTATGCACCGACTCCGCCGACGCCGAGCGAGCGGCAGCGGCGGCATCCTGCAGAGTTGTACGCTACGGCCTTCAGGAGAAGGCAGGTTACTCCGCAAGGGACATAAGGCCCGCTGGGCTGGGCATAACATTTACTCTGACTAAGTCGGGGAGAGACATTGCCGTAATGCGCCTGAACGTCCCGGGAGGCCACAACGCGCTAAACGCGGTAGGCGCCGCAGCCCTGGCGCTGGAGCTCGGAATGCCGGCAGATGCCGTGCAGAGGGGGGCATCAGCTTACCGCGGGGCAGACAGAAGATGCCAGAAGGTCTCAGACGAGGCCGGCGTTCTGGTGATCGACGACTATGCCCACCATCCGGAGGAGGTCAAGGCGACTCTAGCCGCGCTCAGGCAGATTACAGCAGGGAAGCTTATCGCGGTTTTCCAGCCGCAGA
>CAZHKX010000152.1:0-2686 GCA_964532805.1 uncultured Clostridia bacterium
CTTTGGGGGCGAGCTCCCTGTAGTATTCGAGGTATCTGCCGAACCTTTCGGCAAGTAGCCCTGAGGACTCGCCATCCGGCCTGTATGACTTCGGATTGGAGGAAGCAGGGGCAACTATCCTTCCAGTCTTCTCGAGCGCCTCGATTGCTACAAGCGCCGCCCCGACGGTCGAATCGTTCTGAGCGCCAGTGGTCTCCAGCTCTATGCCGAAGACATCGGCCGCCATCTGCATCCAGAGGGGCGAATTGGTTATCCCGCCCGAGACGACCGTCCTGACCGGCTCTCCTGCAAGGCCCCTTAGAAGCAGGTAGCACTGGTACATGTTGAAGGCTACCCCCTCAAGCACCGAGTAATACATCTCCCCGCTGGAGTGCCCGGCCTTAAGCCCGACGAACCCTCCCGTCCTGTCCTCGCGCCATCCCGGGCACCTCTCCCCGTAAAGGAATGGCATGAAGTACGGCGCATCATTCCTGTCTATCGATGCCGCCTTCACGGCAAGCCTCGCATAATCCCCAGCCGAGCCCGCCGAGCCACCTAACTGCGTCACAAGCCAGTCTACGCAGTTCGTCGCGTTGTTCACCGCGGCTCCCGAAAGCCACCTGTCAGCCGTCGCGTTATAGCACCAGGTCGATGGGGTGTCGGCAAGCTTCGGCGTCGGAGTGATCCTTCTCATGGCCCCGCTTGTGCCGACCGACATGGACATCACACCCTGGTCCGATCCTCCAACGGCCAAGTGGTTGAGCGCCCCGTCGGCGCCTCCGACCGATACGGGAAGCCCCTTCGGCAGTCCGGATCTTGCAGCCGCGCCCCCGCTCAGCCTTCCAAGGTGGAAGATGTCGGTAATGGGCGACATCTGCGCCCTTGTTATGCCCGCCTCGGCAAGGGCCCAGTCGTCCCAGTCAAGGCTATGCGTGTTCAGGAGGCCTCCGCCGGATGCTACGCAGGCGGAGACCGCCCATTCCCCGGTAAGAGCCATATATACCCACTCGGCCTCGGTGACTATCTTCGATGCCGCAGCATGAGCCTCGCTTCCCGCAGCCTTCATCGTAGCCAGCTTCCAGCTAGGGTACATGCCGTGCAGCACGCAGCCGGTCCTCCTGTAGTAGCCGTCCGCCTTGCCCTCGGACCTGGCCTTCGCGGCGGCGCCTGCTCCCGACAGGTCCGCCCATGTGAAGACCCGCCCCAGGGGGGCTCCTCCGCCATCGAGCATCAGAAGGCTGTGCCAAGTGCCGGAAAGCCCCAAGGCCAGTGGCTTTATCCCCCTTGCTGCAGCTTCCCCGGCACCCCACCTTAGGACCTCGAAGGCCTCGTTAAGGACCCCGTGCGCGTCGTGTGTGAGCCCGTCTGCGGCTTCCTTGGGGTACTGACGGGACATTGAGGCGAGCACACCCTCTGCTTTGCCGTAGAGGATGCACTTCGCCGACGTTGTGCTAAGCTCGAGGCTCAGGACGTGCATTTCGTACCTCCCGCCAGGCTATACTCCGCAGTATGCGTTGAACGCGCCGTCCACTGGGACGACAGCTCCGTTGACGAACTCGGAGGCATCCGAGATGAGCCAGATGAGCGTGCCGATGAGGTCGGAAGGGGTACCGTACCTTCCCATCGGGGTATGGTCCAGTATCCTGTTGCCGCGAGCGGTCGCCTCGCCAGTCTTCTCGTCCACCAGCAGGTAGTAGTTCTGGTTGGTGAGGAAGAAGCCCGGAGCGAGCGCGTTTACCCTTACTCCCTTGCAGTAGTTCTGGTTAAGGTGAACGGCAAGCCATGCCGTGAAGTTCGAGACTCCCGCCTTCGCGGCGGAATAGGCAAGCGTGTTGGTAAGCGGTTTGAACGCGCTCATGGAAGACATGTTTATGATGGAGCCCTTGCCCTTGTCCACCATGACCTTGGCGAACACCTGCGACGGGATTATCGTGCCCAGCATGTTAAGGCTGAAAACCCAGGATATCGCGTCAGATGGCATGTCGAAGAAGGACATCTTCGCGCTTGTCGTCGCATCCGGCTTGTTGCCGCCCGCGCCGTTTATGAGGATGTCTACGGTGCCGAAATCCCTCATTATATCCTCTTTGGCCTTCTCCACCGAGGCCCTGTCCAGGACGTTCGCCGAATATCCCCTGGCCTCGCCGCCCTTCTGCCTGATGCCTGCTGCGACCGCCTCCGCGGCGTCAAGCCTTAGGTCCAGGACCGCGACTTTCACTCCGCGCTCGGCCATCGCGTAGGACATCTCGCTGCAGAGCACGCCGCCGCCGCCGGTAACCACGGCGACTTTCCCGGATATGTCGAAAAGCTTGTCAGTCACTTCATTCCCTCCATCCGTTGTCAGCCGGGCGGCCCTGCCAGCCCATCAGGCCTTACAGGGCCGCCTTGGCATCCTACAGGCTCACCTTCATGAAAGAGTCCTTGTCTAGGAAGAGCGCGCAGTCGGCATGCGTCCTCAGTATGGAGGCAGGGCACGCCGTGGTTATCGGCCCCTCCAGGGTCGCCTTCACGGCATCCGCCTTCCTGGGTCCCGGGACCACCGTGACCAGGGTCTTGGCCGACATTATGGTCGGTATGGTCATGGTGACCGCCCTCTTCGGCACGTCCTCGAGCCTCGTATACGCCCCGTCGTTTACCTGCTGGTTGCGGCATACGAGGTCCAGCTCCACTTCCCTTATCGTCGCCCTGTCGGCGAAGTCGGCGTACGGCG
>CAZHKX010000153.1:0-2665 GCA_964532805.1 uncultured Clostridia bacterium
GCCGAAGTAACGCGAGACCGCAAAGGGAGGTAAACCCATGCCCAGGAAAGGCAGCGTATCCAAGAGGGAAGTCACTCCGGACCCGGTGTACAACAGCGTGCTGGTGTCCGAGTTCATCAACAAGATAGTCATGGACGGAAAGAAGAGCATTGCCGAGGGGATATTCTACGGCGCCTGCGACATAATCCAGAAGAAGACCGGAAGCGACCCCCTGGAGGTCCTCGACAAGTCCATGAAGAACGTCATGCCTCTGCTAGAGGTCAAGCCCCGCAGGGTGGGTGGAGCGACTTACCAGGTCCCGCTTGAAGTAAGGCCGGAGCGCCGTCAGGCGCTGGCACTCAGGTGGATCATAACGAACTCCAGAAAGCGCAGCGAGCGCACCATGGTGGAGCGCTTCGCAGGCGAGATCCTCGACGCATCGAACAATGTCGGCGCATCCATCAAGAAGCGCGAGGACATGCACAAGATGGCCGAGGCAAACAGGGCATTCGCCCATTACAGGTGGTAATCACGCATTGATGTTTGTATCACTAAGGGAAGGGAGTGGTGGTCATGTCTGATTTGGGCAGGATAAGAAACATCGGAATAATGGCGCACATCGACGCCGGCAAGACCACTACTACCGAGCGCATACTTTTCTATACCGGCAGGCTCCACAGGATGGGAGAGGTGCATGCCGGGACGGCGACCATGGACTGGATGATACAGGAGCAGGAGCGCGGCATAACTATCACGTCCGCGGCCACTACCTGCCTATGGCGGGATCATCAGATCAATATCATAGACACGCCCGGCCATGTTGACTTCACAGTCGAGGTCGAAAGGTCGCTCAGGGTGCTCGACGGCGCCGTCGCGATCTTCTGCGCGGTCGATGGAGTGCAGCCTCAGTCCGAGACCGTCTGGCGCCAGGCCGACAGGTACAACGTGCCGAGGATAGCCTTCGTCAACAAGATGGACCGCATGGGAGCAGACTTCTATGCAGCCGTCAAGAGCATGAAGGACAAGCTCGGGGCGAACCCCGTGCCGATCCAGATGCCCATCGGAAGCGAGGAGCGCTTCAAGGGCATAATCGACCTCATACGCATGAAGGCCAGGATATACAAGGATGACCTCGGCGTAGACGTCGAGGATTCCGAAATACCCGAGGAATATCTGGAGGAGGCCGAAGCTCACAGGGAGTTCATGGTGGAGCAGGTTTCAGGATGCGACGACGAGCTCACCGAATGCTACTTCGAGGGCAGGGAGATCACTCCCGAGATGCTCATCGCAGGGCTCAGGAAGGCCGCGATATCGGCCAAGCTCACTCCGGTCCTATGCGGCTCCTCCTTCAAGAACAAGGGAGTGCAGAACCTTCTGGATGCAATCGTGGACTTCCTTCCCAGCCCGCTGGATATGCCCCCCGTACAGGGAGTAGACCCCAGGGACGACGAGAAGGTCACAAGGATTGCCTCCGAGGACGAGGAGTTCTGCGCGCTCGTGTTCAAGATAGCTACCGACCCGTTCGTAGGCAAGCTGACCTATATCAGGGTGTATTCGGGGAAGGCCGAGGCGGGCAAGGTATACTACAACGCGTCCAAGGGCAAGCGCGAGAGGATATCCAGGATACTCAGGATGCACGCAAACCACAGGGAGGACCTGGACAGCATCTCCACCGGCGAGATCGTAGGCATAGTGGGGCCCAAGGAAGTCACCACGGGCGACACACTCTGCGACGAGAGGCATGCCCTCATCCTTGAGCGCATGGTGTTCCCGGAGCCGGTAATATCCCTTACAGTGGAGCCCAAGACGAAGACTGATGAGGACAAGCTCACGCTCGCGCTTCTGAAGCTCGCCGAGGAGGACCCCACGTTCAGGATGAGCACCGACCAGGACACGGGCCAGACCATCATCGCCGGAATGGGCGAGCTGCACCTCGAGATCATCGTCGACAGGCTCCTCAGGGAGTTCAAGGTGGGCGCCAACATCGGCAAGCCTCAGGTCGCCTACAGGGAGACGATCTCCGAGCACGTCGAGAACGAGACCCGCTTCGTAAGGCAGACCGGCGGGCGCGGCCAGTACGGACATGTTGTGTTCGAGGTCGAGCCGGCGGCACCTGGGTCGGGCATCGTCTTCGAGAACGCGACAGTCGGCGGTTCGATACCCAAGGAGTACATCCCCGCGATAGAGGCGGGCGCAAGGGAAGCCGCAGGCGCGGGCCCGGTCGCCGGCTATCCGGTGGTGGACGTGAAAGTAAGGCTTACCGACGGCTCGTTCCATGTGGTAGACTCTTCGGAGTTGGCGTTTAAGATCGCGGCGTCCATATGCTTCAAGGAAGCGGTCGCGAAGGCGAAGCCGATACTGCTGGAGCCCGTCATGAAGGTGGAGGTCACCACCCCCACCCAGTACGTTGGCGACGTTATGTCCGACATCAGCGCAAGGCGCGGCAAGGTCACAGGCATGGAGAACCACGCTGCGGCGGAGATAGTCAAGGCGCAGGTCCCCATGGGCGACATGTTCGGGTACGCGACCACAGTGAGGTCGCTCACCCAGGGCAGGGCCACCTATACGATGCAGTTTCTCAGGTACGAACAGGTCCCGTCCTACGTATCAGAGGAGATAATAAAGAACTACAGAGGCATATGATCAAGCAGGCTACGATTTGAATATCCTTTAAGGAGGAGAGAAA
>CAZHKX010000154.1:0-2660 GCA_964532805.1 uncultured Clostridia bacterium
ATCATCCTCATTTTACGAGGAGTGACAGAGATTTGTCGTTGGGTAGCTGTAATAATCATCTTAGCTTGTAAATATGTTTTTTTTAAGTTTTACTGATAACTCGTTTGGTCATCTTACCGTGTCCATGGAAAGTCCGAGTGGGCGAGAATTCACCGAGCCGGTGACCTACCATGGCTTCGGTCACGAAGACTTCGTGAAAGATCTTGCCATTGTGAACTAAAAAGGTGTGACCAACAAATTCTGGCGGAATTTGACTGTCTCGGGCCCAGGTTTTTATCGATTCTTTTTTAGCAGATTGTTTTTGAGCGCTAACTTTTTTGAGCAGCTTCTCGTCAACATATGGTCCTTTTTTATTACTACGACTCATGATTGTTTTAGTTATTTTTTAGACCGACGGTCTTTAATAATATCCTTTGTTGAGTATTTTTTAACTTTACGGGTTTTTTTACCTAGTGTTCGCTTGCCCCAAGGACTCTTGGGTGACTTCATACCAATACCAGAGCGACCTTCTCCTCCACCATGCGGGTGTGCGCCTGGATGCATGGCAACACCACGGACTGAAGGGCGCCAACCCATGAGGCGGCGTCGACCAGCTTTACCGAGTTTTCGGTTTTTGTGGTCTGGATTACTTACCTGGCCAATGGTGGTCATGGAAATGGCGGGGAAACGGCGGATTTCACCTGAAGGAAGCTTGATGCTGACAAATCGGTCCTCTTTGTCTTGAATATAGGCAGCGGCTCCAGCTGAACGGATAATCTGGCCTCCTTTTCCAGGGGTTAGTTCGAGGTTGTGAATTGGGGTGCCAACCGGGATTTTATTTAAAGGCAATGTGTTACCCGGTTCAATTTCGGCATTTTCCTTGCTCGAAATAACGGTTTGACCAACCCTTAATCCGTCAGGGGCAATAATGTAGCGTTTGTCGCCATTTTGGTAATGTAGAAGGGCAATATTGGCCGAACGATTGGGATCATACTCAATCGTATTTACTTTAGCGGGTATCTCGAAGGCGTCTCGCTTAAAATCTATGAGACGCAAAAAGCGTTTTTGACGACCGCCTCGGTGTCGGATAGTAATTTTACCAGAATTATTGCGTCCAGCATAGTTTTTGTTGATCCGACGGAGTTTTTTGATAAGTTTTGTCTTGGAAAGTTTTTGCTTAGAGCGAGTGCGGTGACGAACTCCTGGGGTGGTGGGTTTGTAGTATTCTGAGGCCATATTATTTTGTTTCGAAGTATTTAATAGATTGCTTGGGTTTTAGCTCAACAATAGCCTTTTTGTAGGATCGAGACTGGCGATAGTGGCCAGTTCTAGCGGAACGAAAACGGCGTGGCTTATAAAGTGAGGTTTTGACACCAACCACATTGACCTTGAACAGAGACTCTACTTCTGATTTAATTTGGCCTTTTGTGGCTTGTGGGTCAACTAAGAAAGTGTAACGGTTGAGGGCCGTTTCTTTTAGAGTTTTTTCAGTGATAAGTGGTTTTTTGATTATCATGTAAATAGAGTTTATTTAGTAGATGGTGATTTAGAGGTTTTTGATGATTTGTTTTTGGCGGACGATATATTTGAGGATGCTGATGTGGCGAGTGGCTTTTTATCATGAGTCAGCCACAGAGTAAGAGGTTCTAGAGCTTCCTGATCGAGGATGAGGTGATGGGTGCTGGTTATCTGGTGGATGTTGGTATGGTTAAAACGAGTGATGTGAAGATTGTTTATGTTGTTAGCGGCTTGGAGAAGATTGGGGTAGGGTTTGTTGATGAGAATTAGAGTCTTAGTAGTTGGATCAGGAAGGATTTGGGATAGGAGACTATGGAGATCCTTGGTTTTGGGCGAAAGCTTTTCTAGATCGGCAACAAGGGAGACTGCTTGGTTCTGAGCTAGATGGGTAAGGGCACTAATAAGGCTTTGGCGACGCATTTTAGTGTTGATCTTCTTGCGAGCTGGCTTGGCTGATTTGGGGCCGTGAGCAACACCTCCACCAACAAAAATGGGGGCTGATTTGGCGCCGTGACGGGCATTCCCAGTACCCTTTTGACGATAGACTTTGGCGGTGGTTAACGAAACATCGCCTCTGGTCTGGACTACAGAGTTGTGCTGTGATTGATTAGAACGAAAGATGTGAACCGCCTGAGCGATGAGCTGGTGATTTATTTTGGCGGCAAAAACTGCTTTAGGAAGGGTGATGGGTTTGGCAGCTTTTTTGCCAGTATGGTTGTATAGATTTGCTGATGACATGATTATTCTTTAGGTTGATTGGTATCTTTTCCTTTGCGGGTGACGGTTAGCTTAAGAAGTTGTTTTTTTGCTCCAGGAACTGGCCCAGAAACAGATAACTGGTTTTTATCAAGGTCAACTGCGAGAACAGTTAGGTTTTTGGTGACAGCGGTACTGGCACCGAGGTGTCCGGGCATTTTTTTACCAGGTAGAACGCGACCGGGAGTGGTACCACGACCAATAGAGCCAGGAGCGCGGCTCCTGTCCGATTGTCCATGGGTCTTGGGGCCACCAGCAAAGCCAAAACGCTTCATGACCCCCGCAAACCCCTTACCAATAGAGACGCCAGTCACAGAGACGGTGTCTCCAGGGGCAATAACTTTATCAATAGGAAGACTCTCCCCTACTTTAAGCTGGGGTTCCTGGTCTAGTCTGATCTCACGAAG
>CAZHKX010000155.1:0-2639 GCA_964532805.1 uncultured Clostridia bacterium
GGTCGTCCGCCATGACCTTGCCTGCGCCCAATGCGGCCTCCAAGGCGGGCTTCAGCTCGGAAGCCTTCGCGAACTTCACATCGGCGACTTCCAGGACCTCTGCCTCGGTTATTGCGGGCGGTGCGCTGTCTAGCCTCACGTCGAGCTCGCTTATGACAGACTGTGCGAGCACCAGCTCGGACGGGTCGACCTTCAGAATAAGCTTGTTGGTCCTTCCGTCGACTGTCGCCTTGTCGGGGCCGAGGACCGATGCCAAAGCCTTCTGGACATCTGCGGCCTGCGCGTACTTGAGCTCGATAATCTCAAGCCTGGTCTCTTCCCTTGTGACAATTGTTGTCGCAAGTGCCATGGCCTCGGAGTCGAGCTTGCTTACGGCTTCGGTTATCGCCGCATGCTGCGCCTCGGTGGCATATGCAACAAGGCTGTTGTTAGACTCGATCACCTGCAGCTTCGCATCAGAGGCGACCAGCCTGACCACGGACTCTATGTCGGTGGCCTTGGCGAACTTCGGGCTATAATAGCCGAGCCTCATGGCCGGGGCCACTGCAACCTGTACGGGGGCTTCGGCGACCTTTACGTCCAGCTCCTTTATAAGGGCCATAGCTTCAACTGCCTTTGCGGGGTCCAGAAGCATCATGACCTTGTTCGTCCTTGCATCTATTGCGATCTTGTTGTCGGGGATTACCACTGCCAATGCCCTCTTCACATCCTCGGCCTTGGCATAGAGGAGGTTCACGATCTCGAGCCTCTCCTGGGCGACTGCCACAGCGGCGACCCTCGGAGTTGCAGCGTCGATGTTCTTCACCAGCTCGGAGATTCTTGCATGCTCCTCGGGCGTGGCTTTGATTATTAGGGAGTTGCTGCTTGCGTCAGCCTGTATCCTGTCTGCCGTGATGATGAGCGCGGCGGCGGGTTTAACATCGGCCGCCTTCGCGTTCGTAAGCTGCAGGACCCTTATCTCGACGGGCTGGACTGCTACAGCCTCCGCCTTCTTCACTACGTCAAGCTTCTCGATTATGCCCCTTGCGGCTCTAACATCCGAGACCTTGCCGCCTGCAAGGATGGAGTTGAGCCTCGCATCCACTGCCAGCGTCGCGTTAAGAAGCCCCTTCACTGCGTCATATACGCTCTGGGCCTCTGCGTTAGCCAGCTGGATGATGTCGATGGCCTCCTCCTCAGGCAGGACTACCTTGGAGGCCGGAACCGGCGTATCCACCTTTGCAAGGAACGCCTTCGCAAGCGCGATGTCCGCCTGTGTGCCTCTTAGCAGCAGCGTGCCGGACTTGTCGTCGGGCTGTGCCGCTATTCCGGGGACGGCGAATGTGAGCTTGGATGCGGCATCGGAGGGAGCAATGTTCAGTAGCTCGAGCTTCTCCACCACAGCCTTGTCCATGAGCGTGCTTACGCTTCCCTTGGGCCCGACCATTATCGTCCCGTTAAGGTAGATGTACTCAAGGTCTGAGACCGCGCAGATGATGTCGAGCGCCTCCTCTACGGGGACGCTTACAAGCTTCACGGTCACTTTCCCTGAAACGCTGGGGCTCACCACGATATTCGCCCCGCTTACGTTGGCAAGTACGCGGAACACCTCCGCAAGTTCGGCGAACTTCAAGTCAAGGCTGACCTTGGCGGGCGAGCTCGCCGCGTATGAGCGCGCACCTAACGCTAGAAACGCCATAACCAAAGTCAGGGCTATTATGGCTGTTATCTTCCTAGGCTTCAATTGGACTCACCCCCCAGGACGAATTCCTTCTGGAATCCCTTATAGGAAAGCGTCAGCTTGGTGTCATTTACTTTTGCTACGATGATGTCTCCGACCAGGATGTCACCGGGCCTTGCGCTGAATGTCTCCTGGCCGACCTCGATTATGGCATAAGTCTTGTTGCTCGCCCTTATGATGCCCGCATACCTTATCGCCGGCCACTCAGGCTCGGGTGGCAGCGGGTCTGGCCTCAGGTCGTCGAACGGGTCAGTCCTGCCGATGTATGCAGACTGCAGGGCAGCGTCGAATCTGTCCCCGGACGTGTCCTCGGCTTCCTTCAGGCTAAGGTTGAGGGCCTCGCCGATCTTCTGGTTCCTCTTGAACCTTGCCTCGATAAGAAGCGAGTCATCTGTATCTGGCTTGGACAGAGGCAATATCAGAGTCACGAATCCGACCGAAAGCGCTGTAAGGATGATGATCAGCATCACTGCTATGAAAATGATCTGGTTTCTTAACGCCTTCTTAGCCCTTTGGGCCGGTGTTAGGGGCAGCTTCCCCGCCTTCTCCTCGACTACCGGCTTTTCCCTACTGGGTACTGCCACTTGCGACACCTCCCTTCGGACGGATAAAGAGGCTCAGGTTGCACGTAGAATGCAGGGTGTCTCTCTGAACAGTCTCACCAAGCTCATCTATAGTGGCTTCTGACTGCAGGTCGAAGTTGAAGCTTGTGACGGCGAGCTTCCTATTAAGAAGCTCAAGCGCGTCGTAGAACATCCTCACACCGGCGAAGCTTCCTGTAACCTCTATATAGGTTCCTACATCCAAGAACCTGCCAAGGGGCTTTCCCTCGGTGAACCTTACAGAATCGAGCTTGATGCCGGCCCGCTTTGCCATCTCCTCAAGGTCCCTTATGAAGAAGGCCTGCTTGTTCTCGTCG
>CAZHKX010000156.1:0-2596 GCA_964532805.1 uncultured Clostridia bacterium
CGCTCACGATACTGGAGAGCAGGTATCTTCTTAGGGACAAGGAAGGCGTCATCATAGAGACACCCGAGCAGATGTGCGCGCGCGTCGCCACCGAGGCTGCGAACGCGGGCACCAGATACCCCGGCTCCGAAGGAAGCTTCAAGGAGAGGTTCGAGCTCTTCTATTGGATGCTGATTGAGGGGCTGTTCTCCCCCAACTCCCCCACCTGGATGAACGCAGGGACGCCAAACCCGCAGAACGCGGCGTGTTTCGTTCTTCCCGTGGAAGATTCGCTCGATAAGATCTTCGATGCAGTCAAGCATGCGGCCCTGATCCATCAGAGCGGCGGCGGCACCGGCTTCGATTTCTCCTCCCTGCGTCCTTCAGGCGATGTGGTGCGCTCCACCGGAGGTGTGGCCTCTGGCCCCGTATCATTCATGGCCGTGTTCAACTCTGCAACCGAGACCATAAAGCAGGGCGGCAAGAGGCGCGGAGCCAACATCGGCATACTAAGGGTGGACCATCCTGATATAGAGCGCTTCATAAACTGCAAGGAGGACAACAACACCCTCACAAACTTCAACATCTCGGTAGCCCTCACCGACGCCTTCATGAAGGCCGTCGATGAAGGGACTGATTACGAGATATTCAACCCCAGGGACGGCAAGCCAGTGGGGCGCAAGGACGCAAGGGCGATCTTCGACAAGCTAGTGCAGCACGCATGGAAGAACGGCGAGCCCGGCATAGTGTTCCTTGACCGCATCAACCGCGACAACCCCACCCCTAACATAGGCAGGATCTCAGCCACCAACCCCTGCGGCGAGCAGCCCCTGCTCCCCTATGAAGCGTGCAACCTGGGGAGCATCAACCTGCAGAAGATGCTCTGCGAGCAGCCCTGCGAGACAGACGTCCTCAGCAGGAGCTACCTGCCTTCTGAGCTCATTAAGGCCTGCAGCATGGAGCTTGCGGCAGAGCTGCCCATGGTCAACTGGGCGCTGCTGTCAGATGTCATCAAAGCTTCGACCGACTTCCTGGACTCCATAATAGACGTCAGCGAATACCCCATCCCCCAGATAGACAAGATGGTCCGCACGACAAGGAAGGTCGGGCTCGGAATGATGGGCTTCGCCGACCTGCTTATAATGCTGAAGCTTCCCTACGGATCCCATAAGAGCGAACTTCTGGCTGAGCTCATCTCCCGCTTCATAACAGGCGAGGCGCGCGCAAAGAGCGCGGAGCTTGCGCTCTCTCGCGGCCCCTTCCCCGCCTTCGAGGGAAGCGCCTTCGATTCGCCCGATAAACCCAAGATGAGAAACGCGACAGTCACGACAGTGGCGCCCACGGGCACCATCAGCATGATCGCAAACGCCTCGTCGGGGTGCGAGCCTCTCTTCGGCGTCGCCTTCACAAAGCAGAACGTGCTCGGCGGAAAGCAGCTAACACAGACCAACCCGATATTCTTCAGCGACCTGTCGAAACGGGGACTGCTAAGCGACGAGCTGACGCTGAAGATAGCCAACAACGGCGGCTCTGTGAGGGGAATCGAGGAGATCCCCTCCGACATGCAGGAGACATACATGACTGCCCTCGAGATCCCTTGGGAGTGGCATGTCAAGGTGCAGGCGGCAGTGCAGCGCGGCACCGAGAACGCCGTCTCAAAGACGATAAACCTCATGAACGACGCCAGCGCGGATGACGTCGGCAAAGCTTACAAGCTCGCCCATAAGCTTGGCTGCAAGGGCCTTACGGTATACCGCAGCGGAAGCCGCGAGATTGAGGTCATCTCCACGAAGCAGGTGAAGAAGGCCGAGCCGGAGGCGGACAGCCATGAGGAGCATGACGACAGGAAGCCCTACACCGTGCCCTGCAGCCTCTGGGGCAAGGTGAAGCCGATAGAAAGGCCGGAGGAGCTGGCCGGCATAACCAAGCGTGTGGCTACGCCCTCAGGGACCCTCTGGGCGACCCTGAACATGTACGAGGACAGGCCGTTTGAGATCTTCTGCCAGATAAGCAGGGCAGGCACTGACATATACGCCTTCACGGAATCGATTGCGCGCCTAATATCCCTATGCCTTAGGGCGGGCGTTGATCCGACAGAGATAGTCAAGCAGCTTAGGGGCATCGGCGGAAGCGGGCACACCGGCTTTGGGCCCAACAAGGTACTATCAGTGCCGGATGCCATAGGCCGCATGCTTGAACAAGCTATAGGCAGGCGTTTCGTCTACCCTCCAGCCCTGGCCGCGATGGCTCCCATGCCCCTTGAGGATGTCGTGCAGGTTGAGCAGGGCCCTGTACAGGAGGCAGAGGAGCAGCCGGATTACCCGGCAGGCACTCCCCCTACAGGTGCAGGCGAAGAGAACGGGAACGGCAACGGTGAAGGCCTGTCGCAGATACCCTTCGACTTCGGGGCCGAAGATGCAACGGGCGAAGGACAGGAATGCTCCTGCCCGCAGGATGAGGGCCAGGACTGCGGCTGCCAGCATGCGAAGTCCAACAGGATGGACCTTTGCCCGCAGTGCGGCAACAACTCCTTAGTCTATGAATCAGGCTGCGAGAACTGCGTCATCTGCGGCTACAGCCGCTGCTAAGCTTTAAGCTATTACCCGATACCAAAGGG
>CAZHKX010000157.1:0-2582 GCA_964532805.1 uncultured Clostridia bacterium
GTCATGGAAAGCGGCATGCCGGTCGCGGTATCGAAGAAGTCGCCGTTCACCGCGGCAAGTAGGTTGCCCTTCCTTACTGCCTCCAGGACCGTCGATGGCCTGTCCAGGAAGCCGGACGCTACATAAGGGCCCACGTAGAAATCCCCGGACATCATGTCGACCGAGATGACAGCATACCTAAGCCAGCCTGAGCGCGAGAGCTCCGTGACAACGCTGATGTCAAGGCCAGGCAGGGGTGTGTACATTGAAGATGCGGAAACCCTGTCGGGAGATGCCGCTCCCGCCAGGGACCTGGAGAAAAGGGCCGCTGCCATCAGCAGCAGAATCAGCGATATGCGCGAGGCTCTGCCAGATTTGCTCATGGGCACTCTCCTGCTTGTGTTATAAGATGATTATAGGATAAGGCGTCGGAGGTGTGTGTATGGCAAGGCTTTTTTTACGAAACGGCAGGATCTTCTGCGGAAGGCCAGGCACAGGTTTCGCGGAGGCGTGCGCGATAGCAGGGAGCAGGGTGCTTGCTGTCGGCAGCGAGGCTGATGTCGCAGCCATCGCGACCGGCTTCGAGGAGGTAGACCTCTCAGGGGGAGTCGCAGTCCCTGCCTTCTGCGACAGCCACATCCACCTTCTGATGTATGCGGTGAGCCTCGCGACTGTGGCTCTCGCAGGCTCCAAGAGCCAGGAGGAGGCAGCCGGGCGCGTCGCGGCAAGGGCCCAGCTTTCAAGGCCTGGCTCCTGGATATCGGGCATCGGCTGGTCCAAGGAGGAGTTCAGCGACAGGCGCTTTCCAACAAGGTATGCGCTCGACAAGGTATCCCCGGACAATCCGGTGGTGCTTTACAGCAGGGACTATCATTCGCTGTGGCTTAACAGCGCAGCTCTTTCTGCTCTGGGCATAGACAGGAGCACACCTGCGGTGCAGGGTGGCTCGATACTGAAGGACGAGGGCGGGGAGCCAACAGGAGTGCTCCTCGAGAACATGGCCAAGGTAGCCTACGACAGGATACCGAAGCCAACCTCCTCAACTATCGCCGCCTCCATGGATTCGGCCTTCGAGAAGCTCTATTCGCTAGGCATACTCTCCGCGCACAACATGGACTCCGACGGCGACCTGTCGCTGCTCTCCTCGATGAAGGCGGCAGGAAGGCTCGGCATCAGGGTAGTCGGATACATCGGGAAGGGGTCCCTGGATGGGGCCATCTCCGCAGGGATGAGGACGGGATTCGGAGACTCGCAGCTGAGGTTCGGAGGCTTGAAGCTGATTAAGGACGGCACCTTGGGATCTCAGACTGCGCTCATGCTTGAGCCCTTCGAAGGAAGCCTGAACCGCGGCATCGACCTTATCCCCGACGGTGAGCTTAACGAGCTTGTCAGGAGGGCGAACGGGGCCGGAGTAGGAGTGGCAGTGCACGCAATAGGCGACGCCGCGAACAGAAGCGTGCTGGATGCATTCTCCAGGTCAGGAAGCGCGGAAACGAAGCTGATTAATCGAGTAGAGCATGCGCAGCTTCTGACGGAGGAGGACCTGCCGAGGCTTGCCTCCCTTGGCCTTGCGGCCTCGATGCAGCCTGTGCACATGGAGGGCGACATCGAGCCGGCGAACCTCCTCTGGGGGGAGCGCACAAGGTATGCCTATGCTGCGAAGAGCCTGCTTAGAAGCGGCTCGCCCCTGCTTTTCGGGTCTGACGCCCCGGTCGCCGACCCGGATCCGATGAAAGGGATATGCACGGCCGTCACAAGGAAGGACCCAGATGGCAAGCCGGAGCGCGGCTGGCATCCTGAGGAGAGGCTAACAGTGGAGGAGGCGGTCAGGGCTTATACCTGGAACCCGGCGAGCCTGTTCGGAGACGGCGGGACTAGAGGCAGCATCGAGACAGGCAAGATAGCCGACATCGCCATATTGTCCGAAGACATATTCACTATTGCCAAGGAAAGGATAAGAAAAGCCAGGGTAACTGCGACGATCAGGGAGGGCGAGTTCGTCTTCAGGGCGTAGGCAGTTGCCCCAAGCCGATTCCGGCGCTATAATCTACTCATCTTACAGGCGTGAAGCCAAGGAGGAGCACAGGAGTGCGCAGGTAACCACCCCGGCAATGGAGAGGCTGAGCTCGGTTCAGATACCGGGTTATGGTCCCATTAACCGGGGCATTTTCATGCCCCGGCTTCGGAAGAGGTGGTTACATGACAGCCCTAAGGCTATCAGGCATCGATTTCTCATATGGTCCCAGGCGGCTCTTCAGGATCGGCCAGCTGACGCTCGGCGACGGTGAACGGGTAGGCCTCATCGGCATCAACGGATCTGGAAAAAGCACGCTGCTGGACATAATCGCCGGGATTATCGAGCCATCAGCAGGCAGCGTGGAGACCTTCATGCCCATATCCTACTTCAGGCAGGGAAAGACCGGGCCTTTATACCCCACGCCCGAGTCGCTGTCGGCATTCTCGGCGGAACAGGGCTTAGAGAACCCGAGCGGCGGCGAGCTTACGAGATTGAAGCTTGCCTCAGTGTTCGCACCGGCAGGAGGCATCCTCCTGCTGGATGAGCCCACAACGAATCTTGACCTCGACGGGATAATGACGCTTAG
>CAZHKX010000158.1:0-2560 GCA_964532805.1 uncultured Clostridia bacterium
ATGCGGATTTTCTTATAGGGGTAGGGCATATCGTCCCGCATAGGATTCCTGGGTTCGGCGGTGGAGGCAAGATCGTACAACCAGGAGTATGCGGCGAAGTAACGACTGGCCAGACCCATTGGCTTTCAGCTCAGTACGATAGCTACGAGATAATGGGTATAAGGGAGAACCCGGTTCGCAAAGAGATAGATGATGTTGCCAGGATGGTAGGGCTTGACTACATAGTGAACGTAGTCCTCGATGTCGATGGCAGGGTTGCAGGCTGTGTCTCAGGCGATATGGTCGAAGCGCACAAAGAGGGCTGCAGAATCTCGTCGAGGGTATTCTGCAAGGAGCTGGACATGCCCGCCGATATCGTCGTCTCGGAGGCGTTCCCCTCAGACCTGGACCTATGGCAGGCGGTGAAAGGTCTTTTCTCTGCGGATTGCGCTGTCAGGAAGTCAGGTGTGATTATCCTTTGCGCTGGGCTGGACGAAGGAGTCTCTGGCCAGCACAATCTAATAGAGGAACTGGGATATCCTGTGCCTGAGGAAATCCTCTCTATGGTTGAGTCTGGGAAGATAGAAGATCTGACTGTAGCCGCACACCTTATGCACATAAGCAGGATAATCCATAGAAGAGCTAAGACGATACTAGTAAGCGATACTCTCTCGAAGGAGACGATAGTCAAGCTAGGCTTCTTATATGCTCCTAATGCGCAGGTGGCATTTGACCTAGCATTGGATATGTCACCAAAGGATGCAAAGTCAGTATTCCTAAGAAACGGTGGCGAAGTGATGCCAGTAGTGAAGGAAGGAAGGTACATGTTCTGATGGAAGAGTATCTTGTCTCCCTGGATATTGGCACAACCCATGCCAAAGCCATGCTCTATTCCTCTGCTGGAGTGAGAATCTGCCAGGTATCAGAGGGGTATCGCACTGATTTCTCAGATAACGGCTTTGCTGAACAGGATGTAGAAGAGGTGTCCGCAGCTACCGAGGAATGCCTCAGGAGGATATGTTCGGCTGATCCTAAGAAGACCCCGTTCATAAGGGCAATCGTGCTTTGTTCGGTGTTCCACAGCTTCATATGCCTGGATAAGGCGGGCAAACCTGCAAGCAGGCTAATAACCTGGGCGGACATGCGCAGCATCCGGCAATCCGAAAGGCTTGCCGAAATCGCCGATGCAAGCGGACTCAGGGACAGGACAGGCTGTTCTCTCCATCCTATGTACTTCCCTTCGAAGATCCTCTGGATGAAAGAGGAGCTTCCGGAGGTCTACGAAAAGACGCGCATGTTCGTGTCGATCAAGGAGTACCTGCTGATAAGGTGGGGAAGCGAACCTGCAGTCGATTACTCAGTTGCGTCCGGAACTGGACTTCTTAATGAGGCAAAGCTTGACTGGGACAGCGAGCTTCTCGGCATCTTGGGGATCGAACCGGGGATGCTCTCGAAGCTGGTCGACACAGATGAGATAATCAATATGCCTGAAAGTGGCCCTTTACAGAAGATGGGCTTTCCTTCCGGCGTCAAAGTCATAATCGGTGCTGCCGATGGGGCGTTGGCTCACTATGGGACCGCAGGAAAAGCCCAGTGTAACATAAGCCTTACAGCAGGAACCGGCGCTGCGATAAGAAGGACATCGAAAAGCCCCGCAAATACTGGCAAGGGGCATACATGGTGCTACTACATGTCCGATGGGTTGTGGTTGCACGGAGTGCTTGTGCAGGATGCAGGAGCAACATATAACTGGCTTGTAAGCGAGATCATGAAGCCGGAGCGCGATGAGGCAATTACTAACGGCGCAGATCCCTTTGCCGCTGTTGATGAGCTAATCTCGACAATACCTGCGGGCAGCAACGGATTGTGTTTCCTTCCGTTTTTAGGCGGAGAAAGGAGTCCAAATCTCAACCCCAGGCTTAAGGGTGCAATATTCGGTTTGGGTTTCAACACGAAACGAGCGGACATCGCCAGGGCACTTATCGAAGGCATTTGTTTCAGGCTTCTGACTGCATATCGTTGCCTAGCAGAGGAGAGCGAGTCAACAGAGATCTTTCTTAGCGGAGGGTTTCTCTCCTCCCCCGAATGGGTAAGCACCACAGTGGATTTCTTCGGCAGGAAGATGCAAGTTCCGTCTAACCCTGATGGTTCAGGTTGGGGTGGGGCAATCCTCGGGATGAAGAGACTTGGATGGATCGGCGACGCGGACCATGAGAGGTGGATCTCGGAAACAAGGGAGTTGCTGCCGAGGCCCACGAATAAAAAGGAATACAAGACCCTTATTGATAGATATGCTGAGCTTTATGAAGCTTTAGTCAGCTCATACAAGGCATAAGAGCGAAAGAGTCCTTTGCCGCCAAAATGGCGGCTTTTTTCGCGTACAACTATAAGAGATTTCTGATGAAGGAATCTACATATTGATATAGAATGAAATTACTGGTGGTGTGATGCTCATACCACTGGCGCGCCCAGAGGATCTTGCGGAGGTCTGCATGGCCATCAAACCCGGCGGCATCCACAGAATGAAGGTCTCGGACGGAGTAGTAGAGCACATCACATCTTTGATCATGAGCGGCGACCT
>CAZHKX010000159.1:0-2552 GCA_964532805.1 uncultured Clostridia bacterium
AGGAAACGCAATTGGCTAAGGACAGGCTCTATTACGACCACCAGGACCTGTACGATTTCGAAGCTGAGGTCACAGGTTGCGCCGGTCCATTCAATGGGGCGGACGGAACCGATTACTGGGAGGCGCGGCTCAATCCCAATGCCTTCTACCCTGAATCGGGGGGCCAGCCCTCCGACCGGGGGAAAGCAGGATCCGCCGACGTAATCGACGTCAGGGAGGCTGAGGACGGAAGCGTGCTGGTACTGGTGTCAGCCCCTGTATCAGGCAGGATCAGCTGCTCTGTCGACAGCGAAAGGCGCTTCGACCACATGCAGCAGCATACCGGGCAGCACATACTATCTGCCGCGTTTGAGCTTCTCTTCGGCTATGAGACGGTGGGATTCCACCTCGGCGAGGAGTACTGCACGATCGACCTAGATGCTGAGCGGCTGGAAGAAGCCCAGGCTGACATGGCCGAGGAGATGGCAAACGGCGCGGTCATGCGGGACGTGCCCGTAAGGGCTGCCTTCGTCGATAAAGCTCAGCTTGCCTCCTACAATCTCAGGAAGCCGCCTAAGGTGGAGGAGGATATAAGGATTGTAACGGTCGAAGGCTTCGACAACTGCCCATGCGGGGGGACGCACGTCTCAAGCACTGGTAAGATAGGCATTATCAAAGTCACGAGGATAGACCGCGCCAAGGGGAAGGTGCGGCTGGAATTCCTGTGCGGCAGGCGGGCGCTTTCCGACTACAGGAGGAAGAACAGGCAGCTAGCATCAGCGGCCTCGGCCCTCTCCGTGCACCCGATGGAGCTCGAATCCCAGATCGAAAGGATGCTCTCACAGCTCAAAGACTCAAAGAAGCAGCTAGCGGAGGCCACATCGAGGCTTATGGAGTACGATGCGGCAAGAGTATGGGAGGAAGCTGCCGAAGCCGACGGATTAAAAGTGATACCCTTCAATGCCGGACCCGGCAGCATGGATGCCGCGAAGCAGTTTGCCATAAGGCTGGTCTCCCATCCGAGAACCGCGGCAGCGGTGGGTGCTGTCAGCGCGGACAACGCCTACCTCGTAGTAGCCAGGTCGCAGGACCTACCTTCAGCAGACGCATCGGCCGCCTTCAAGTCGGTTATTCCCATTCTTGGCGGCAAGGGCGGAGGCAACCCCTCCATGGCCCAAGGAGGAGGCCCCGGCGTAGCTGCACTTGACGAGGCTTTGGCGGCAGCCAGGGAAGCCCTGCTTACGCAGCTTAGGAAGTAGGCTTTGCCCTAGCTTCCATCTTGCGTTTCTTCAGGGACAACATCTGATGATGCCTCCGGATGCGGCTGGATACCCCTTCCGGAGGCATTCTTATTAGCCTCCTGCGCCCGCCTCATGCTATCTGCAAGGGCCTCAAGGTCCGGAGCGTAGAGCCTCGATGATTCATAATCCGCCCAGTTGCCGTCGTAGCTTCTAAGGCTCATGCCCTCGAAGATCACCAGCCTGTCAGCCACAGCGTCGATTAGCACCCTGTCGTGGCTTGCCATTAGGAGTGTGCCGGGCCAGGCTGAGAGCACCTCAGAGAGGGCCTCGACCGATTCGATGTCCATGTGGTTTGACGGCTCGTCCAGGAGCATGACATCGCAGTCCGAGAGCATGATCCTGGCGAGGGCCACCTTCATCCTCTCCCCGCCGGACATCGCGCCTACCGGCACCAGGGCCATGTCCTTTCTTATCCTGAGCCTGGCAAGCACCGTCCTTGCCGCCTGCTCTGTTGCGCCTGTATCCCTGATGCAGTTCTCCACGGCGGTGGCGGAGTCATCAAGCCCGCCTAAGTCCTGCCTTAAGAGGTTCACCTTGGCCCCCCTATGAAGATATCCTGAGCAGGGGTCGGCGAGCTTTCCGATAAGCGTGCTCTTCCCGCAGCCATTGGAGCCTAGAAGGCAGGTCTTCATCCCCGATGGGAGGTCCAGGGCCGCCCCCTGAAGGAGCCGTTTCGCCCCTGCTGACAGGTTCAGGTCCCTCAACGCAGCGAAGAACCTCGGCTGGTCCTTCCTCGGCCGGGAGAATGCCATCGCCAGCTCCTTGTCCGGCCTCGGCCTTTCTACCTTCTCAAGCTTCTCCAGCCTCGTCCTGATTGCAATCGCCCTCATGGCCAGCTTCTCGGAGCTTTCTGCCGCCTGCCTCTTGTGAAGCCTGGCCTCAGAGTTACCCATCCGGGATGGCGCTTTCTTGACGGACTTCGAAGAGGCCATAGCCTCCCTCATGGCCTTGAGCAGGTGTCTTCTCTTCCTCAGGTACTCCTCATACTTCCTGCCGGCGCTCTGTTCCTGCTGCTTTTCGAACCTGGACCAATCCTCATAGCCTCCGGGGAAGTCCACAAGGCCGCACTCCTTGAGCTTCCATATCCTTTCGCATGTCTCCGACATCAGGGCGGCATCATGCGTCACGATGACCACAGGGCCATCCCATCTTGAGATGGCCTCCCTAAGCGTCATTATCCCGTCGAGGTCGAGATTCGTTGTAGGTTCATCCAGCAGTAGGATGCCTCCTGCCGGTGCGAACACTGAGGCAAGCTTCAATCTCGTAAGCTCG
>CAZHKX010000160.1:0-2534 GCA_964532805.1 uncultured Clostridia bacterium
GCAACGTTGACATCGTTGAGGTCAGTGGTTCGACCCCACTGCGTCCCACCAGTTTAGAGGGCAGGCCGTATGTGCCTGCCTTCAACCTATCCGGCGCTTGACAAAGGCAGTGGATGGGAATAGCATTCTATTAATCGATGCATAAGGCGATGACGGGGAAATATACCGTAAGGACCTAAGAGACGCCAGGGCCACAGGCTGGAAGCCCGGCGGGTGCGAGCGGAGTAAGACCACCCCGGAGCACGCCCCGAGATAAGGGGCGCGGAGGGCACCGTTATAGGCTTGAACGAGAGGGCAGGGGCTCATACCCATGCCAACCCGGGTGGAACCGCGGATTACATCCGTCCCGATTTTCGGGGCGGATTTCTATTTTTCAGGAGGTGGGTACAATGGCAGGCAAGTCAAAGCACGGGCACGAAGGAAACGAGCTGGAGATACTAAGGCACAGCGCCTCGCACGTCCTAGCGCATGCCGTAAAGAGGCTGTTTCCGGATGTAAAGCTGGGAATAGGGCCCGCGATCTCGAACGGCTTCTACTACGATTTTCTTAAGGAGGTCCCCTTCACCCCGGACGACCTCGAGCACATAGAGGCTGAGATGAGCAGGATCATCGCCGAGGACCTTCCCATAGTAGGAAGCGTCATGGGCAAGGCCGAGGCGGCTGAGATGCTCAAAGGGCTTGGCGAGCAGTTCAAGGTGGAGCTGGCAGAGGAGCTGGACGGGGATGTGGCATCGTTCTACAGGCAGGGAGACTTCATGGACCTCTGCCGCGGTCCGCACCTCGCCTCCACCGGCATGATACCGGCCTTCAAGCTGACCCAGGTCGCCGGAGCCTACTGGAGGGGAGACGAGAAGCGCCCAATGCTCTCCCGCATCTACGGCACAGCCTTCTTCAGCAAGAAGGAGCTTGACGAGTACCTTGCGGCGGTCGAGGAGGCTAAGAAGCGCGACCACAACAAGATAGGAAGGGAGCTCGGCTACTTCACAACCAGCGAGCTTGTGGGGCAGGGCCTGCCGCTTCTTATGCCAAAGGGCGCCAAGGTCATCCAGATCCTGCAGCGCTTCGTTGAGGACGAGGAGGAGAGGAGGGGCTATGTCGCGACAAAGACCCCCTTCATGGCAAAAAGCGACCTGTACAAGATGTCGGGGCACTGGGCCCACTACAAGGACGGCATGTTCGTCATGGGCGACGAGGAGAAGGGCGAGGAAGTCTATGCCCTAAGGCCCATGACCTGCCCGTTCCAGTTCATCATCTTCAACAGCGCGCTTAGAAGCTACAGGGAGATGCCGATACGCTACTCCGAGACGTCCACCCTGTTTAGAAACGAGTCCTCCGGGGAGATGCACGGGCTGATAAGGGTCAGGCAGTTCACGATATCGGAAGGGCATCTTGTCGTACGCCCCGACCAGCTCGCCGACGAGTTCAAGGGGGTAGTAGACCTTGTGCACTACATGATGAGGGCTGTCGGCCTTGAAGACGAGCTCGTCTACAGGTTCTCCAAGTGGGACCCCAACAACAGGGAGAAGTACATAGACAACCCCGAGGCTTGGGAGAACAGCCAGGCCAGGATGAAGCAGATACTCGATGAGCTAAAGCTCGACTACTACGAGGCCGACGGCGAGGCGGCGTTCTACGGACCCAAACTGGACATCCAGATCAGAAACGTGTACGGCAAGGAGGATACTCTCATCACCGTGCAGATCGACTTCGTGCAGCCCGACAGGTTCGACATGAGCTTCGTCGACAGCGACGGCCAGAAGAAGAGGCCATACGTCATACACAGGACCTCTATAGGGTGCTATGAGAGGACACTTGCCATACTCATCGAGAAGTACGCAGGAGCCCTGCCGGCATGGATAGCCCCCGTGCAGGTCAAGATACTGCCCATATCGGACGCCCAGGCGGGATACGCCGACGAGGTGGCAGCGAAGCTGAAGGAAGCAGGCTTCAGGCCCGAAGTCGACAGAAGCGGCGAGAAGATAGGCTACAAGATAAGGTCAGCGCAGATGGAGAAGGTGCCCTACATGCTGGTGATGGGGGCGAAGGAGCAGGAGGCGGGAAGCGTCTCGGTAAGATGCAGGAAGCGCGGGGACCTGGGAGCGATGCCGCTTGAGGGGTTCATGGCTACCCTGAAGGAAGAGACGACCATAAAGAGATAGGCCGTTTGACACTTCTGGAAGGTGCGTGCTAATATACATGAGTACTTAGCAAGAAGAAGCATCCGCTTCTCACCGTACGGCAGACGCCAGTCCGGTTACGAAATGAGGCTTAAGGCCGGGCGGATGCGTACGCCCGGCCTCTATTTTTTATTCGGGGGTGAATAGCCATCGGTAAGGAACTCTACATAAACGACGAGATACGCGCCAAGGAAGTGCGCGTTGTCACTGAGGAGGGGGAACAGCTCGGCATAATGACCATCCGCGACGCCATCAAGGCGGCAGCCGACAGGAACCTCGACCTTGTTGAAGTAGCTTCAGCCGCGAAGCCTCCCGTCTGCAAGTTCATGGACTACGGCAAGTTCAAGTACGAGCAGG
>CAZHKX010000161.1:0-2464 GCA_964532805.1 uncultured Clostridia bacterium
TCTTTCTGATTTATTTGGGTGCAGTCCCTTGGGTGCTTGTTTTGGGACAGTCCCGGGAAGCTCTGAGCTGCGTTCGTGCTTCAGAAGGTGGGTCCCACCCTGTATATGCCGAACTCCCTGTGGCCTGTAACCTCGGACTTCGTAAGCTTGCCTCTCGCGACCTCTACCATCTCGGCGAAGATAAGGGCGCCTGCCTCGTCCAGCGTCATCTCCCCGGCCATGACGGGGCTAAGGTCGATATCGATATTGCCGCTCATCCTCTTATAGGTCCTGCCGTTCGCCGTCACCTTTATCACCGGGGCGATCGGCGTGCCGGTCGGGGTGCCGAGCCCTGTGGTGAAGACGACAAGGTGGGCGCCGCCTGCCAGCATGCCGATCATGGAATCGACGTCCTGGCCGGGGCTGTCCATCATGTAGAGGCCCCTTGCGCCCTTCGGCAGCTCCTCCCCGTATTTGAGCACGCCCATCATCTTGGACTTGCCTGCCTTAAGTATGCAGCCCAGGGACTTCTCCTCTATTGTCGACAGCCCTCCCTTTATGTTTCCGGGAGTAGGCTGCGTGCCCCTCAGGTCCGATCCCATGGCAAGGGCGCTCTTCTCGACATTGTCTACTATCCACAGAAGCTTAGCTGCGACTTCATCGGTGCAGCACCTGGCCGCAAGTATCCTCTCCGCCCCGATGAGCTCGGTGGTCTCTGAAAGGATGGAAGTGCCGCCTGACGTAACAAGCATGTCCGAGGCGACGCCAAGGGAAGGGTTGGCCGCAATGCCGGAAGTGGGATCTGATCCACCGCATTCAAGCCCCAGCACCAGCTCGGATACCGGGAAGGGCTCGGGCTTCATCTCGGAGACGCCGGCCCAAAGGGCCCTTGCCTTCGATATCCCCTCTGCCACAGCCCCGTCCGTACCTCCGCACTCCTGTATTATCACAAGTCCGACGGGTTTTCCCGACTTCGAGATGCCCTCCACCAGCTCAGAGGGCTGCATCCCTTCGCAGCCGAGGCCGACGACAAGCACGGCGCCTACATTGGGGTTCGTGCCCATGCCGATGAGAGTCCTTGCAGTCTGCGCATAATCCTCGCCCATCTGGCAGCAGCCGTTGGAATGCACTAGGGCGACTGAGCCCGGCACTGCGGCGGCGATGCGCGACGATACCTCGCCAGCGCATACGGATGCTGGGATTATCGCCATATGGTTTCTGAGACCGTGCCTGCCGTCAGGCCTTCTGAACCCGGAAAGCATCATCTTGCTGTCTGCCATCAGGAATCCCTCCTGGCCCTAAGGCTTGCGATATTGTGTATATGGACGTGCTCCCCTTTGGCGATCGGCCTTGTGGCGATTCCCATCGGGTTGCCGTACTTGCTTATTGTGCCGCCCTCCGGAATGTCTGTAAGGGAGATCTTATGGTACATGGGGACATCCGTCGAGGCCTTGACGGAGAAGCCGGATAAGCCTGCCTTGCCGGCAACGAGCACTTCCTCTCCTGCCAACGCATCCCCCAGCATGGTGGCTATGTTGTCGGCCGGGTCGGAGATCAATCCCTTGGGCATGATAATCCTCCTGACGTATGGGTTTGATGGACACCAATCGGAGCCATACTGATAGAATAATACATAGGGGTTGCCATTGCACCATCGCTTTGGCAGCATTGCATCAAAGATAAGTGCGGAGGTGTGGCATGGGCAGATATGACAGGCACCGGGGCCTGCCCGGCTTCGATGAGGGGGCGCAGGCCAGGCTCGCGGGATCAGGAGCGCTCGTGGTAGGAGCCGGCGGCATCGGTTCGCCGCTTCTTTACTACCTTGCCGCCGCCGGCATCGGAAGGATAGGGATAATCGACTCGGACGTAGTCGAGATATCGAACCTCAACAGGCAGATACTCCATTTCACGCCGGACATAGGCGAAGTCAAGGCATCCTCGGCCGCATTCAAGATAACCCAGCTGAACCCCGAGGTTAAAGCAACGGTCCATGCCTTAAGGCTTGAGGACGACAATGCACCTGAGCTCATCAAGGGATATGACATCGTACTCGGCGCCGTGGACAACCCCCATGCAAGGCAGGTGATAAACAGGGCCTGCAGGAAAACCGGAACAGCATACATCGACGGGTCGGTCGAAGGGTATACGGGAATGGTCGGCTTCTTCGAACCTAAAGTGGGCCCCTGCAGGGCATGCCTGCTTCCGGATGAATCCGAGGAGAGGGGCGCGCCGCCCTCGGTCCTAGGGGCCACAGCCGGGGTGGTCGGATCCATCATGGCTGCGGAGGCTGTCAAGTTCCTTGCTGCCGGAAAGGTCGGCTTCCCGTCCGGAAGGCTCATCTACTTCGACCTTTACACCGGCGCTTTCGAGACGATGGAGCTTTCAAAGAAGGAGAACTGCAAGGTCTGCGGGGCGTAACTGGCAGCCCGGATTGTTGAATATGGGCTGTAATTGAAGCATAATCAGATATGTTGTTAATATGGCC
>CAZHKX010000162.1:0-2450 GCA_964532805.1 uncultured Clostridia bacterium
ACATCTGGACGCCGATTTCCATGTTCTCCTTCAGATACTTCAGGGAATCGCCCAGAACCTCCTTGGTAAGGCCAATCTGCTCGAAGTTGTCCTGGTCCATGAACATGTACTGCCCGTCGCTCTCATACAGGTACTGCATCTTCCTGAAGTCGATCTGAGCGCGGGAGAGCTTCTCGCCCGCGTTGAATGCGTTCTCAATGGTCGCCCCGGTTATGATGTTGCGAAGCTTTACCCTCACGAAAGCCGCGCCCTTGCCTGGCTTGACATGCTGGAAGTCGATTACCGTCCAGATGCTGCCGTCCCATTCGACTGTAAGTCCTGTCCTGAGGTCGTTAGTGGATACCATAGCCTTACCCTCCCGATCTATAGCTCGATTAAATGCTTGGGGGCCCTGTAGAGTACTTCCGCTTCGCCGCCTGTTATGACCACGAGGTCTTCTATCCTGACCCCGCCCCATCCCGGCAGATAGATTCCCGGTTCCACTGAGAGCACCATGCCCGGCTTCATCTCGTTTGCGTCAGTGACAGAGAACCGTGGCTCTTCGTGAACTTCCAGCCCTACTCCATGCCCAAGCCCGTGTCCGAAGTATTGCCCATATCCTTTAGATTCTATCACCTGGCGAGATATGCTGTCCACTTCCCTGCCCGTCAATCCGGCCTTAGCGGCCTTGATTCCGGCCAGCTGCGATTCGAGCACTATTGAGTAGATCTCCTTCTGCTTATCGTCGGCCTTTCCGAGGCATACAGTCCTCGTCATATCCGAGGTGTAGCCGTCGAGAAAGCCGCCGAAGTCCATCGTGACAAGCTCGCCCTTCTCCATAACCTTGGAGGATGCCCTTCCGTGCGGCAGGGCTCCCCTATGCCCCGATGCCACTATGGTGCCGAAGGATGAGCTCATGCCGTGCCTGATCATCCAGATGTCCATCTCGGTGGCTAGCTCCTCCTCGCGCATCCCGGGCCTGATGAATCCCAGCACGAAGTCGAACAGCCTGTCGGTCATGGCGCAGGCTCTCCTCAGCTTATCCAGCTCGACCGAGTCTTTTATGGCGCGCATCTGCTCGACTGCGCCCTTCACCGCGACAAGCTCGATGCCCTCCGCCGCTGATTGGAAATAGTGATACTCCTCGACGCTCATCTCGGCCGCCTCGAAGCCCAGCTTCCTCGCTCCAAGCTTTCGCGCCTCTTCCATCACCTGCTTGTAGTAGCCTCCAGCGCCATGTGTGATCACTGTGAAGCCCTGGGCCTGTGCCGTGGCCTGCTCGGTGTATCTGAAGTCGGTGACAAGCGACGTGCCATTCTTTGTTATGACCAGCGCGCCGGCAGATCCTGTGAAGCCGCTCAGGTAGAGCCTGTTTTGAGCCTTCGTCACCAGCATTCCGTCTATGTTTAGTCCGTCGAGCCTTTCCTGCAGTTTCCGCGCCCTCATGTCCATTGACCTCCAAAAAGCAGGTGGCCCCCGTTAATGAGGGCCACCTATACTGGCCTTTTCTCTTAGAGAACGGGTCCTTTGATCTCAACCACGCCGTTATCTAGGCTGGTCTTCTGACCCGGTTTGATCGTCCATGCCGTTATCACTATGATTATCTCCTGGTCCTTCACGTCGGTGCCCCTCTTCGTGAACAGCTCCTTGATTAGCGGAATGTCCCCGAGTATAGGCACCTTGGTGATGGTCTCGATCTCCTCCTGGCTGAACAGGCCGCCGATGATGGCGGACTCGCCGTTCTTCACGTTGACTATCGTCTCAAGCTCCCTCGTCCTTATCTGAGGGTAGTTCTGAGGCGTCCAGCCTACTATGGAGCTGATGACCGGCTTCACTTCGGCGGTTATGCTCCCGTCGTAGCTTACCTTGGGGGTTATCGAGAGCTCGATGCCGGCGTTGATGTACTCGACCGAGTTTACGACCTGCCCCTCTTCGACCCTCTGCACGATTACGGGTATGCGGTCGCCGATTAGCATCCTGCCCATCTTGCCGTCGACCGTGAAGGTATGCTGCTTGGATATGAGCTTCGCCTTGCCCTCGTCCGCAAGCGCGGAGATCTTGTTATCGAAGTCGAGCGCCACCGTCGCCAGTTGCGACAGGGTGTTGTAACCGAATACCAGCTTGTTGACCGTCCAGTCGATGCCGAGCCTCTTTGTCGCATCGTCAGAGAGCTCGTACAGGCTGGCCTCGAAGAACACCTGGGAGAGCTCCTGGTCGAGGTGCTCGATAACATCGAGTATGCTGGCGTGGTCGCTCTCCTTCGCCGTCACTATCACTGAGGATGTCCTCGTGTCTATCGCAACCTTGCCCGTCGTCATCTCGGCTAGAGCCGCCTTAATGTCGGCAGGTGCCGCGTAATTGAGCTTGTACACCCTGGTAAGGTCCGCTTCGGCCGCATCGCCCGCCGCCTTGACGCTCTTTACGTCGAGGGTGGTTATGACATCGGCTGCGAGCCTCTGGGTCTCAGCATC
>CAZHKX010000163.1:0-2173 GCA_964532805.1 uncultured Clostridia bacterium
CATTCCCCAATTTGTGTCCGTCAGAGGGGAATACACAAGATTCTACACACTCTCAGAACAATGCTTATATTATCCCAAGCTGCTTTCCGCGCCTGCCGAGAATGTCGAGCGCTATGTCAATATCCTCGTCTGTATGCGCAGCCGTCACATTCGCCCTAAGCCTTGACTTCTTAGGCGGCACTGCGGGAGGAAGTATCGGCGAGACGAACATCCCGTCCTCATGGCAGAGCCTCGTCAGCTCCAAAGTAGGCTCATCCTCTCCGACCATTACAGGAATTACGCAGCTCTGGGTGTGCAGCGTGTCGTAGCCGAGCCTGTTGAGGCCGCCGACGAAGCGGTTTATGTTGCTTCTGACCTTGTCAAGCCGCCACTTCTCTGTCTCCATGACCTCTACGGACCCGATGATGGCGCCCAGCGCTGCCGGAGGTACCGCTGCTGAGAACACGAAGCCCCTGGCGTTGTTCCTCAGGTAGGTTATAAGATCCTTGGAGCCTGCCACGTAGCCTCCGACGGAAGGGATGGTCTTCGCCAGCGAGCCAGTCAGTATGTCGATCGATGACATCGGCATTCCGAAGTGCTCGAGTATGCCCTTGCCGGTTTTTCCAAGCACGCCGAGCGAATGCGCCTCATCCACCACAAGCCAGGCTCCGTACTTCCTGCAGACTCTGGAAAGGTCTGGAAGCGGGCAGACGTCGCCGTCCATGCTGTATACCGCGTCCACTATAACCAGGATGCCGCAGTCGGCGCTCTTCTCGCGCCTGGCCTTAAGGAGCCTCTCCAGGTCTTCTACGTCGTTGTGGCGGAAACGCTGGAACTCGGCCTCCGATATGCGGCAGCCGTCGATTATACTTGCGTGCGCAAGCTGGTCGGAGACTATCAGGTCATGCCTTCCGGTCAAAGCGTCGAGGCTCGTCAGGTTGGCTATGAAGCCGCTGGAGTAGACAATCGCGTCCTCAGTGCCCATGAAGGACGCAAGCTTCGCCTCCGTCTCCACATGAAGCTTGGTGGTGCCTGAAAGGACCCTCACGCCGTGGGTGCCTGTGGACCACTGCTCCAGCGCCTCCATCGAGCGCTTCAGGATGTGGGGATGATGCAGCAGCCCGAGGTAGTTATAAGAGGAGTATACGATCATCTCCCTGCCGCCGATCTTCACCCTAGTGTCTCCGACCTCGTCGACCTGCTGGAGATAGTAGTAATGGCCATCGGCCTTGAGCCCTTCGATCCTTTTCCTGAAGGCGTCCAGCCTATCCTCAATTGCGCTCATCGGCAATCCTCCAATCGGAACTGTTCACAAAATTGTGCACAAACTAATGAGAATAATAAAGAAAGAGCACCGGGCTGTCAAGCGAATGAGCCCGGTGCAATGCGAAATACTGCTTCCAGGTCAGGAGAGTATGTATGCCAGGAGCAGGCCCAGGGTGCCATAAACGACTGCGCCCTTCCACCATGCGGGCCCTCCGCTCATCTCGTCAGCCTCCGTCCCTATCGCCCACGATGCCGCAAAGCCTCCGATAAGGCCCCCTAAGTGGGCCCATACGTCTATTCCGGGGATTGCGAAGCCGATGAACAGGTTAAGGAGTATGGACACTATGAATGAGGAGCCTAGGATGTACTTGAAAAGCTCAGGGCGCCTTACCCCCAGGTAAAGTATCGAGCCTGCCACCCCGAAGACCGCGCCCGAAGCGCCCACGCCTACAGAGTAGAGGCTCCCTAGAATCGTGCTCAGTATGTTGCCGGCGACGCCTGCGGTGAGGTAGATGGCGATAAAGCGCCACTTGCCGTAGACGCGCTCGGAGAACGTGCCTAGGTTATAGAGCGAATAGGAGTTCACGAGTATGTGGAATACCCCGAAGTGAAGGAACATGGCGGTGAAGATCCTCCACCACTCGCCGGACCTTACATACAAGTTGACCTTCGCGCCGAAGGTGACTAGAGTGTCCAGGTCCTGGGAGCTTCCGACTGCCTCAAGCAATATGAAGACGGCTGCGTTGATCGCGATTATCGCAATTGTCGGGCTCGAAAGCCTCGACAGCGGCGAGCTGCTCCTGGGGAACTTGATGAGCTTGTATCTGTCCCTGCCGCCGTTACCGTTCTCGCCGTATGACATGCAATCACCCTTTGCCAAATCAGTGTGGTTCAAGCCGCTGCGTTGCACTATAATCATTATACAGAC
>CAZHKX010000164.1:0-2168 GCA_964532805.1 uncultured Clostridia bacterium
GAAAGCCGCAGGGCCCGTCATGAGCACCCTGTTGTCTTCCCTCCACTCGATGTGAAGCGAGCCTCCCGGAAGGTCTATCCTGCTGGCCCTTCCAGCCCTTCCGGACAGATGGGCGGCCACTGCGACTGCGCATGCCCCGCTTCCGCAGGCAAGCGTGGGGCCCACGCCCCTTTCCCACACGAACACCTTGATGCCACCGTCGGGAAGCATCTGGGCGAACTCCACATTGGTCTTCTTAGGGAAGTCCGGGTGGACCTCCATCTCGGGGCCTGCTTCAAGCATGAGCTTCCTGGTGGACTCCTCCACGAAGGCGACGGCATGCGGGTTTCCCATGTTCACGCACGTGAACCTGAACTTCAACCCATTGGCCTCGTAGGGCGCGTCGATGACGGCCTCTCCCTGGCCTTTCACGGGTATGAGCCCGGGTTTAAGGGCCGGCTCCCCCATGTCGACCGTGACCAGCCAGTCCCTTTTGGACCTATCCTTGATAGTGCAGTACTGAATGCCCTTGAGCGTCTCTATCGAGATGGGTTCCTTCGCTTGAGGATGCTTCTGGGCCCAAAGCACTGCGGCGCACCTTATCGCGTTGCCGCACATCTCGGCCTCGGATCCGTCCGAATTGTAGATGACCATCCTGAGGTCAGCCTTTTCGGAAGGCACTATGACGATAAGCCCATCTGCCCCCACCCCGAAGTTGCGGTCGCAGACGCCCTTTGCCATCTCCTTAAGAGACGGAAGCTCAGCGGCTTCCGCCATCACGAATACGAAGTCGTTTCCCAGCCCGTGCATCTTGTAGAACTTCATCGTAGCACCGCCCATCCTAGAGTATAGCGGCAGCTATGGCCGCCACGATTAGGGCGGGCAGCATGTTGCCCGCCTTGATTCCTGCTTTCAGCGAGAGGTTGAAGCCGAGCCCCATTAGTATTAGGCCGCCTGCTGCCGTTATGTGCGCTATCATCAGCTCCGTCATGATAGGCTCCAGGAAACCTGCGGCAAGCGTGATCGTCCCCTGGACTAAAAGGACAACTATCGCGGAGAAGCCCACGCCTACTCCCATGGTGGATGCCATCGCCATCGATGTAACCCCGTCCATGACCGACTTCATTGCCAGTATGGAGTAATCCCCTTTAAGCCCGTCGGCAATAGAGCCCATCACAGTCATGGGGCCTATGCAGAACAGAAGGGATGCGGCGACGAGCCCCTCGGTGAACCTTCCTTCGGCCATCTTCCCAAGCCTGAGCTTCGCTGCGTCCCCGAGCCCGTTGAACCTGTCATCCAGCTTAAGGAGCATCCCGATGACTGTGCCCAGGACCACGCAGATGAGCGTTACCAGAAGCTCCGGCGAGTCCCATGCGTTCTTCAGGCCGATCACCAGGGTGAAAAGCCCCATTACCCTAATAAGCTCGGATCCGAAGTGCTCTGGTATCCTGCTTCTTAAAAGCAGCCCTATCGCGGTACCTGCCAGCACAGTGGCCGTATTCATGAGCGTCCCGGTCATTTGGCACCTCTAAGCAAATGGAATACTATTTAATTATTATACCATCGCCTGCGCCCTTGTTTAATGCGAACATACAGGCGCGTCGCACGTCTTATCCGAGGGGCGGTATTTGCCCATCTATCCGTAATTTGTTAGAATAATGCTGATTTATCATATGAAAGGAGGACAAATAAATGAAGAAGATACTCGCCGTAGCCTTCGTGCTGGCTCTCATCGCAGTAGCATCCCTGGCCGTATACGCCGCGGTCCCCAGCCTGACGATTCCCGGCGTGAACGCCAAGGACGACCTTCCCAAGGGTTGCCTGGATTGCCACGTCAAGACCGGCAGCAGCGACACGACCATACTCGCAGGCATGAAGAAGCTCATCGCAGACAAGAAGCACCCTGCCGCTACCGACAAGATGATAACCGACATGGCCGGATGCGCCACCTGCCACAAGGCGGGCGCCAAGGCCGGAACGCTCGGCAGCGTAATCCATCAGATGCACTTCGCAGGCGGAACCAACAACGCGTTCGTGAAGAACTACAGCGGAAATTGCACCTGGTGCCACAGCGTCGACCTGACCAACGGGGCAGTAGGCGTGAAGGGCAAGTAATCGGCTAGAGACATACAGCAAGGGACTGTCCCAAAACAAAGGGGCAGTCCCTTTCTTTTTGCCACAGATAGTTC
>CAZHKX010000165.1:0-2140 GCA_964532805.1 uncultured Clostridia bacterium
GCGCTGGCGGCATCGCTCTTCCATAACGGCGAGCTCAGCATCGCGGAAGTTAAGGGATACCTTGATGGCAGGGGAGTGCCGGTGAGGCTCTGAGCTTAGGTTCTGGCGGGGCTTAACGGAAGGGTGGAGGAACGGGCATGAGGGAGTATTGGGCGAGGCTGCTAGAAGAGGCGAAGTTCGTCGAGGGCGGGCTGCTGCCTGCCGTCGTTCAGGATATTCAAAGTGGGGATGTTCTCATGGTGGCCTTCATGAACAGGGATGCCATGCTAAAGACGGTCGAGACGGGCGAAGCGTGGTTCTGGAGCAGGAGCAGACAGAGCCTTTGGAACAAGGGGGAGACCAGCGGCAACAAGATGCTGGTGAAGCGCATGGCGCTGGACTGCGACAGGGACACCCTGCTTCTTCAGGTAGAGCCTTTGGGGCCTGCCTGTCATACGGGAGCTGCAAGCTGCTTTGTAAGCGGAGAGCCGGCAGACGAATCTGACAAGGTCGTCAGGTTCGAAGGCAAGGATGTGCTGGCTGAGCTGAACGAGCAGATAAGAGACAGGAAGGATAACCCCGTCGAGGGGTCCTATACGAACAAGCTGCTTGATGCGGGCATCGAAAGAATATTGAGGAAGGTCGGGGAGGAATCCGGGGAGTTCATCATAGCCGCGATGAATGCAAAGGGTGGGGATGCTGCTGCCAAGAGGCTTGCCGCGGAGGAGCTGGCCGACCTCATCTACCATGCGACTGTGGCGATGTCGAGCTTAGGATCTTCTTTCAGCGAAGTCGAGAAGGTGCTTGTAGAAAGGCGCGGCGCCAAGAGGAGGCTGAAAAGTAAACCTATTTAGCTGTAGAAGTGTCACAATAGATGATAATATGGATGCCAGCATTAACATGAGCTAAGCACTGATTATTAGCAGGTCTGGTGCAACTTAGATAACCGCGATTGATTATCATCTCGGCAACCAACTTCGAGTGCCCAATTGATGTGTGAGAGATCCATCAAGGCCCTATGCTTCAATGATATTAAGTCTATAGAAGCAACATACACGAAAAGATCTCAAGGCGTTTTGTTATTTTTGGAGGATTCTCCCCTATTTGGAGAGAAGGTTATATCTCGAAGGATCCCTTGCTGAGCTATCTTCATCATTTAGATGACTGCATCTTATCAGATTGCGTACGGATGCAGGGTTTTCCTTGATTGTTGTATACATCTTTTTAGTTATCAAGTAAGTTACTTGCGGCCTTGAATAAGGACAGGAATATGCCCGAAGGAAGCTGATAGCGAGACATAAATATCCGGAATCGACATGATTGCAATGAGAGGAAGGAGGCACGGGAAGCAGCACCTAGTCGGAATATTGTCCCCTTTTGGCACAGGATACTCATTATTCAGAAACAGAAACCGCAAAATAGGAGGAATATGATGGAAGTCTTCGGGTACTCAGAAAGAGGTATCATCGACGCGCTTTTCTACTCTATCTATTTTTCCAAAGGAACGAACCTTACCAGTAATCTGCTGCTCAAGAACCTCTTAGAAAAGACCAGGATGCCTCTAATAGGAGATAGGGAATGGGGTAACATCCTCGAAGGTTTCGACGATTATGAGGTATATATTGAGAACACCATGTCTGAATTCGGAGATCCTGATGTGGTGATCCTATGTAAGAAAGAAGGAAACTACGCAGGATGCATTTTCATAGAAGCGAAAGTAAGCAAATCTGGAGCCGTCTTAAAAGGGGAGTTCAACAGGTTTGTCACAGAAGTGGTTAAACCAAAAGGAGCTGCACGTGCAGGGACCTCTTCCTTATTGTTCTCCCAGCTTAGCTTAAAGTGGTTGTCAATAAACAAGGCTGTCAAAGGGTTTGTCGACAACTCCAGCATGGGGAAACTCTTGGCTTTGAATCTATCCCCACCAAAAAGTGGGAGGAAAATAGGAAGCAACAATATCGCAACAGACCTATTCAATAAAATAAAGACGATAGACAGCGACGATATCTATTTTGTGGCGCTGGTGCCAGATAGAGGTGCAATCCTCAACAGCCATTTTAAAACCGCAATATTGCCGGAGCTTTCCGCATTATTGGGCAACTCACAGGTTTCAAGATGGGGATACCTAACGTGGCAAGATGTCGAGCATTTCTGCAATAAATCC
>CAZHKX010000166.1:0-391 GCA_964532805.1 uncultured Clostridia bacterium
ATAGCAGTAATCGGCGGCAGCGGGGTTTACGACCCCGCTATGCTGTCTAATGTGAGGAAAGTAGAAGTAAGGACCATATTCGGAGAAGTCGGGGTGACAGTGGGCGAACTGGAGGGCCAGGAGGTCGCATTCCTGGCAAGGCACGGCTCAGGCCACACGGTGGCACCCCATAGGATCAACTACAGGGCGAATATCGCGGCGCTTAAAGTGCTGGGAGTCGAACGGATAATCGCAACGGCAGCTGTAGGTTCCCTCAATCCGTCGATGCCGCCCGGCTGTTTCGTCGTCCCAGACCAGTTCATAGACAACACATGGGGAAGGCCGGTACAGTTCTTCGACGAGGGCGAATGGGCGGTGACCCACCTGGACATGAGCGCCCCCTACTGCACGC
>CAZHKX010000166.1:401-2050 GCA_964532805.1 uncultured Clostridia bacterium
GCGGCAGGTAGGAGGCGGGCGCCGCGGCGCGGGCGCGCCGGATTTCCTGCAGGGGCAGACGTCAAGCATCTGGACTCGGGCTGCTACGTATGCTTCCAGGGGCCAAGATACGAAACCCCTGCAGAGATCAAGATGTTCGCCAAGCTTGGCGGCGATATAGCAGGCATGACCCATGTCCCGGAGATAGTCCTCGCAAGGGAGGCGGAGATGTGCTATGGAGGGATATGCGTGGTCACCAACTGGGCAGCCGGCATATCCAAGCAGTCTCTAACGCACTCCGAGGTGTCTGACATGATGAACCAGGTCAACGCCAAGCTTAAGGTGATAATCGCGGACGCCATAAAGAGCTTGCCTGAGCACAGGGCCTGTACATGCGGCAAGGCGCTTGACGAGATGGTGCTGTGGGGCCGAAGAAGGCCCGACTTCAGAGCGCAATGAGGTAGAGCATGAGAGTGGATTACAGGATAGACTGCAAGGCACTAGCACCGGTTTCAGGCGCGCTTCCCGAGCTTGTGCGTGGGGCAACGATCCTGATACGGGGCAACAGGATAGAGTGGGCCGGACCCACAGAAAGCGCACCGTCCGGTGTGATTGCCCAGCATGAGCTCTCATATCCCCATTTCGTGGCGATTCCGGGGTTGGTGAACACCCACTGCCACGCCGCAATGGTGCTTCTAAGAGGCTTCGGAGATGACCTTGCGCTTCAGGAATGGCTTGAGACGAAAGTGTTCCCAGCTGAGGCGAACCTAACCGCGGATGATGTCTACTGGGGCACCCTGCTTGCCTCAGCCGAGATGATAAGGTCCGGCTGCACGGCATTCGCGGATATGTACTTCTTCATGGAAAGCGCAGCCCAGGCGGTCGCCGACATAGGCATGAGGGCGGCGCTGGCAAGAAGCGTGGCCGGTGTCACTGACCCGGACGGCGCCAAGCTGAAAGAATCGCTTGATTTCGCGAAGCGCTGGAACGGGATGGCGGACGGGCGCATAACGACGCTCTTATCGCCTCATTCGCTTTACACCTGCTCTCCGGAGTATGCATCCCCCTTGATTAGGATGGCCAAGGACAATGGGCTCGGCATCCATACCCATCTGGCTGAGACCAGGCGGGAGGAGGAGTATGCGCAGAGGCACTATGGCATGAGCACCGCAGCCAAGATGAGCGAGATAGGGCTTTTCGACTGCAGGAGCATGGCTGCGCACTGCGTGTGGCTCAGCGAGAAGGACATGGACATCCTAGCTGAGAAGGGTGTGAGCGTGGCGCACAACCCCGGGTCGAACACCAAGCTGGCATCCGGAATCGCAAAAGTGACCAGGATGAGGGAGAAGGGGATTGTGGTCGGCATAGGCACAGACGGGGCAGCCTCCAACAATAACCTTGACATGCTGGAGGAGATGCGGCTGGCAACCCTTCTTGCGAAGGTCTCGACCTTAGAGCCGACTGCCCTTCCTGCCGCCGAGACTCTCAGGATGGCCACTGCGGATGGTGCCAGGTGCATACCGGGAGAGGCAGATTACGGAAGCATCGAGAAGGGGATGAAGGCAGACCTCGTCTTTATCGACACCCGTGCGTCCCATATGTGTCCCGAGCACAATCTTCTGTCCAACATAGTCTACTCGGCGAAGTCTTCGGACGTGGACACCGTCTTC
>CAZHKX010000167.1:0-1992 GCA_964532805.1 uncultured Clostridia bacterium
ACAACTCGCCCGAGACCATAGAGCAGATGAGGGCGTCGTTCGGCCTCGACAGGCCGCTTTATGAGCAGTATTTCCGCTGGCTATCCCAGCTTCTCAGGGGCAACTTCGGCTATTCCTTCACCTATCGAGCCCCAGTCTCATATCTGATTAAGACGAGGATGCTTAACACGCTTCTTCTATCTGTGACTTCGATGCTGGTGTCGTGGCTGCTTGCCATACCGATCGGCGTCATCTCTGCAGTCAAGAAGTATTCCTTCATTGACGGGTTCCTAACAATCTTCGCTTTCGTCGGGATTTCTGCCCCTTCATTCTTCGTGGCGCTGCTATTGCTCTACTTCATTGCAACGACCCGATTCGGCAACCTTCCGATCGGCGGAATGACTACAGTCGGGTTCGATTGGATGACTTTCCCGGAGAAAGTCGTGGACCTCGCAAGGCACCTCGTCGTACCCACCATAGTGCTCGGCTTCGGCGGAGTCGCCGGGCTTATGAGGCAGATGAGGGGCAACCTGCTTGAGGTCCTAAGGCAGGACTATGTCACCACCGCCAGGTCCAAGGGCCTTTCTGAGGGCAAGGTGATATGGAAGCATGCCGTAAGAAACGCCATCAACCCCCTTATCACCATATTCGGTTTCCAGCTGGGCGGACTGCTTTCGGGCGCTGCCCTTACGGAGACGATAATCGCATGGCCGGGCATGGGACAGATGATGCTGGAGGCCGTGCAGCGCAAGGACGTCTACCTTGCGATGGGCAACATGGTCATGGGCGCAGTGCTCCTAATAGTAGGAAACCTTATCGCGGATATACTCCTGGCTCTCTCGGATCCGCGAATAAGGTACCAGTAGGGGGGGTGCTGTAATGGCTAAGGTAAGAAGCACACAGGCATGCAATACAGAGAAAGTCAGGTCTCCCTGGCGAATAGCGTGGATGAGGCTGAAAAGGCACAAGCTCGCCATGATCTCGGCTTACATCCTAATAATAATGTACCTGTCAGTCGTCTTCGCGGGCTTCCTGGCCCCATACCATATGCACGCGACCAACAGGGAGAACTACATACAGCCCCCGTCGACCGTCCACTGGAAGGATGAAGACGGGAGCCTGAGCAGGCCATATGTATACGCGATGCAGATGCTCGACCCCCTATCTCAGAAGTATGAGGAAGTGAAGGACAAGAAGTTCTACCTGACCTTCTTCACAAGAAGCGACGACCCTCGCAACATGTGGAGCCTTCTTGGCATCAAGTCCAACATACACCTCTTCGGTGTGAGGGCTGCCGACGGAGAGGAAGGCCGCATCTTCCTGATGGGCTCCGACGACTACGGAAGGGACTACTTCAGCCGCATACTTTACGGAGGAAGGGCTTCCCTGTTCGTCGGCTGGGCCGGCATACTCATCACATTGACCATAGGCATGCTGTTCGGCGGCATCTCGGGCTACTATGGAGGCTGGATCGACAACGTGATGATGCGCACCGCTGAGATCATAATGTCCATCCCGAGCTTCTACCTCATGCTCGCCCTTGCGGCTGTGCTCCCCAGGAACCTGAGCTCGACCATGAGATACTTCATGATCGTCGCGATACTGAGCTTCATAGGCTGGGCAGGCATGGCCAGGATCATTAGGGGAATGGTGCTGTCGATTAAGACCAGGGAGTATGTACAGGCGGCCAAGGCGATAGGCTCAAGCGACATGAGGATCATAACGAAGCACATATTGCCCAACACGCTCTCCTTCGTGATCGTCAGCGCGACGCTTTCGATACCCAGCTACATACTCGGCGAGTCCGGCCTTTCGTTCCTGGGCCTCGGCATCCAGGAGCCCGACGCATCCTGGGGCAACATGCTCTCCTCGGCGATGAACCTTCAGACGCTCGAGAGGGCCCCCTGGAACCTGGTCGCAGGAGTGTTCATATTCGTGGCCGTGCTCTGCTACAACCTCTTCGGAGACGGTCTGAGAGACGCGTTCGACCCGAGGTCCAAGCTATGATCGGCT
>CAZHKX010000168.1:0-1984 GCA_964532805.1 uncultured Clostridia bacterium
GCATTTCCTCCATCGCAAGCATATACATCATAAACCCTATCGCCAAAACCAACTGCAGGGTCGCCACTTGAACACCTATCACTTGTCGCATTAAATGCATAATGGGTGGTATTACCAGCGATTTCAACACCACCACTGCACACATAGCCACTTGTTACATTTGTTACTAAATTATTGCCTAAATCATGGGTGCAAGAACCTGACCCATCACACCTCAACCTATCTGCTGTTATTTGGCAACTGTAAGGTGTTCCTGACCCAGTACAAGAGGCACTAGAAAGACCACAATAATTAGAATCCATGCTACATGTTGTTCCAGATTTATAGGTTGTTTCAGAGATTACATTATTTGATGTAGCGTTCCAAGTAGAATAAGCCACTCGACTGGTGTTGGTACATGAAGTAGAACCCGCTGCGCACCCTAAATAATATCTATTGGCAGAACAACTTCCGGTAGTGCAATTGATTACGGTATCACAGTTAATGCCACTTGATGGCGCTACCTCTTCACCTGCAGAACAAACCTTGCCTGCTGTTGTTAAGAAGGTATATTGATTTGTTCCACCATCATAACATTCATTGATTGTGTTATTGCAATAATATACATCTCTTCCCTTTTGGCATGCGCCTGAACAGGAATTGTACGCCGAGTATCCACAAGATGAATTAGTCCAAGCACCTTCAAGGCATAACGCTCTTTCCCCAGGGTTAGTATCTGAGCCTTCAGAGTAGCAAGTACTAGATGAGTAGGTGTTATTAGAAATGTTTGTGCCACTTATTGCACATTGGGTTGAGGTTTCTACACACCAACAGGACTCGCTATCTTCACAAAGTCCATCGCCATCCCCATAAGAAGCGTACCCATCTCTGCAATATCCGGATTGACAAACCCCATTAGCTTCGGTATAGTTGCCTACTTTCAGTAAAGTGTGATTACATGTCTGACCTGCTGATTTTTTAGCTTGACAATCTTCAGAACTATTGCAAAAATAACCAGCTTCACAATCACTATTTTTTGTGCAACTCCATTTACCGCCATCGGTTATTGTCCAACTATGAGTACCTATCAAAGTAGTGTTTCTTGCACTTAATGCAGCGGATGTGTATTTGCTGTTTCCACCATGAAAGATAACGGAAGATTGGAGATTAGGAGATTGATTTGCCCAACCTATAAGAAGAGAATTATAGTTAGGAGTTGACAAATTTGCACTAAGGAACATACTTGACATTGTAGTAACTTGACTTATATTCCAAGAACCAATATCTTGATCAAATGCTAAAGCATCCCTAAACATTTCATTCATGTTTGATACTTTGCTTGTATTCCATTCACCAATATCTTTATTAAAAGCAGAAGCGTACCAAAACATCCTTCTCATGTTTGTAACATTACTTGTATCCCAAAATCCAATATTTTGGTTAAAATCAGACGCATAATAAAACATCTTCTCCATAGTTTTAACTTTAGTCGTATTCCAAGTACTTATATTTCCATTGAACGCATAGGCATGATCAAACATACTATACATAGTTGTAACATTGCTTACGTCCCATCCATTGAGATCTTGATTGAATGCTGATGCATAGCAAAACATAGTTTCCATAGTTGTAACTCTATTTGTATCCCAACTTCCTATACTCTGATTGAAAGTAGATGCAGAATAAAACATATTCTTCATATCAGTAACTTTACTTGTGTTCCAGCCACTAATATCATGATTAAAAGCCGAAGCACCATAAAACGTCATATACATACTTGTAATATTCTCTGAGGCTTCATCAAAGAAATTGATTGTACTAAAATTAGATACATTAGTTCGCATAAACATCCTTGAAGCGCTTGTTAACCCAAAATCACTAGGAATTACAGTTAAAATATCTTTTAAGAATTTGGGAGTAGTTCCACTTTGACATGTAGTATGTCCTATACCTGCGCAAAAGCCTACTTTGCTAGCAGTGCCTGTTAACGTAATATTATAAACCC
>CAZHKX010000169.1:0-1933 GCA_964532805.1 uncultured Clostridia bacterium
CTCTTCCTTGGCTATGTACGGGATGATGTTCATGCCCGTGACTATCTTCACATCGTCTATGGCGAATACGTTGATGGGATCGGCCATGGCGATCTTCAGCTTCTCGCCTACCGTATCTATCGGCACCAGAAGGTGCTTCCTGGCAAGCGATGCCGGGACGATGTCCAGCACGTCAGGGGCGATCACCTTGTCCTTGAATGTGAACTTCTCTATGCCGAGCTGCTTTTGAAGCTCGTCGACGATGTCGTCCTCTGAGACCATGCCCATCGTTACAAGCACCTTGCCTATGCGCTCCTTGCTCTTGCGCTGCTCCTCGAGCGCCGCTTTGAGCTGGTCAGCGCTTATCTTGCCGCTTGCGACCAGGGCTTCGCCCAGCCTCATCCTCTTCTGATAGGCCGTATATGGCTGCCTTCCGTTCCCTTCGGGCTTCTGTGCAGTATCCTGATGCAGCTTCTCCTCTGCCATGCCGCACCCCCTAACCTAGGTTGATGGGGCTTACCTGCGTTCCCAGATCGAAACTATCCTGTCCAGTATGATGTGGGCTATCTCCGCCTTGCCCATCCTGGGCAGGCTCTCCGGCTCGCCGTCGCCTGACAGCAATGTTATCAGGTTGTCATCCGAGCCGAAAGGCTGGTTCTTCGCCCCCACCTCATTAACAGCAATAAGGTCTAGGCCCTTTCTGATATACTTCGCCCTGGCGTTCTCGACCGCATCGTCTGTCTCCGCGGCGAAGCCTACCATCAGCTTCGTGCCCTTCCTCATAGATAATGTCTTTAGTATGTCCGGATTCTCCTCGAGCTTGAGCTCAAGCGCACCGGAACCATCCTTCTTAAGCTTTGATGCGCTCCTATCCTTAGCCCTGTAGTCGGATACCGCCGCCGTGGCGATGAACGAATCGCTCCCGTCAAAGTGAGCTAAGAGGGCGTTTAGCATCTGCTCTGCCGTCTCCACCCTTATCGTCCTTACGCCCAGGGGCTCATGCGCCTCAGACGGACCCAGCACGAGCGTCACCTCGGCCCCCCTGGCTGCAGCTGCCGCAGCCACCGCGCAGCCCATCTTCCCGGATGACCTGTTGGCGATAAACCTAATGGGATCAATCGGCTCGACGGTCGGCCCTGCGGAGACCAGTATCCTCCTGCCGGAAAGCGACGGCCTGCCTATGCCGAGGTAGACATGCCTTACAACTTCGAAGATGTCGTCGGGTTCGGCCATCCTGCCTAGGCCCTCCGTGCCGCAGGCGAGCCTTCCGTTTACCGGCCCTGCGAACACTGCACCTCTTAAGGCAAGCTTGTTTACGTTATCCTGCACAGCCTGGTGCGCCCACATCGCGTCGTTCATGGCGGGGGCGATCACAAGAGGGGCTTGCGAGGCCAGAAGCGTAGTCGTCAGCATATCGTCGGCTATGCCGTTAGCCAGCTTCCCCAGGAAGTTCGCGGTGGCAGGGCAGACGACGGCGAGCCTCGCCTTCTTTGCTAGCGAGACGTGTCTAACATCCCACTCGCCAGGCTCGTCGAACATGTCAGTGACCACTCTGTTTCCTGTTAGGCTCCTGAATGTAAGCGGCTGAACAAACTTCACGGCGTTTGCGGTCATCACCACATGTACGTCAAAGCCGGCCTTGGTAAGCCGGCTTGCGAGCAGGGAAGCCTTGGCAGCAGCTATGCCACCGGTGATCCCCATCAGTATGGAGGGCCTGTCGCCTTCCTCAGTCATTGGCTTCCGCGCCGTCTTCCATGTCGGTGGAAGCCTCCTCGGAGGCCTCGTCGAACTCGTCGATGACTTCAACCATCTCGTCCGGGATTTCAGGGATGAAATCCTCGGGGGCGGGGGTGTAGGATATAAGGTCCTCTGCTATCTCCCTGAACGCCCTTGAGACCGGCTTCTCATGGATCCAGTCCTCGTTCTCGGCACCGGGGTTCTTTACGAGGTTCCT
>CAZHKX010000170.1:0-1922 GCA_964532805.1 uncultured Clostridia bacterium
CATTGTCGAGATAATGGTTACTACTGAGGAGATCAGAAAGCTCATCAACGCGAGGGCCTCATCCGACGAGATCATCGAGGTCTCATTAAGAAACGGGATGAAGCCAATGATAGTCGACGGTGCGATGAAGGCTTCCATGGGCATTACGACGATGCAGGAAATCCTAAGGGTGGCATCCATAGCTGAGTGATTTATGGAGACTCTGGGTGGGAGGTTGAGCATGAACCTTGACGAGATCCTGGCCAAAGGCTTTTCAATGGGAGCATCCGATGTGCACTTCACGGTGGGGTTACCTCCGCTTGCAAGAAATGTCGGGGAGCTCATGCCTATCGCGGATTACCCGAAGCTGATGCCCCCTGATGTAAGGGAGCTGCTGTCAAGCGTGCTGAATGATCAGCAGAAGAAAAGGCTTGAGGACAAGGGCGAGGTCGACCTCTCATACTCCATATCGGGCGTAGGCCGTTTTAGGGTGAACATTTATCACCAGAGGGGTGCTTTAGCTGGGGCCTTCAGGACCATCCCTACGGCGATAAGGCCGCTTAAAGAGCTTGGCATACCGGCAGTGGTTAATACCATCGCCGATAAGCAGAGGGGGCTGTTCCTTGTAACAGGGCCCACAGGCAGCGGTAAATCCACAACTTTGGCTTCGCTTATTGACATCATCAACAGCAGCCGCGCCTGCCATATCATCACACTTGAGGACCCGATAGAGTACCTGCACAGGCACAAGAAGTCCATGGTGAACCAGAGGGAGATCGGAAGCGACACGGACTCTTTCGCAAACGGGCTGAGGGCGGCGCTTCGTGAAGACCCTGACGTGATTCTCGTTGGCGAGATGAGAGACCCGGAGACAACGTCAATCGCAGTCACTGCGGCTGAGACAGGGCATCTGGTGCTTGCCACATTGCACACGGTCGACTCGGTTCAGACAATAGACAGGATTATCGACCAGTTCCCCGGAAACCAGCAGGGGCAGATAAGGATACAGCTTGCCGGAGTCCTGATCGGGGTGCTGTCTCAGCAGCTGATGCCTAACAAGGACAACAGCGGAAGGTGCGTCGCCGTAGAGGTCATGATGGCGACGGCGGCTGCGAGAAACCTTATCAGGGAGGGCAAGACGCATCAGATCTACTCGGTCATCCAGACCGGAGCCAAGTTCGGAATGCAGTCTATGGACGCTTCTATCAGGGATTTGTTCCTTACAAGGCAGATAAGCAAGGAAGAGGCTTTCAACAGGGCCGTGGACCAGGACGAGCTCAAGAGAATGATCGGCGGATAAAACTGTGGAAAAAAGGATTTTCGCATAGTATGATGAATATTACACCTTAGAGCAGTTATAAGGCGGTGAAGTCTGGTTGCAGTTCACCTATAAGGCAAGGGATGCAAAAGGGCACGCTGTAGACGGTATGATGGATGTAGATTCCAGACAGACCGTCATTGACAGGCTTCGTCAGCAAGGGATGTTCCCGATAAGCGTTACTCAGGGCGGGGCTGCGAAGGCAAGCACCACAAGCCTTGAAGGTGTACCTAAGGCGAAGAAGATTTCTGTGAAAGAGCTTTCCTTGCTTAGCAGACAGCTGGCGACCATGATTCAGGCCGGATTGCCATTAGTCAGTGCATTGAACGTATTAGCGGCGCAGATTGACAAGAAGAGCGTTGCAGCAGTCGTTAACGACGTAAGGAAGAGGGTGGAAGGTGGGGAGTCATTTTCTAATGCCATCAGGACCTATCCGGGCATATTCCCACCGATGTTCACAAACCTGGTAGAGGCAGGGGAGACTGCAGGAGCCTTGGATAACGTTTTAGACAGGACTGCAAAGTACTACGAGAACAACAGCAAGACGATAAGCAAAGTTAAGGGTGCGCTTTCATATCCGTTATTCCTTTTAGGGGTTGCGGTAATTGCTGTAGTTATTCTAATG
>CAZHKX010000171.1:0-1843 GCA_964532805.1 uncultured Clostridia bacterium
GGCTGGAAGCGATGAAGCCCAAAACCACGGGCAATTATCAAATGAGTGAAGCGGAAAGAAAACAGGCGCTGGACTACCTGAAAAGCCCCCACCTGATGGAACAAACCTTAAAAGACATTGCAGATAGTGGTATTGTAGGAGAAGAAAACAACGCGATGACGGGCTACGTGGTAAACCTTAGCCGCAAGCGGGAGAAGCCCCTGCACGTGATGTACCTGGGATCAAGCGGATCGGGCAAGACCCACCTGCAGGAAGGGCTATCGATGCTTGTGCCGGAGGAAGACCGCCTGGAAGCCACCGGTCTGAGCGATCAGTCGCTGTACTATGAAGGGCTGAAACTAAAGGGAAAGATCCTATTTATTGAGGACCTGGACGGGGCGGAGAATGTGATGTATATCATCCGGGAGCTCCAGAGTAAGGGCCGTATCACCAAGCGGGTAGCCTGGCGGGATAACAAGGGCAATACCCAAACGGTGGAAGTAGTCGCTAAGGGGCCGGTGGTGATCAGTAGCTGTACCACCCGCGAAAGGTTGTATGAGGACAATGCCAACCGCTGCATCCTTTTGTATATCGATCAGGGAAAAGCACAGGACAAGAAAGTGATGGACTATATGAAAGCCAAAAGTACGGGCAAGGTGGTGGAACGGGAGCAGGAGGCCATCCGCAAGCGACTGCAGAATGCCCAGCGGCTCTTACGCGAGGTGAAGGTATATAATCCGTACGCCGATTTGATCGAGTTGCCGGAGACCGTGTTCAAACCCCGCAGGAGCCTGCCGCTGCTGTTGGGGTTCATTGAGACGGTGACGTTTTACCACCAGTACCAGCGCAAGGTCAGGACGGCAGAGAGTGGAGAGCAGTATATCGAGAGTACGCCGGAAGATATCGCAAAGAGCTTTGCCCTGTTAAAGGATGTGCTTTTTGCCAAGAGCGATGAGCTGAGCAGGGCTACGCGGGAGTTCCTGGAGCGGTTAAAGCAGGAGATTAAACCGGGCGATAGCTTTTACAGTAAACTGATCCGCCAGAAACTACGCATCAGCGCCACCAGCTTAAAGCGGTATATGGGAGAACTACAAGCTTACGGTTATGTGAAGATCGGTGGCGGCAATCGCTATCGTGGGTATGAGTACAAGGTCATAGACTATGCTGAGTATGATAAGCTACGACAAGGCATCGAACAGCGCCTTGAGGCTATCTTGCAGAATATCAAAAAGATAAGTGGTCCGGTGGTCCACAGTGGTCCAGTAAGCAAAGTGGACCACTTAAAAGTTGAACAATCAGTGAGTTAAGGTGAGTAGTCCAGTGGTCCATCGAAAAGAGATATACCCCTATAAAATTTTTGAGTTATGAGGATGAGTGTGAGAGGTGGATATGATCACTTGCTTGAGTCCTATGGTGGATGGCTTGAGGCTTTGAACTACGAAAAGAGCAATGCCCGCTATTCTTTGACAAGGGTAAAACGCTTTGCCAGCTGGTTGGTTGATCATGGGATACAAGGGATGGAACAGGTAAGCAAGGAAGATATCGCGCTGTTCTTTGATGAGCTGGAGCAATGGGTCAGTCCAAGAACGGGAGAATGTCTGAGTGTGCATAGTCTGAAAGCTTACCAGAAGGAGCTCCGGCGCTTTGGCAGATACCTTCTGGAGAGCGGTCAGGGAAGCCTTGCGGTAGAGATCACCATCAAGCCTATAACAGGGACTATCTCAAGAGAGGAGATCTTCAGCCCGGAGCAGATCCAGAGGATGTACGAGGCTTGCGCAGATGACGCCTTTGGCTTGCGGGACCGGGCGATGCTGTCGGTGTATTACGGCTGCGGCCTGCGGCGCAATGAAGGGGCGGGGTTACG
>CAZHKX010000172.1:0-1813 GCA_964532805.1 uncultured Clostridia bacterium
TGAACTCGTCCATCTGGTGCTTAAGGTTGAACTCCTTCTGCGCGACGAAGTCCTCGTAGCCCCCCTCGTATGCTTTCAGCTCGAGGCCCTCTATCTCCCAGACGTGATCCACTACCGCCTCCAGGAAGTATCTGTCATGGGATACCAATATCATGCTGCCCTTATAAGACCTCAGGTATCCTTCAAGCCACTCGGTCGACGGCAGGTCCAGATGGTTCGTGGGCTCGTCAAGCAGCATCAGGTCCGGCTCGGACAGCAGCAGCTTCGCAAGCGACGCCCTCATGAGCTGGCCCCCGCTGAAAGTGTCCAACGTCCTTCCAAGGTCATCCTCCAGGAAGCCGAGGCCGAACAGGGCCGCCCTTATCCTGTACTCCCTGTCGAAGCCCTCCTTGGCGCTGATGTGGGCAAGGAGCCTGTCATACCGCTTCATGGCCTCCTTGAGCTCGATGGAGCCAGGCGGAAGCAGCGCCATAGAGCCTGTAAGCTCCTCCAGCTCCTTTTCAAGCGCCTCTATGTCAGAGAAGGCTTCAGAGGTGAACTCCATCAGGCTTAACGAGAGCTCCTCTACCGGCGTCTGGGACAGGTAGCCGAGCTTTGCGCCCCTGGCGATGGCGATATCCCCGCTGTCGTAATCCTCCAGGCCGGAGATTATCCTGACCAGCGTGGTCTTACCTGTGCCGTTCCTTCCTACAAGCGCTATCTTGTCTCCTTCATGCACGAAACAGCCGACATTCCTAAGTATCGGCGTCGCCCCGAAGGACTTATTAAGGCCATTTATCGAGATTACCGGCATCTAGCGTCCCCTTCCGATCACTTCGCCTCCGTGTGCTTGGCAAACGCGCTGTGGTTGTGGATTGACTCAATGCTCTCGCATTCGACCTCGAACCAGGCGATTGTAGGTTCCTCCCTAAGTGCGAGCACGGAATCGCGCAGGATGTCCTCTACAAACTTCGGATTGTCATAGGCCGCTTCTGTGACGAACTTCTCGTCCTCCCTCTTTAGAAGCGGGTATAGCTGGCAGCTGCCCCTGCTTTCAAGTAGCCTCACCAGGTCCTCTATCCAAAGGAAGCCTCCATGGAACCTGACCTTGGCCTTGATCATCGTGCGCTGGTTATGCGCACCGTATTCGGATATCTCCTTGCTGCAGGGGCAGCACGACGTCACCGGCACATCTATGGCAAGGCTGAAGCTGTGCTTGTCTCCATGCCTGCTGGCGATGAAGGCGCAGTCATAATCCATGAGGGACGTCTTCCCGGAGACGGGTGCGCTCTTCTCAAGGAAGTACTTGAAACGTATCGCAACCTCCGCGTCGTCTGCGTCCAGGCGTTCGCATGTATCCATCAGAAGGGCCTTAAGCTCTACGTTGGATATGGGCTTGCTTCCCCATGGGAGAAGCGCCTCCATGAAGCGGCTCATATGAGTCCCCTTGAAGTGCATGGGAAGCCTCACGGAAAGGGCGACGTTTGCAATGACGTGCTGATATCCTCCGTGCTTTGTCCTTATCAGAAGGGGGAGGTGGACGTCTTTTACCCCAACGTTTTGAATATCTATTCCCCTCTCATCTGGCAGGCCCTGTACGTCCTTCATACTGCCTCCGGTCCCCGGCTTGTCCGCCGGAAAGTCCGATTAGCCTTTCGGCATGCTTGAAATCCTCTGGTGAGTTCACGTTGAAGAATGCCATCTCGATATCCGCGCCGCACCGCAAGGCCGCATCTTCGGCGTCTATCAGGCGGGCTCCGAGCGCTTCCGTCAGCCCTGTCAGGCTTCGCCTTCCTGAGTCCGAGTACGCTGAGATCTCACCTATCGCGCGCTT
>CAZHKX010000173.1:0-1194 GCA_964532805.1 uncultured Clostridia bacterium
TGAAATCGGCCATCGAAGCATTATCTTCGCGATTCTGTTCATACTTTCTCTCAAGTTCTTGGTCGTTATCCAAAGCATATTAATCACCCTATTCATTTCCTTCTTACTCTCCACCGCCATCTTCCCCTTGGTTAACTCCCTCCACCGATTTCGCATCCCCAGAGCCCTTTCCACCGCCGTTATCCTAGTTCTACTAGTCATCGGTGTTTCCCTAATTTTTGCCTCAATCATGCCTTTAGTCCTTTCCCAAACCAATGCGTTTCTGATTCGTTTCCCAGATCTTCTTGACCAACTCGGCAGCTACAGCATTGATAGCTCTTTTCTCACTTCCCAGATTAGTAATTTTTCTGGCAACATCCTTCGTCTTGCCTTTGATACTTTCTCTGTTGGAGTCATGCTCATGACCATCTTGGTTATTACTTTTTATCTTGTCCAAGAGCGTGCCCACCTAGACGAAAGACTCCGCTACCTCTTTGGGGATCGTTCAGAAAAAGCCAAAAAAATGTATCTTGAAATCGAGACTCAGCTTGGTAAATGGGTTCGTACCATGGCCATACTTATGTTCCTCATCGGCCTTCAAACATATATCGGTCTTGAACTCATTGGCATTGAGTATGCTCTTCCTCTTGCCTTAATAGCTGGTTTGCTTGAGATTATCCCCAACATTGGACCAACCATCGCTGCCATACCCGCTGCTATTGTTGGTTTCGCCACCTCTCCTATTCATGGGTTTCTTACTGTAGGTCTGGCTGCTCTTATCCAGCAGCTGGAAAACAATGTTCTTGTACCCAATCTAATGAAATCCTCTACCGGACTTCATCCTGTTATAACCATTGTCGCTCTCTTAATCGGCTTTCAACTAGGTGGAGCCCTTCTTGCCGTCCTCAGTCTTCCCCTAGTTCTAGCTGGAAAAATAGTCCTCCTTCATTTTTACTCCGAAAAAAACTCGTAATCCAACGTTAAATTAGTTATCCAGTCCCGTAAGCCGGATTCTGTTTTATGACAGTATCTATCTTCGCTCCCTACCTTAGCACTGGTCGAAGGCTACTCATAACGTGCATTTCGGGGATTGCAGCGGGGCGGGTTGCCAATCCAATCAGATTACTCTAATCAGACCCTCCAGGTCAAAAAACCTATCGGCGTTTCACATTAACTCGTCTCTGTGGCCCTGTCGCGCTTTGATAGTTGCCTACC
>CAZHKX010000173.1:1204-1794 GCA_964532805.1 uncultured Clostridia bacterium
TGGTTTCCCAGGCCACCCTGCCTTCTGCTGTCCGGACTTTCCTCTCTTTTTAAAAGAGCACTGTCTCAGACTAGATAACCACCCATAATTATATCAAAATATATCAATAGTATTGATACCCTCATATGTTTTTTTCGCTTTTTCAATTGACATCCACCTCTCCTGCCCTATAATTGAACTAGATTAACAAGTAGCCACTTCTTATTCAATGAACACCGTTCCAACCGTTAACACCTGGCAATCCGCTCTCCTCGACGCATCATCGAATCTACTCACCAGCATTGCTCTTTTTATTCCCAATCTTCTAGGTGCACTCATTCTCTTCTTTGTAGGAATAGTGCTTTCAGGTTGGATTAAGTCACTTACAGTTCGTTTGCTAAGTGGTCTTAATCTATCCAAATTATTTCAAGGCACAACCTTTAGCAAATTCCTCGAGCAAGCTGATTTAACCACCAAAATCGAACAGGTCGTTGGCGAACTCCTCCGCCTCTTAGTCGTACTCATCTTCTTTATCGCCTCAATTAACCTCCTTGGTCTTACCACCGTTATCGAAGTTCTCAACCGTATTCTTAATTACCTACCTCACGTTT
>CAZHKX010000174.1:0-1779 GCA_964532805.1 uncultured Clostridia bacterium
GGCAGCTTCTGCAGGAGAAGGGCAGGGAGCCTACCATGGAGGAGATAGGCGAGCTGATGAGCCTGACGCCTGACAGGGTAAGGGAGATAATCAAGATCTCCCAGGAGCCTGTCTCGCTCGAGACTCCTATAGGCGAGGAGGAGGATTCCCACCTCGGCGACTTCATCGAGGACGAGGATGCTCCCGCACCTCCGGAGGTGGCTTCGTTCACTTTGCTTAAAGAGCAGCTCGGCGAGGTGCTGGACTCGCTTTCCTCAAGGGAGAGGGATGTCCTGAGGCTCAGATTCGGCCTTGAGGACGGCAGGGCGAGGACACTTGAGGAAGTGGGGCAGGTCTTCGGAGTCACAAGGGAGAGGATCAGGCAGATAGAGGCGAAGGCATTGAGGAAGCTACGGCAGCCGAGCCGCTCCAAGAAACTGCGGGACTATCTGGACTAGCACTTGACTGCAGGTATGCGCCTGTAGTATACATATTTATGTGCCGTTCCTCGATAGCTCAGCGGTAGAGCAACCGGCTGTTAACCGGTGGGTCGCAGGTTCGAATCCTGCTCGGGGAGCCAATATTTGGAGCCGTCTCAATATGGCGGCTCCTTCTTCTTGTATACGGCAGGATACTGCATCTTCAGGCCATGATGAATATGGATACGCAAGTTGGCACAATAGGATTGATTTAGGCATGGTATCTGGGTTTATAATGGTTAGGATTGCTTGTGAAGCTTAGGACATACTGTAGAGGTTGACATGCTTAAGGACATGACCCGCGGCAGCGAGACAAGGCATATACTGGCATTCACATTGCCGCTGGTGCTCGGTAACCTGTTCCAGCAGGCGTATAACATGGTGGATGCCATAGTGGTGGGAAGGTATATCGGACACAACGCGCTGGCAGCGGTGGGAACGTCATTTCCTGTCCTGTACCTAATGGTCTCAATGGTCCTGGGTATGACAATCGGGGCATCCGTGGTTATCTCGCAGCTGTTCGGGGCTAAGGACTATAGGAAGCTCAAGCGGGCTATCTCCACTTTCATCTTCGTGCTTGTCGTCACGGCCGCCGTAATCAGCCTTGTCGGCATATTCCTCACCAAGCCGCTGCTTCACCTTCTAAGGACACCGGCAGACGTCATAGACGACGCGGCGTCCTACATGGCGGTCACCTTCGCAGGAACGGTGTTCCTCTTCGGCTACAATGCGATATCCGGAGTGCTAAGGGGGCTTGGGGACTCGAGGACCCCGCTGTACTTCCTGATGCTTTCGTCTCTTCTCAACATATACCTAGACATCCTCTTCGTGACAAGGTTCCAGCTCGGGGTTGCAGGGGTGGCCTATGCAACGATGATAGCCCAGGCGTTCTCGATGATACTTTGCCTTGTCTACGCCTATACCAGAATAGAGCTCTTCCATTTCTCCAGAAGGGACTGGGTCTTCGACGGGGATATCATGAAGTCGACCCTTAAGCTTGGCATACCTGCATCCATACAGCAGCTGCTCTCATCAGCCGGGATGATGGTGATGCAGGGCTTCGTAAACAGTTTCGGCTCGATCACAATGGCTGCGTTTACCGCGGCAAGCAGGGTCGACTCGATTGCGGTGATGCCCATCCAGAGCTTGGGCATGGCGATAACGACCTTCACGGCGCAGAATATGGGTGCCGACTGCCATGACCGCATAAGGAAGGCATTCAAGTCGACCATAGTTATTACTGTCGCCGTCTGCGTACTTGCGGCCGCCGTGATGATGCTGTTCGGAGACAGGCTCATAGGCATGTTCGTTACCGGGGCGG
>CAZHKX010000175.1:0-1758 GCA_964532805.1 uncultured Clostridia bacterium
GCCCCTGTACCAGTCTACTAGGGGCTCCGTCTGAGCCTTGTATGCGACGAGCCTGATCTTCACGGCCTCAGGGTCGTCGTCCTTCCTTCTTGCCGGGGTGCCGCCGCACTTGCAAAGCCCGTCTGCGGGCGGGTTCGTGTCGGCGTTGTATATTGCCCCGCATGAAGGGCAGATGAGCCTTCCGGCTATCCGCTTCACTATCTCATCGTCCGCCACTTCTATCGACAGCACCAGGTCCAGTGCGCGCCCGATGCCGGCGAGCATCCGCTCTAAGGCCTCGGCCTGCGGTATGGTCCTGGGGAAGCCGTCGAGCATGAAGCCCTTCATCGTATCGGCCTGGCCGAGCCTGTGCTCGACCAGCCCGATAACTACGTCATCCGGGACCAGCTTGCCTGCGTTCATGAAACCGGCTGCCTTTGTGCCTAGCTCGGTTCCTTCCTTGACTGCGGCCCGAAGCAGATCCCCTGTGGATATGTGCGCGAGGCCGTAAGTCTCCCGTATGCTTTCAGCTGCGGTTCCCTTGCCCGCGCCGGGCGGGCCCATGATGACAAGGTTCATACCGATTTCCCCTTTACTGCATGAAGCCTTCGTACTGCCTCATGATCAGCTGAGATTCTATCTGCTTCATCGTGTCCAGCGCGACGCCGACCGCGATGATGATGCTGGTGCCTCCGAAGCCTATGTTCACGCCGAGAACCGCCGTCATTATGCTGGGCAGCACCGCCATGAAGCCGAGGAATATCGCGCCGGGCAGTGCGATTCTCGTCACCACCCTGTCGATGTACTCGGCAGTGGGCTTGCCGGGCCTGTAGCCGGGGATGAATCCGCCGTACTGCTTCATGTTGTTCGATATGTCTATCGGGTTGAAAGTAATGCCCGTATAGAAATATGTGAACGCTATGATTAGCACTACCTGCACGGAGTTGTATGCCCACGGGTTATTGGAGAACTTGTTCATAAGCTCCCCGAACGCCGGCCAGAAGCTTCCCAGCGTGGCCGGGAAGGCAAGCAGCGACGAGGCGAAGATTACGGGTATGACCCCGGCCTGGTTCACCTTTATCGGAAGATGGGTGCTCTGGCCTCCGTAGACCCTGCGGCCTACGACCCTCTTGGGATACTGCACCGGTATCCTCCTGTTGGCCTCCTCTATTGCAACTACCCCGACGACCACAGCGAGTGCGGAAACCAGGAACAGCAGCAGCAGCAGGATGTTGAGCCCGCCCGTCCTGACCAGGTTGAACAGCTGGATGGTGACGGTAGGGAGCCTCGACACGATGCCAGTGAATATGATGAGCGATATGCCGTTGCCGATGCCCTTCTCGGAGATCTTCTCGCCGAGCCATACCGTGAACATCGCGCCTGCGGTCATGCTTATCACCACTAGCAGGTTGTTCCATATGCCGGGCATCATCGCGCCCTTGAGAAGGAGCATATAGCTTATAGCCTGGAGTACGGCAAGCCCTAAGCTAAGGTAGCGCGAGTAGGTCTGCAGCTTCTTCCTGCCCTCGTCGCCCTCCTTGGCCATCTCCTCGAACTTGGGTATTACTACCTTAAGGAGCTCCATCACGATCGATGCCGTGATGTAGGGGCCTACGTTCAGCGCGAACAGGGTCATCCTCGATAGGGATCCTCCCGCGAACATGTCGAGAAGCGACAGGATTCCCGTCCCGCCGGAGCCGGCTGCGCTCTGGAACTCCGCGAACACCTTGGTAGCGTCCACGCCGGGGACCGGGATGTAGGATCCGAGCCTGTACACAA
>CAZHKX010000176.1:0-1734 GCA_964532805.1 uncultured Clostridia bacterium
GGATTCGAGCTTATCTAAACTAATATTTTCAGGGTCTTTCTCAACTTCTTTCAGGATTGTTTTGGCTAATGTCCTAACGTCAATGCCGGGCATCCCTCTCCCTAAAATAACCATGAGCAATTCTTCATTGCTCAATGAGTGAATCCCTTTTCTCACCAACTTCTCACGGGGCCTGTCAAATTCCGGTATTTCTTTTAGTTTTTTTGCCAAAATTCAATTTATTTTTATTGTAAAAATAGTCCATTGTTCTAGTATTGCCCTTATATGGAATTGGATTTATTAGCAAAATCAATAATACGATCAACTAGGTCTGTCAACAATTGAGATCTTCTATTTTCCTTGTTTGCCAAATCAAGTATTTTAGCGATAGCAAGAGGGTTCTTGTTTAAGCCGCCAGGATTTTCATAATACTTTTCTGCTTCTGTTTTGTATTTCCCCCAATTCTCTCCAAATTCAGTTGATACCTCATTTCCTATGTTGGTTTTCCAACAGGTGCAATTATGTTTTAGAATATGTGCTGTTGGCCATTCGTTTAGAGCATCATGTCCAAGTAAATTAAGGATAGCCTTATTGTCTTTTTTATGCTTGGCAACCTCTGAATCTCGTCTTTCTTTTTCAACGATTGTATCTTTATCAGTATCAGCATCAAAAACAACATATGTCGGAATCCCCAGCAGTTTTGCCATAGCCATAGGTTTAATGAGATTGCTTTTGCTGTTGACGGGGACAATATGACATCCGTTCTTCCGAAAATCATTCATTTTATCCGTCAACAAAATGGCTGATGTAATAAAAGCCAGATCTTCCGGTCCTTCAACTAATATCAGCACTTTACAGAAAAACATTTCATTAATTATCGGATTAAGAGAAGGATATAGTTTTGCAACCATTCCTGTCTCTTTTAGTGATTCATTTTCAGAACCAGCGTTTTTTAACTCTTTAACTAGGTCATCATATAATAATCGTGTAATTGTTGTATAACTCGGATTACCATGCTCTCTGACAATCCTGATTTTATCAAAATTATCACCTGGAATAAACAAGGGACTGTGTGTGCAAAGTAGTAATTGGGTGTTTTTTTGTGATAATTCATGTAAAGTCTCCGCCAAATACTTCGCTTGTGGTGGATGCTGATATATTTCAGGCTCTTCAATACCCATAATCAAAGTGGGTGCGTTTTCATCATCCGACTGAGCAAGTTCTTGGAGTAAGGCAAGCATATATGACCGCTGCAACCCATGTCCAAATCTTGCTAATTCAGCTTCAAATCCTCTTTCGCCCAATCTGATATACGCAAATGGCTCCTCAATTCTAACAGATTTATCTTTATCCTGTTTCCAATTTACATTCGCACTTATATTTGGATGTGCCCATGAAGCTAAACGGGATTGCAATGATTTTGAGATATCATCGAGGACGGATTGTTCACTTTCTAAAAGTGCCTCGTATTGATCTCTTGTCTTGGTTTGTAATTCTGATACCTTTTCTGTGAAGTTCACTTTTTGTCGAACAGTTCTTTCTAATAACTGTCCCAATGCAGAGTTTTTGGATTCTTCTCCTTCTTGAGTTGCGTCCTTTGAGGCAGGAATAAAAACCCATTGAACATGAGGTGCTAGTTTACTTTTACCCTTGGAAATTCCATAAAAGTCATCGTTACTTTCTATTGGAACACATCTATCAGGATGATCAGCTTCGTATTCTTGTAAAGCTGCTGCCATGTTGGCCTTTGTAGAT
>CAZHKX010000177.1:0-1727 GCA_964532805.1 uncultured Clostridia bacterium
TGGACGATGAGACGGGGTATTCCTACTTCGGGGCCAGGTATTATGACCCGAATATTTCTATCTGGCTTAGCGTGGATCCGTTGAGTGATGAAGCTCCCGGGTGGACACCGTACCGGTATGCCTTCAATAATCCAATCAAAATCATCGACCCAAATGGGATGTTTGAGGATTGGGTTCAAAATGAAAAGTCGGGACAATACGTTTGGAAGGATAATGTTACAAGTAAAAGTAATACCCCTATTGGTTACAGATATATTGGGCCAGAGAACCAAGATATCATTGAGGACCTAAATATCCCAACAACTTATGATAGTAGATCGGAATATAGATATGGTGCAGGTCTTGAGGGTGGATACAAGTCCAAAGGAGGTGCTCCAGTTGGTACGGCGGCAGAAATGAAAGGCAGACTTTCTGTTAGTGCTGACGTATCACATTCTAAAGACTATGTTACTGACAGTAATAAGAATGGCAAATATTTCAGGGGAGTAATTTTCCAAGGTGATTTTTCCTATAAATCGATCTCTTCCAAAAGTGATCTTAGACTGAGTTATGATGGAACTCTCGGGATTAGCTATGGAGACAAATACTATTCAGGCCAATTATCACCTTTAGTTAGCTCTATGTATATTGAAGCTGGAACTTCACCTTTACGCGCATATGCTTTTATCCCTGCAGCGGATCTTAGTAGGTCACAGCAGTTTAATCAAGCACAGATTAACGTAGGAGCTACTAATCCCAACTTATTTATAATACCTAGACCAGTGAGTTTAACCTGGCCCCTTAGGAAGAATAGTGTGTTATCTCCAAGCAACTAATTATTATGAATATAATTGCATTCGTTATTCTTGTGCTATTCGGCACTAGCTGCACTATGGATAATACTAATAATACAAAGTGTGCTGAATATAATAAGAAATCAGCCGACCTGATTTATCAGTATTACCTGAGTAATGATTCCACTAAATTAGATAGTGCTTTAACTTACACGGAAATAGGGATTGCGCGCTGCGATAGCCTTGGCAGACTTTTAGGAATACGTAAGCTTGGGATTTTGTCACTCAAAAAGGAGTATGGTGAAGCCCTCGATTTTATTCCAGAACTGGATCAAGATCCTGCCGAATTACCATATTACTTTATGCTTTTAAGAGAGAGGTTTAGAGCAATGAAAGCACAGTCTGAGGGGAATTCAATAGATAGAAATATGAGCCTTAACCTAATTATTGAGCAGCTAGGAGGGTTTGTTCAGCAACATAAGGATGAAATCGACAGTCTATTTGCAATGAATAATACGAGTGCGATCTTATCGGACCCTCTAAGTACTGCTATTACCCAGTGGTACTATTATAGGGCACAAATTGAGGGAAAGGACCCAATTAAAAGGGAGCTTGAAGCTCGCGAACTTAAATTAGGTGGAAACCAGGAATTCTATATATACTTAAACCAAACACTCAATGAAGATTTTATGACATTTAGTGGAATATAATTAAGTGTTTCAACCCATAAGGTACCACCCCTGTTGCGTAGGCTGTGCCTGCGGACCCTGAGTTGTTTAACCACAGAGTTAGACCGAGTTAAAAGGAGTTGCACAGAGTTGTTCTTCCTCTTCCTCTTCCTCTCCCTCTCCCTATCCCTATCCCTATCCCTCATCCTGGTCCTGGTCCTTGACAACTGAAACCTTTTTCTCACTACATTTACGATGCCAACGGCGAGCGTGCGATGAAGTACAA
>CAZHKX010000178.1:0-1727 GCA_964532805.1 uncultured Clostridia bacterium
CTAGAGATAGCTGAGAAAACTAGACGTCGGATATATATGAGGGATGGAAAAGTTGTAAAAGAAACAAAATGAAATTAAAGAACGGCATCTATCATCTGATTATCTCGGCGCTAGCTGATTTCAAGAGAAACAAAGTAAGGACTTTTCTGACTTCTCTGGGAATCATGATTGGAGTTTTGTCGGTAGTAATGTTGATTGCATTGGGTTTAGGTTTGAAAAACTACATTAAAGAGTCATTTGAAGGTTTGGGGGCAAACATGGTTATGATCATGCCGGGAAGTGGTTTCGGGGGTGGTGGAGGAGGAGGTTTTAGTTCTCCGGCAGGGATGGTTGGAGGAATAAAATTTGATGAGCGAGATTTAAACTCATTGGAAAGAATCAGTGGCGCTGAGTATGTAGTTCCTGTTTATTTTAAATCTGCCTTAATCGAAACAGGAAGTGAAGAAGAATATGGATACGTTATGGGTGTAAATGAAGGTTTTTTTAAGACCATGGCAGCGGAGGTTCATGAGGGTAGACTATTTGATCAGTCGGACATACAAGGTAGAACAAAAGTAGCAGTTCTTGGTTATGAGATGGCTAAAGATCTGTTTGAGAAGCCCGATATGGCTGTTGGTAAGACGATTAGAGTTGATGATATTAGGTTTAGAGTTAGTGGAGTAATGGAGAAGATTGGTGATCCAGAGACAGATGGGTCGGTGGTTTTGCCATACACAACTACTTTTGGAACGATGAATCCTGACAAGACATTCTGGTCGATTTATTTAGGAGTATTGTCAAAGGATGATGTAGCCAGCGTTAAGGAACAAGCTGAGCAGATTTTATTAAAACGATACAAGGAGAGTGATTTTTCGGTAGTGGAACAAGAAGAGATATTGTCAACGGTGAATCAGATTTTTGGAGTGGTTAATGCGATTTTGGTAGCAATTGGATCAATATCTTTGATAGTTGGAGGAATTGGAATTATGAATATTATGTATGCTTCTGTAACTGAGAGAACCAAGGAGGTGGGTATTAGGCGAGCAATAGGGGCGACGAGACAAGACATCTTAATGCAGTTCTTGACCGAGTCGGTCATGCTGTCTTTGTTTGGAGGACTACTAGGTCTGTTGTTGGCTGTGATTTTGGTGATGATAATAAGAATCTTCTTCCCGGTTGCGATTAACTTTTTGGCAGTGGCAATATCATTTGGAGTCTCTACAGCGATCGGAGTTTTCTTTGGAGTATTTCCAGCAAGGAGGGCGGCTAGCTTACCGCCGATTGAGGCGATTAGGTATGAGTAAGAGACTGGGCGATTTGAATATTTTGCTGATCAGGTCCTTTTGAGTTGAAGCCAGGTACTTCTAGAATGAGAGGGAGATGTTTTAACTGAGGATGGTTGACGAGGTGTTTTAGGCCGGTAAGAGAAATATGTCCTTGTCCCAGATTGTGGTGTTGATCTCTGGCTGAGCCAAGAGGGGTTTTGGAATCATTAAGGTGGAGACAGCTAAGGCGGCTAAGTATGTTTCGCTGCTCTAGTTCTTTGATGAGTTGATCTGTCTTTTGAGTGTTGTTTAGATCATAACCGGCCTCAAAGAGATGGGCGGTGTCGAGACAAACCTGAAGTCTGTCTGAAGAGATCTGGGAGAGAAGTGTCTCAATTTCCGTAAGTAATCCAACCTTACCTTTTTGGCCAGAGGAATTTTCGATTAGGAGAGGGGTAGATTTCGTTTGACTGAGTAGCAGAT
>CAZHKX010000179.1:0-1694 GCA_964532805.1 uncultured Clostridia bacterium
GTCTTTTCTTAAATTTAAATCCTCACACCTTCCTTCCTCACCCACAACCAATCCAGGCTTACATAACTTACCCGACACCACCGCTGCCGTCATCAAGTTTCCCTGTAATGGCGTAACTGTTAAGTCGCCCTGCCCAATCGCCATGTGATACGTGTTTCCCAAAAACCAACGCTCACCTGTCAATTTTTCCTTCCACAATGGATCAGGTACTCTACCAGTTCCTTCAGCCTCCAACCCAATCCCCGTTCTTCTACCCAAACCCAGTTTTCTTGACCACTCACCTAACTTCTCTACTCCAACCCACTCACCCACTTTGTAAAAAAAGATATCGTTACTTCTTGCCAAAGCTCTCTCCAAGCCAATCTCCCCCTCTGTCTTACCATACTGATCAAAATACCAGTTGCCATATCGATAACTATCGATCTTAATTTCACCCTCATCTAATACTGTCGTCTCTTTACTTACCTTTCCTTCCTCAACTCCAGCTACTGCCGTTACCAGTTTATATATTGACCCGGGAGGATAGTTTCCACCCACAGCCCGATCAAACATAGGCTGTCTTTCACCATCACCCAACACCTCTTCCACTTCCTTGTATTTCCCCTCACCCGGAAGTCCAGAAAACAAGTTATTATCAAAACTTGGCCAACTTACCAAAGCCAACAACTCTCCTGGTCCTGCCCGACTCACCACCACCGCCCCTTTATATTCCCCCTTCTCTTCCTCTCGTTCGGTTAAAATTCTCCCAATCTCCTTTGATAGCTCAGCATCGATATTGAGCCTGACTGACTGACCCGCAACTGCCTCCCTCTTTCCTATCAGATCTACCCTTTTACCAGTTGCATCTACCTCCACCAACTCCTCACCAAACTCTCCTCGCAATCTCTCATCCTCACTCCGTTCCCCCCCCATTTTTCCCGATCTTGAACCCAATACCAAACCCTGACTAACCTCCTCCTCACCAACCTCACCAACATACCCAATCACATGTGCCACCGCCTCACCATATGGATACTCTCTCACCACCTCTCCATCCATATCAACATTACGAGCCAATATCCTATCCTCTCGATCCTTAATCACCCCCCTATCTGCCATCACTATCACTCTCTCTAACCGATTACCCTCAGCCACCATCACCTGCTGCTCTCCCAACACTACCTGCAAAAACACTACTCTAGCCAATATCATCCCTACCACCGCAAACACCATTACCCTCATCCACCACCCAATCTTCACATCATCTCTAGTCTTAGGCTGACCATCTCTCCACACATTTTCCATCACTAATTTCCAGTCATTCTGCCTCATTATTTTCGTAGTCTAATTTCCCTCCCCCAACTTCTCCAACTAGACATCAACACCACTGCTACGCTTACCCCTAAAAGTAACCCCATTCCCATTACTCCTCTCACTCCCCCAAAAAACCAACCCCACACCAAGCTATTTATTACCACCCAGATTCTCTCTACCCCACTCTCCCCGGCAAACCATCTCTGCAGCAACATCGCTACTACAATCACCAACCACAACCAAATCGCCGCTATTCCCACCAACCTACCCAACATCACATCAAGCAACACTCCGGTTATTATCGCCAACCATAACAAAACTCGATCATCTACCCTACCAAGCCACCACCACATCACCCACAGACTCCACGGCCACAACCAAACACTACTCTCTACCAACAC
>CAZHKX010000180.1:0-1666 GCA_964532805.1 uncultured Clostridia bacterium
GTTCTTCGAAAGAACGCTGGAAGATATCTATGACACTCTCGTATCCCGTGAACATATGCAGTGGTGGCGTAGTAAACTGCGTGTAGACAGTCTCCACGTCCGCAAATGTGCCTTTTGAGATCAGCTCACCATTGTGCAAAAATATGCCCTGCATGCAGAACTGACGCAGCATCTCGAAGGAGTGGCTGACGAAGAGGACAGTGCGGCCGTCCTTTTGGCTGATGGCCTCCATCCTGCCGAGGCACTTGCGCTGGAAGTCCGTGTCGCCGACGGCGAGAACCTCATCGACGATGAGGATCTGCTGGTCGAGGTGGGCCGCGATGGCGAAGGCGAGGCGCATGTACATGCCGGACGAGTAGTGCTTGACCGGCATGTCGATGAACTTCTCAATCTCGGCGAAGTCAACGATCTCGTCGAAGCGCTTGGTGATGGCCACCTTGGGCATGCCGAGGATTGCGCCGTTCAGGTAGACGTTCTCGCGTCCGGAAAGCTCCGGATGGAAGCCGGCACCCACTTCTAGCAGGCTGCCGACCCTGCCGCGCAAGATGACCTCGCCCTCCGTGGGATCGGTGATGCGCGAGAGCACCTTCAGGAGGGTGGATTTCCCCGCACCGTTGCGGCCGATCAGGCCGACGCGCTCGCCCGGATAGATGTCGAAGTCCACGTCCTTGAGGGCCCAGAACGTCTTGCGCTCCGAGTGCGAGGGGCGGAAGACTCGCCTGGGCAGGGAGTTGAGTAATTCGCGTAGCGTTCCGTATCCGCCCGAGCATGCGCTCTGCGGCAGCCTGTATTCCTTGCCCAGACCACGGGCGCTGATGATCGGTTTCATCTTTAGATTGAGTCCGCAAAAGTTTGTTCCGTGGTTTGGAAGTAAGCCAGGCCGATGTAGAGGATGAGTACGGTGGCGGCGCCGGATATCCCGAGCGGCAGAGCCGGGAAGGGGATGTTCCCCAGGATGGCCCAGCGGAAGCCCTGGATGATGCCTACCATGGGGTTACACAAGTAAAGTGTCATCCATTCTTCAGGAATGAGATCGATGGGGTATGCCACCGGTGAAATGTACATGCCGAGCAGGAGAAAAAAAGGAATGAGCTGTGTAGCGTCTCGATATCGGACTGTCAATGCTGCAAGCCATGTCCCCAGCCCGAAGACGAAGAGCATCAAGAGCAGCGTCAGCGGCAACAGGGCGATGATGTACCAGGGCGGCACATAGGTATACCAAATCAACAGGCTCAGTAGGAGCAGCAGGGAGATCACGAAGTCCATGAGGTTGGCGAGGAGGCTTGCCAGCGGAATTATGGTGCGCGGGAAGTATACCTTCGTGATGATCGCGCTGTTGGCGATGAGGCAGACCGAGATTGCGGAGAGTGCGTTCGCGAAGAAAAGCCACGGGGTTAGCCCCGAGAGGACGAGCAGCGAATAGGGAACGCCGTCCGGCCCCGGCACGCGCACAAGAAGGCTGAATACGACGGTAAAGACCAGCATGGTCAGGAAGGGACGGAGCACGGCCCACAGGATACCGACCACGGTCTGCTTATATCTGACCATGATATCCCGCCAAGTCAGATAGTAGAGCAGTTCATGGCTGAGAAAGAAATCACGCCAATAGTTCCTGCTGTGACTCCCCGGAGTCAGCTTCAATTCATAGTCCACTTATCCACCTGCT
>CAZHKX010000181.1:0-1607 GCA_964532805.1 uncultured Clostridia bacterium
GGGGGTGCGGACAAAATCCTGGACAATAAATGAACAGGAGGATGTCCATGTACTCCATCAAGAAGCGCAATAAGGCCATAGAACTGCTTATCAAGTATGATTACAGCATTGCAAGCGTAATTGCAGAGCTTGGTTATCCAAGTCGAGGGGCTCTTAAACTCTGGCATAAGCAATACCTGCAGGAACAGGAAACAGGATTGGTTCAGGATAGGAGCCACAGAGTATCAAAGTATACGCTGGCGCAGCGGTTGGCTGCGGTAAACTATTACTTGGAGCACGGGCGTTGCTTGACGCGCACAGTCCGGGCTATAGGTTATCCGACTAGGGAGACCCTGAGGCTATGGTGCGTTGAATTGCGTCCACGGCAGGTGAAACAAAAGAGAAGCGTTGCGCACTTAACTATGGAGCAGAAGCAAGATGCAGTAATATCGCTATGTTCCAGAGACGGCAGTGCAAAGAAGGTAGCTGAGACAATCGGAGTAAGCCGTGCGCGCCTCTACAACTGGAAAACTAAAATGCTTGGCAAGGGCGGTAACAAGGTGCAGAAGGATAAGCAAGAAACTAGCCTTTCAGAGGAAAAGGATAAGAAGCTGGCGGAACTGAAGGATTTGGAGGCTAAAATACGCCGAGCACAGCTTAAGTTAGATATCCTGGAGGCGGCGGCTGAGCTCATAAAAAAAGGCCAGGGCGTCGATCTGGTACAGCTGGCAAACAAGGAGAAAGCGATGCTGATCGACGCCCTAAGAAGTAGGCATTCTCTTAATGACCTGCTAGCAGAGCTGGGTCTTTCGCGCAGCAGTTACTATTATCAATGCGCCATCAAGGGCCTTGAAGATAAATACGACCAGCTGAAAGTGCGGATCATAGAGCTCTTCAGAGAGAACAACAGCTGCTACGGGTATCGCCGCATGCACAAGCTTCTTAAAAGGGAAGGCAAGCGGGTATCGGAGAAAGTCGTAAGGTCTCTGATGGCTGCAGCCAACCTCATTGTGCTCGCGACACGCAGGCGAAAGTACAGCTCTTACGAAGGAGAGTGCACTCCAGCGCCGAGCAACCTGCTGGAGCGGGATTTCCATGCGGCTAACCCGAACATGAAGTGGCTTACAGACATAACCGAATTCCACATACCTTCTGGGAAGGTATACTTGTCTCCCGTTGTGGATTGCTTTGACGGAATACTGGTCAGTTGGACGATATCAACCAGTCCGAATGCTGATATGGTTAACAGCATGCTTGATATGGCAACAAGCACCCTTGGTGAAGGAGAGCACCCAATCCTGCACTCTGACAGAGGAGGCCATTATCGTTGGCCTGGCTTCCTAGAACGGATTAAACGTTCGGGGCTGGTGCAATCGATGTCTAAGAAGGGTTGTTCACCGGACAACGCAGCGTGTGAGGGGCTATTCGGTAGGATCAAGAACGAGTTCTTCTACAATCGGTCATGGGTTGGGGTTAGCATCACTAGATTCATGAATGACCTGGATGATTACCTTCACTGGTACAACAACGGCAGGATTAAGCTATCTCTTGGGGGAATAAGTCCTATGGAATACCGGAGAAACTTGGGACTTGCTATCTAGGTTGTCCAAGAAAACGTCCGCACCCCC
>CAZHKX010000182.1:0-1591 GCA_964532805.1 uncultured Clostridia bacterium
AGATAAATGCGAGAGTAATGATATAGGGATAATAGGGTTCGAGGTTCATGACTGCTGTGATTGTAACTTGAGGTTGGATAAGGGGTCAATTGGCAATGATAAAATGGAGCCATGAAAAAAAGACGAACAAGAAGGGATAAGGTAAGAGCGAGTAACCGAAAGTTGGTGAGTAGAAAGAAAAAGGTGGTTAGTTTAAAAGATGTTGCTGATAGCGATAAACAAGAGATCCGATGGCTTCGAGCAGACTTGACAAAGAGTTTGTGGCTAACTATGCTTGCTGTAGGCGTGGAGGTAGCCTTATGGTACTTCCTTAAGCCTTAGTTATTAAGCTAACCCGGCAGAATGGCGGGGTGACCTGCCCTTGAAGCTTTTGAGAAAGGAGGTGAGATTGTAATGGCAAGACAGATGTATTGTGTTAAGTGTCGCGAAAAGAGAAATGGAAAAAATCACGAACAAGTAACCATGAAAAATGGTAAAAAAGCCGTTAAGGCCGTTTGTGAGACTTGTGGTACCGGTATGTTTTTGATCGGTGCTGACGTGTCAGAGTTCTAAGCATTTTTTGCTTTAAGAAACAAAAGCCCCGTTGTGGACGGGGTTTTTGTGGTATTCAGGTGAGAAAACTGAGTGGTTGAGTGTTTGTTGAGGTTATCTAAGAGTCGATTAAAAGTGGAGTTTATAAACTAAGACCTAAAAGAAATGAGCCAAGAAGATAGGTGTAGATGGCAAAGGGCAGGAGATTTTTGCGATTAAGAACATAGTTTAGAAGACAAAGACTAACAAGGCCAGAGATGAGAGCAGCAGAGAAACCGATTAAAGAGGGTAGAGTTAGGGTAACGTCTAAGTTTGAGGTGTCAGTAAGGTTTAACACTAAAGCGCCAAGTATGGCGGGGATGCTTAATATAAAAGAAAAGGTGAAGGCTGTATTTTTTGAGAGACCTGAAAAGATCCCGGCAGAGATAGTGGAACCTGAACGTGAGACACCAGGGAGGATGGCAATAGCTTGAAAGATTCCGATAAATAATGCTTTTATGGGGGTGATTTTAATGGATGTGGTTGAGGCGGTCGTTTTAACTGGGGTAGTCGTATTAACTTTGGTGGTAAGAAAGAGTAAGACAGAGGTTAGCAGGAAGGACAGGCTGGTTAAGTAGAGATTGGTGAATATTTCAAGAGAGGTGGTGTAAATAGCTAGGCCAACAATGATAGCGGGAACGGTAGCGATAATAAGCTGGGATAGATGGGTTTTGGTAAAACTGATTAATTGATGACGGAAATAAATAAGGACGGCAAGCAAGGTGCCTACGTGAACTAAAACATCAAAAAAAAGGGGAGGTGTGGAGATATCTAAGAATGATTGGAATAAAACTAGATGGCCTGAGGAGCTAACGGGCAGGAACTCTGTGAGCCCTTGAACAATACCAAGGAAAAGCGCTTGAGCACTAGTCATGAAGATTATCTGACTTGTTTCTTGAAGTCCTTATACCAATCTTCGAGTATAGTTTTAACTAAGTCCTTGGAACCCAAACCAAGACTTAACCCGAGTCCAATAGCTAACATGGCGACAAAGCCGATGAAGAGGGTGTTGACAAAGGTG
>CAZHKX010000183.1:0-1584 GCA_964532805.1 uncultured Clostridia bacterium
CTTCTTGGCCTGCTGTTGGCGGGCGAGGATGTCTTGAGGTTTACTGGTGGCAAGAGCGTGTTCATCGGGAGAACCGACAACTCTGAGAGCAATATGGTTTTGGCCTGCAAAGAAGAGGCCTTCTCCGACATTGGCTGAAAGGAGGAGGGAGCGTTCTCCCTGGGAGAGATAGAAGACTTGGGCAACTTCGTCGATGGCGGCAGGTGATTGTTTCATTAAAAACTGAATGGCTGAGTTGGTAACGATGGCTTTGCCATAGGGAGAACCTAAAAAGTCATCGGCGTTTTGGGAAATGATGGAGACACCAAGGTAGTATTTGCGAGCGCGCTTGACCAAACCTTGAAGGACTTTGGCAGAGTCTTCGTGGCGCATGAGATACCAGGCTTCGTCAACAACTAGAAGACGGCGTTTGAGTTCTTTACGGATTTGGGTCCAGATGTAGTCTAGGATCATGAACATAACGATGGGGCGAATCTCGTCGGCGAGTTCGCGGAGCGTAAAAACAGTGATGGGTGAGTCGATGGAGACATTGCTTTGTTGATCGAAAATACCCTTAAGAGCACCTTTAACGTATTTTTCGAGACGACGAGAAAGAGAGATGGCTTCTGGCTCTTCCATACCAATTAAAGCTTTATAAAGGTCCTCCATGCGAGGAGGTTCTTTAGCGTGGGTGAGTGGGTCTTGGGTGATACCTTTTTGTTGGTACGCTAGGACGAGAGCTTGGTTTAAAATGGCGTCTTCATCGGCTGACATGGATCCGAGCATGATTTTGAGTAGAGAGTTGAGGTAGAGGTATTTGTAACCCATCTCGTCTTCAGAGCTGTTATCAGGGTCGGCTAGTTGGAAGGGGTTGATTTTATGATTGCTGCTGACATTGAAGGCAATGTAGTTACCACCGACGGCTTTACAAAGCATTTCATATTCGTTTTCTGGGTCGATGATGATGACATGAGTGCCAAACATGAGCGAGCGCATGATTTCGATTTTGACAGCATAAGACTTGCCAGCACCGGAAGTGGCTAAGATAAGCATGTTGGCATTTTCCATAGAGAAGCGATCAAAGATGACGAGTGACTCGTTGTGTTCGTTGATTCCAAAAAGAACTCCTTTGTTGTCGGTGAGTTCGGAGCTGGTAAAGGGGAAGGTGGTGGAGAGGGCGGTGGTGTCCATATTGCGGGTTATAAGGAGCTTGTCTTTACAGTAAGGGAGGGTGGATTTGAAGGCTTCAACTTGAGAATATGAGGCTATTTTACTGACGATGATTAAGGACCCAAGAAGGCTTTGGACTTGGCTGGTGACGGTGTCTAGTTCTTTTTTAGAGTCGGCTGAGATAGTGATATAGAGAGAGAACTGGAAGAAGCGTTCAATGCCTTTGACGAGTTGTTCTTGGAGGGAGTTGGCGTCTTCAAGTTGGGCTTGGGTTGAGGCTTGAGGAATGCGGCCACGCTCGATGTCAGCTGAGATCTCGGCTTCCATCTCAGCGATACGACGACGAAGTTGTTCTAGAGTGCCCTTGACCTCGACTGGATAGATGAACATTGAAACGTCGATACTGTGATCGAAGTTGATGAGAGGGGAGAGCCA
>CAZHKX010000184.1:0-1542 GCA_964532805.1 uncultured Clostridia bacterium
GTCCTGATAGCGATGCTTCTTGCCCTGGGGGTGGGGCTTCACGCCCTTGAGGCGCTAATTCCGGTGCCCATAGCGCTTCCAGGGGCCAAGCTCGGCATAGCGAACATTGTGACGCTGGTGTGCCTGTACGCCTTAGAGCCCGTCAACGCCCTCATCCTTGCAGTTGCGAGGGTCACTCTGGGTGGGCTGGTGTCAGGCACCCTCGGCTCGACGGCGTTCTTCATGGCGATGGCCGGAGCCATAGGCAGCTGCATCGCCATGTCCGCGTTCAGGGCCCTCACCGCAAGGCAGGCGAAGCTCATCGCCGCGGCATCCATGGTGGGCGCCGTCGCGCACAACATATCGCAGCTGGCGATGTTCACGGCGATTGCTGGAACTTCGAAGGTCTTCGTCATGCTTCCTTACCTGCTCGCCATAGCGCTGCCTACGGGATATTTTACCGGCCTTGCGGGCGTCTATGCCTTCATGGCGCTAAGCAAGCTGAAGGGCTTCTCGCTGAACACAGCTGGGCTGTCATCTGCTTACGGCAGGAGGTCGCTCATCGGCACCGCAGCCGTCATGCTGGTGCTTGCAGCTACCGCATGGGGCGCGATAATCCTTTCCGACAGGATAGCTCAGGCAAGGGTAGGCTCCGATTCGGCAATGGTGATAACCATCAAAAGGTTCGAGAAGGATGCCGAAAGAGGTCAGGTCGCGGCAAGCTACCCATGGCCGCCATTGGCAGGCCAGCTTCCTGAAGGGCAGTTTGAACTGGAAGGAAGGATCGGCATCTCGACCCTGGAGTATGACGAGGAGAGGGGCATAAGGTTCATATCCTCCCCTTGCCCGGATAAGCTCTGCGTCAAGCACGGCTGGGTCAACGACGAGATGGACCTTGCTGCATGCCTACCGAACGGGCTTGTTGTTACAGTCGAGGACAGGAAGTAGACATTAAGAAGCACATAGGAAGCGAAGCGCCCGAGGGATGATCCCCGGGCGCTTCTTACGTAAGAGGGCTATTCTACTTCCCCAAGCGGTATTCCGAGGGCATCCGCCACGCCCCTACCGTACCGGGGGTCGGCTTTAAGGCAGTTGGCTATGTGCCTTACCTTGATGTGGCGCGGGGCGTCTCCCATCGCCCTTGCTGTGTTTTCGAAGAGCACCTTCTGTTGGGCCGGGCTCATCAGCCTGAAGAGCTTGCCGGGCTGGGTGTAGTAATCATCATCGTCGTCCCGGAAGTTCCAGTTCCATGCATCTCCATTGAGCTTAAGCGGCGGGTCCTGATACTCCGGCTGCTCGCTCCACTTGCCGTAGCTGTTGGGCTCATAGCCTATGGTGGCCCCGGCATTCGCGTTCACCCTCATCTGACCGTCACGGTGGTAGCTGTTGACCGGGCACCTGGGGGCGTTGACCGGTATCTGGTGGTGATTCACTCCCAGCCTGTATCTCTGGGCGTCTCCATATGAGAATAGCCTTCCCTGAAGCATCTTGTCGGGCGAGAAGCTTATGCCCGGGACTACGTTTGCGGGGTTGAACGCCGCCTGCTCCACTTCGGCGAAGTAG